>JAHJIN010000345.1 GCA_018823415.1 Chloroflexota bacterium | reverse complement strand
TACCATAGACCACCCCACCACAAGACAAGGAATACTCGCGCCAATCTGCGCCACACTTTTGTGGACCTACAGATCGTTCAACCAAGCGTAGGTGCATCGCGTCCCTTTTTCTCCTCGTTATCACATCACAGCCCCGCCCTTGCTCCGGGCCACAATATTGACCGTTCGAGTTGGTCGACGGGGCTTGGCCAAGTATACACGGTATCTGCATGAATTGCAAGCACTGCAACGGGCCTGGCGCGTTCTTGGTCGCCTGGCGCTCAGGCTGGCATATTCTATCATAGTTTACTATTTCTGTCAAGTATTTGGATACGGATACACTCAAGCCCCGGCGTGTCCCGGGGCTTGAGTACATTGTCCTGTCACCCTGTCCGATCAGCGCTTGCTCAAACCAGGGGCAACAAGAGTAGCAGGGATTGGGGATACATGGTGGCCATGCCACCCAGTAACCCCAGGAACGTCATGACGATCATGATCAATGCCCCAATCGCCATGACAACCAGGTAAAAGATCAGAAACGCCAACATGATCCCACAGCCGAAACGAAATCCGTCGCCAACACTCAGTCCCATGTGACTCCCTCCTCTAGTTGTAGATATGGTTCCAGTGTCTGTGCTGTATAGGCCCGATCGGCGGCGTAAGGCAGCCATCGCTGCTCGCGCCTCCAGAATCATTATATCATAAATCGTATGCAATTAGCAACTATTTGTAGGCACCACAAGATACGGAGGCCCGGTCGAACTTGATCACCGGCCCAAAACGTGTTATAGTTGGCCCGCCAGCAATCAGGTGCTGGCCCCGGCCAACGGCTCACGGCGACAGTGTGACCCGCGTCATAGTTTGCCCCGGCTCGCTGCGCTATAATATGGACAACATCTCACAAGCGAGGACCGAGGAATGGAACCCATGTTACAAGCCATGATCCTGGCCCATTTCCTGGGCGATTTTGTCTTTCAACCCGACTGTCTGGCGCACTGGAAGAGCCAAAGCGCGTGGGGCGTGTTGGCCCACGGCGCAATAGTCACGCTGTGCCTGTGGCTATGCGCCCTGCCTTTTGCCACCGACTGGTGGCCCTATGCCCTGGGCATAGGCGTACTGCACACGCTCATCGACCTGGCGCGCACCAAGGTCGGGCCGGTGGGACCAGGGCCGGCGCTCGCGCTGCTCCTGGCCGACCAGGCGGCGCACCTGTTCACCATCGTCGTCGCGCTGGCCGCGGCCGGCTGGCTGGAACCACACCCGGCTGCCACACCTCTCGGCGACTGGCTTGAGAACAGCCACGTACTCGGCCTAGCCCTGGGCTATGTGCTGTTGACCATGCCCGCCTGGGTGCTGGTTCACTTCTTGGTACGCGGGATCGGCGGTCAGAGCACCAGCCTGCCCGGCCGCCCCGGCGAAAAATACGTGGGTATCCTGGAACGCAGCCTCATCGCCACCCTAGTCCTGGTGGGTCAGTTCCCGCTTATCCCCCTGGTGGTAGCGCCGCGACTGGTCGTGGACGGCCGGAGCGGTCGCGTGGAGGCCGAGCGTTTGAGCTATGTCAACGAACTGCTCATCAGTGTGGGCCTGGCTCTGGCCGTGGGATTGTTACTGCGTGGTCTAGTCTGACTTGAGGGGAGATGGTCATGTCCACACACCAACGCCAGCGGTTCTTGCAGAACGTGCCGCTGTTTAGCGGGTTGAGCGAAGCCGAACTGGTCCGTCTGGCTGGCGACACCCAGCAGCAGCGCTTTGCCGCCGGCCAGGCCATCTTTTGCCAGGGCGACCCCGGCCGTACCGTCTATATCGTCCAGGCCGGCCGGGTACGCATCTATGTCCACGGCGACGCCACACGCGGCCAGGAAGTCTCGATGATGATCTATGGACCCGGCGACATTTTTGGCGAAATGGCCCTGGTAGACCGCCAGCCACGCTCGGCCACGGCCGAGGCCATGGAAGATGTATCGCTGCTGGTGATCCGTGACGACGATTTCACCCGCCATCTCCAGCACAGCCACCAACTGGCCTTGAACCTGATGGTGCTCCTGAGCACCCGGCTCCGCGACACCACCCAGGCTGTCGAATCCCTGGCCACGCTGGATGTGACGCACCGGCTCGTCAAACGCCTGCTCTACCTGGCCGACCAGCACGGTATCGTCACCCGCGAGGGCATCCGCATCCAGGGACGCTTGACCCAGCAAGATCTGGCCAGCCTCATCAGCACCAGCCGCGAGAGCGCCAACCGTGCCCTGCGCGATCTCGAACGCCAGGGCCTCATCGCCATGAACGCGGGGCGCATCATCATCCTCAAGCCCCATGAACTGGCACAGTTGGTGGCCGGCCAAGATGGCACGGTCGATGGCTAACCCACGGGCGCGCGAGCCATAGTCGGCCGTCGACGGTCCGGCCCGGGGCAATTTACAAAACAAGCGAGGCGAAGAGCAACCATGACCTGTGACCTAGATCACATCATCAACCGGCGCGAATCGGACAGCGTCAAATGGTGCATCTATGACGACGATGTGCTGCCCCTGTGGGTGGCCGACATGGACTTTCCAGCCCCCGAGCCGGTGATCCGCGCCCTGCACGAGCGGGTGGATCACGGCGTATTTGGCTACGGCAAGGCTCCCGGCGAGCTGCGCGAGGTCATGGTAGACCGGCTGGCGCGCCTGTACGACTGGACGGTGGACCCCGAGGCGATCACTTTTGTGCCCGGCGTCGTGCCCGGATTCAACGTGGCGACCCGGGCCGTCACATCTCCCGGCGACGGCGTGCTGGCGCAAACCCCGGTCTACTTTCCCATCCTTCACGTGCCGGGCTATTATGGCCTGACCTGCGACGAGATGGAACTCACACGCCGGCCAGACGGTCAGTACGAGATCGATTTCGACCGGTTTGAGGCGACCATCACCGACCGCACCCGCATATTCATCTTGTGCAATCCGCACAACCCGGTGGGCCGCGCCTTTCGCCGCGACGAACTGGCGCGCATGGCCGACATCTGCCTGCGCCACGACGTGGTCATCTGCTCTGACGAGATCCATTGCGACCTGCTGCTCCCCAGCACGCAGCACTGGCCCATCGCAGCCCTGGCGTCCGAGATAGCAGAACGCACCATCACCCTCATGGCCCCCAGCAAAACCTACAACATCGCCGGGCTCGATTGCGCGGTGGCTATCATTCCCAACCCCGAGCTGCGCCAGCAGTTTCAAGCTGCCCGGCACGGCATGGTGGGCCAGCCTAACGTGTTGGGCTATACGGCCGCACTGGCTGCGTATCGCGACGGCCAAGACTGGCTAGACCAGGTCTTGCAGTACCTGGCGGCCAACTGCGACTGGCTGGTTCAATACGTGAACGAACAGTTGCCCGGCATCCACATGGCCCGGCCCGAAGCCACGTACCTGGCCTGGTTGGACTGCCGGCAGGCCGGCATCCCCGGCAATCCCCACGAGTTCTTTCTCGAGCAGGCCCGGGTGGCCTTGAACGATGGACCCGTGTTTGGCCGGGGTGGCGAGGGCTTTGTGCGATTGAACTTTGCCTGTCCCCGCGCCACGCTGGTGACCGCTCTAGAACGCATGCGCGAGGCCTTGCTATCCGTTCAGGGACCTTCTCTGTAACCGCCCCCTGCACAAAATCTTGAACCCTTGACAGCCCAAGAACCCAGGGTTATAATGAGCGCACGTTGGGCGCAAAGGCGGGCCCTCCCAAATCCCATTTGGGAGCTGGCCCGCGTGTTACATGGGGGGCAAGGTCATGACCACCATCCAGGACCTCCTAGTCATCTGCGAAGACTTTTTGTCGGATGCCGACCAGGCCCTGGTGCGCCGGGCCTATGACTTTGCAGAACGCGCCCACGGGTCCGACCTGCGCAAGTCCGGCGACCGCTACATCGAACACCCACTGGTCACAGCCATCGAGCTGGCCAATCTCGAACTGGATGCCCAAACCATCGCCGCCGGCCTGCTCCACGATGTGCCTGAAGACACCGCGGTATCCATGCAAGAGGTCGAGGATAATTTTGGTCCCGAGATTGCCTACCTGGTCGACGGGGTCACCAAGCTGGGCAAATACCGCTGGGGCCAGGGCGAAGATGCGAACACGCCCCCGGCAGCCGATACGGTAGAACGCGCTACCGGTCAGCGCGACTTTGTCATCCCACGCCTGCCCGAAGAGCGCGACCTGCGCGCCGAGACCCTACGCAAACTGCTCCTATCGGCCACCCGCGACCCACGCGTCATATTCATCAAGCTGGCCGACCGGCTGCACAACCTGCACACCCTGGGTTACTTGCCCGAACACAAGCAGAAACGCATCGCCCAGGAAACGCTCGAGATCTATGCGCCATTGGCCCACCGCATCGGCATGTGGGAGTTCAAATGGCAGCTAGAGGACATGGCCTTTTATTTCCTAGACCCCGACGAGTATTCACGCATCGCCAGCTCGCATGACCTGCGACGCCACGTGCGCGAAGACTATATCCGGCGCGCTACTCTGGAACTGGGAAAAGCCCTCCACGAGCAAGACATCCAAGCCGAATTTTCGGGACGCGCCAAGCACATTTACAGCACCTACCGCAAGATGCAGCGCAAAGGACGTGACGTCGAGCACATCTATGACCTGGTGGCCCTGCGGGTCATCGTGCCCACCGTGCGCGATTGCTACACCGTCCTGGGCGTGGTGCATAGCCTCTGGCAGCCCATCCCCGGCGAGTTTGACGACTATATCGCCATGCCCAAGGAAAACGGCTACCAATCACTGCACACCTCGGTCATTGCCTTCGATGGCAAATCGCTCGAGATCCAGATTCGCACACCCGAGATGCACCGAGAAGCCGAACGGGGCATGGCTGCGCATTGGCGTTACAAGACCCGCCAGGACGCCGATTCCGACAACATCGACCGGCGCCTGGAGCGCGACCACAGTACCCTGGAGCAACTCGCTTCATTTCAGGCCATCCTCGAATCGCGCCAAGATATGGATGACGCCCAAGAGTTTGTGGATTCCATCAAGAGCGATTTCTTCCAGGACACCATTCACGTGTTCACGCCCAAAGGCGACGTCAAGGAAATGCCCACCGGGTCCACGCCCATCGATTTTGCGTACCACGTTCACACCGAGGTGGGGCATCATTGCCGGGGCGCCCGGGTCAACGGCAACATGGTGACACTGAACCACCGGCTCACCACCGGCGACCGCGTCGAGATCATCATCAGCAAGAGCGGCGGTCCCAGCCGCGACTGGCTCAATCCCAACCTGGGCTATATTCGCACCGCCCACGCGCGCCAAAAGATCCGGGCCTGGTTCCGCCGGCAGGAACGGCCAGCCAGCATCACCCAAGGCCGCGATCTGCTGGATCGAGAACTGCGGCGTTTGAGCCTAGTCGCCAACTTTGCGCAGGTGACCCGGGCCCTGGGCTATGAAGAAAGCCACCACCCAGACCCAGACGATCCCCTGGTGCGTCAGCGCCAGACCCAAACCCTGGAGCGGCTGGGCTTTTGCCAGGAACAAATCGACGAACTGGTTGCGTTCTTTCGGCGCTATGACAACCTGGACGACCTGTACATTGCCATCAATCACGGCAACATTGCGGTGCAAGACCTGGCCATCAAGTTCTTGCCCCGCGCCGAAGACCCCTTTGCTGTGTTATTGCCGCCCCCGCCTAAACCCACGGTAGAGGGCGTTCGCGTGGAGGGAGTATCGGGGTTGAGTGTGCGCCTGGGCCAATGCTGCAACCCGCTGCCCGGCAATGACGTGGTAGGCTATGTCACCAAGCACCGCGTGATCACGATCCACCGGCGAGACTGCTCCAACGTTCTGCGCACCCAAGACCGCGAACGCCTGCTCGAAGTAGACTGGGGCGTGGCGGCCGAGCGTCTCTTTCCGGTGGCGATTCGCGTGCGCGCGGTGAACCGGCACGGCCTGCTGCGCGACATCTCGATGATCGTGGCCAGCGAGCGCGTGAGCATGACCGACATCCACACCCTCAAAGACCCCGAGGCCGGCCTGGCTACCCTGGCGATCATTATGGAGGTATCGGACATCAAACAACTGAGCCGGCTCACCGAACGCATTTCCAAGCAGCGTGGGGTCATGGACGTCTGGCGCGATACCGGCCAGGCCACCGCGCCCGGGGGGCGCCCGAGTCGCCAATCGGCCGGCGCCACCCGACCCGAGTCGCGCCCGAAACGTGCTGCCCTGGCCGGGTCGGTGCTCAATCCAGAGGTATAGCAATGCGAGTGGCGATCCTGACCGACATTCATGGCAACCTGCATGCCCTGCAAGCCGTGCTGGACGATGCCTGGGCCGAACGGGCTGACCGGATGCTATGCGCCGGCGACCTGGTGGGCTATGGCCCGTTTCCCAACGAGGTCATCGCCCTCTTGCGCGAGCACGACGTGAAATGCGCCATCGGCGACCACGACGATGCCGCGGCCTTTGGCCGGCCCGCGCCGCCCACGCCCTGGCTGCCGCCGGCGGTGAGCGATCTGACCTTCATGTGGACCCGGGCCCACCTCAGCCCCGTATCGCGGACCTGGCTGCGCCGGCTCTTGCCCCAGGTCAGACTGGAGATCGGCCCGTGCCGCCTGATGATCGTACATGGCAGCCCTCGCGACCTGCAAGAGGGCCTGGGCATCCAAACACCCGAAGACATCATGCGCGAAATCACCTACCAGACCAAGGCCAATCTCGTGATCTCGGGCCACACCCACGTGCCCTGCTATCGTGTGGTCAACGCCGTCACTTTTGTGAATGCCGGCAGCGTGGGCCAGCCGCGCGATGGCGATCCCCGGGCCGCGTACGCCTTGCTGGACATTGACCCGGTTACCGGCAAGACCCAGGCCCTCATCAAGCGCGTGGCCTATGACATCGAAGCCGTCACGCGCGCCCTGGCGCAACGCGGTCTGCCGCCCGAACTGGCCCAGGCCTTGCGTCAGGGGCTGCAAGAACCAGAAGAATGGGAACAGTCGTAAAACGAGAAATGAGAAATGGGAACGAGGCCAAGGCAACCATCTGTTTTCTCGCCTCTAATCTATAAGGAGAAACGCAATGACACTACAGGTCTATAATTATCTGACCCGCCGCAAAGAGGAATTTGTCCCGCAGCACCCCGGACTGGTGAGCCTATACGTCTGCGGCCCCACCGTCTATGATCACGCCCACCTGGGGCACGCCCTGGGCTATGTGAGCTATGACGTGATCGTACGCTATTTGCGCTATCTGGGCTACCGGGTGATGTACGTGCAAAACATCACCGACGTGGGCCACATCCTGGACAGCGGCGAGGACCGCATCCTCAAGGGGGCGCAGCGCGAGCGGGTCGAGCCGATGGAGCTGGTCGAAACCTATACGCGCTCGTACTTTGACGACATGGACGGGCTGGGCGTGGGCCGGCCCAGCATTTCGCCCCGGGCCAGCGGCCACATCCCGGAGCAGATCGAGATCGTCAAGGCGCTGCTGGCCCAGGGTCACGCCTACGAGGTGGATGGCTCGGTGTACTTTGACGTGGCGTCCTGGCCGGCCTATGGCGAGCTATCTGGTCGCAAGGTAGACGACCTGTTGGAAGGCGCGCGGGTGCAGGTGCGCGACGAAAAGCGCAGCCCGGTGGACTTTGCCCTGTGGAAACGCGCCGAGCCCGAGCACATCTTGCGCTGGCCCAGCCCGTGGGGCTGGGGCTATCCCGGCTGGCACGTGGAATGCTCGGCCATGGCCAAACGCTATCTGGGCGAAACCATCGACATCCACGGCGGCGGTATCGAGAACATCTTTCCCCACAATGAGGACGAAAAGGTCCAGAGCGAGGCGGCCAACGGCGTGCCCTTTGCCCGCTACTGGATCCTGTGGGGCACCCTCAACGTAGAAGGGGTCAAGATGAGTAAGTCGCTGGGCAATTTCGTCACCATCAAAGATGCCCTGGCGCGCTACCGGCCCGAGGCGCTGCGCTTTTTCATCCTGACAAGCCACTATCGCGCCACCGTCAACTATACGGACGACTCGCTCACCGCCGCTGACAAGGGCCTGCAACGCCTGCTGGACGCGGTGGCAGCCGTGCGCCGGGCCATCCCACGGGCGCCCGATGCCGACGCGCCGGCCGACCCGGCGGTCCTGGATAGCCTGGCCGATTACAAGGCCCAGTTCCTGGCGAGCATGGACAACGACTTTGACACCGGCGGCGCCATCGGTGTGCTGTTCAACATGGCGCGCGAGAGCAACACCCTGCTACACGGCGCGGACCCGGCCAGCCGGGCCACGCTAGAGGCCGTGGACGCGCTCTATCGCGAACTGGGCGCCGATATTCTGGGCATCATCCCCGAGACGCTGGACCAGGAGCGTAGCCTGGGCCTGGAGGAACCCCTCATCGACCTGCTGGTGCGCACCCGCCAAGACCTCCGCGCGGCCAAGCAGTGGGCGCTGGCCGATGGCCTCCGCGACCAACTGACCGAACTGGGCATTACCCTGCGTGACGGACCCGACGGCACCACCTGGCAAGCGGATCGGTAGTTGGCGGCCTGGGAACCGGCATAATTCCAGACAAGAAAACCGGCCCTCGAAACTCGTTCGAGGGCCGGTTGGTGTGTTTGCACCATCGTGACTAGCGTACGCGTGACTAGCGCACGCGTGGCTAACGCACGTCGTCAAACGTCACCCGCTTGCGGATGCGCTTGATCCAGAGTTGGTCCGTGGGGGTCAGTACCTCGCGCACGGCATCGCGCCAATAGCGGTTGAGGTCATCGGCGCTTTGCGGTTCGTAGCCGTGGGCGGCAAACAGGCCCAGGGTCGAGGCCGGCGTGTCCGGCTCGACCAGGATCACCAGTCCCTCGCAGAACAGGTCATAGGCCGCTTGCTCTACCGCCGCCAGGAGCGCCCCGCCGGTGTAGCGCTGCTGCTGACGCGGCCACACCCAAAAGCCGCGCATCACGCCCACCAGATTGGCGGCCTGCCAGCGCACAATGCCGCGCAACTGCGCGGTGCGCACCAGAAACACCCCCCAGGTGAGCAATTGCTCCAGCAATTCCTCTTCCGTCACCGGTTGGGCCGGCCGCGTCGCGCTCAGGAATTCAAGAATCTCGGCTAAATCCTGCCGGCGAGCACGCTTGACCACCACCTGACTGGGCTGGGCCACGTTTCACCTCCCCGCGCCATCAACGCGCCTGAACCGCAAGGCCGACAGCTTGCTTGAGCACCCGATCCAGCACCTCGAACTCGAACGGTTTAGACAGATAAGCCCAGGCCCCCAGACGACGGGCCTCAGCCTCTACCCCTGGCGAGCCATAGGCCGTCATGAGTATCACCGGCACCGGCCGGCTCGACTGCTGCACGTACCGCAGCACGTCATATCCATCCAGGATGGGCATCTTGAGATCGGTCAACACCAGATCCACCCCTTGGTCTTCCAATACCTGGATACCCTTTTGGCCGTCGGAGGCCAGGAGCACGTCATATCCGGCGCGCTGGAGCATCATCTGCAAATACCGGCGCACCACCTGCTGATCATCAATGACCAGCACGCGCCAGGTTTTTGGCTCGGTCTCCATCGCTGGCCTGTTATTGTCAGGCCCCGCTGTTTCGCCCACTGCTCCCCCCCTGCCAAGGAACTGCTATCCAGGTCTCGCGATCACGGCTTGCCAGCCGGCCTCTTTTGCATTACAATGCCCCCGGCGCGACGACAAGCCGCGCCGTAAACATCACCACAAACACGTCCTCTGAGAAACACCATGAGTCTCGAACTTGGCAGCCTGCTCACGGCTCTAACGCTGGTGCTGTTGTCCTTGATGATGCTATACGTCCTAAACGGCATCATCTGGCGCGGCGTGGTCGTGCCGCTCAGTTGGGTCTTTTGGGGCGACCGCCGGCGCACCATCTGGTATCACCTGGCCCTGTTCCCCGGCACCGTGATCCACGAGATCAGCCACCTGGTGGCTTGTTGGCTCTTGATGGTCCGCGTGATCGAGTTCCAGCCGTTCTCGTTGGATCCCAACCGGCCCCCCGGCTGGATCCGTCATCAACGCACCGACCCGCTGCGCAGCACATTGATCGGGCTGGCCCCTTTTTGGGGCGGCAGCCTAGCCCTGTTGCTGTTGACACGCCTCTTGTTCCCCGAGTTTTTCCTGGCGGACTGGTTTGCCGAGCCAGCGGGCCTGTCGGGGCTGGCACCGCTGCTGGAACGCCTCGGGCAAACGGTGTGGCACCTGCTCACCCAGGCCGATTATACCCGCTGGCAGACCTGGGTATTTCTATACCTGGTTTTCTCTATCGGACTCCAGGTGGCGCCCAGCGCCACCGACCTGGCGACTCTGCCGGGCGGCGTGCTGCTCGTGGTGGGCACCTTGGGCGGCTGCTACCTGCTGAGCCTGGTCCTGCGCATCGACTGGACCGCACTGCCCCTGATTGCCGCGGCCCTGATCTGGGTGGCCGACCTGCTCATGGGGCTGAACGATGTGCTGCTTTACACCATCGCGCTGGTGCTGCTGACCATGCTCCTGTTGCTACCGTTGGCCTGGCTGCTGGCCCGACTGAGCCGCTAACCGGCCACTGTCGACTAGAGCAAGCCTTCCAGTAGTTCGATGACGAGACGGCCGGCTTCCAGGTCCACCACGGGCACCCACTCGGCCACAAAAGGCACCATCGTCTCGCCGCGCGGCCCGTGAATCACCAGCACCTCGTGCGCTCCCGGCGACAGCACGTCCATCACCCGGCCCAGATGTTCCCCGGCCGTCGTCTCGACCTCCAGCCCCACCAGCTCGCAGATATAGAACTCGTCGGGGGCCAGAGGCAGGGCCTGGGCACGCGGAACCAACAACCACTGATCACGCAGGGCTTCGGCTGCGTTGCGATCCGTCACGCCGGCCAGGCACAGCAACGCCTGGCCCTTGTGCGGTCGCCAGCTAACCAACTCCCAGGCCCGGGGCGGCGCCTCGATTGCCGGGGCCAGATATACCTGCGTCAGCCGGTCAAAGCGCGTGGGATCCTCGGAGAGGATGGTCACCCGTACCTCACCCCGGACCCCGTGAGGCGCGCCCACGCGCCCCACCACAAAATAGGGGGGCAGTCTAGACAATCTCGAGGATGACGTGTTTGCCCTCCTTGGACGCCGGCACCTTGAGCAGCAGTCGCATGGCATTGGCGATCCGGCCCTCTTTGCCGATGACCCGCCCCATGTCGTTGCGCGCCACGCGCAACTCGATGACGGTGGCGTGCGCGCCCCGGATCTCGCTCACTTGCACGCGCTGGGGCTCGTCCACCAGGCCGCGGGCGATGTATTCGACCAGATCCTGAGCGGCCATATCAGCCCTCCGGCGTTTCTTCGGCCGCAGCGGGCGCAGCGACCACGGGTTGCTTGTCTGCCATGATCCCATCTTTGCGTAGCAAGCGCGCCACGGCCCGGGTGGGCTGGGCGCCCTGGCTCAACCAGTAGCGCGCGCGCTCGGCCTCGATCTCGTATGTTTCCGGCTCGGTGCGCGGATTATAGTGCCCGATGTTCTCGATGAATCTGCCATCGCGCGGGGTGCGGGCATCTGTCACCACGATGCGATAACTGGGCTGCTTTTTGCCGCCCACTCGCCGCAAGCGAATCTTGACCATGAAATCCTTCTCCTTCTCTAATTTGGGCCGATGAACAGGCCAACGGCGACCAGCATCGGCGTGATAAGATTGACCAGTACGTTCAAAGCCAGGTAAGGCACCAGCTTGCCCACGTCGTCGGCATAGCGATACGCGCCTACGCAAGCTGGCACAGCCAGCACCAAGCCGAGCAGCCCCAGCAAGGCAGCCAGGGGCAGCAGTCCCAGGTACACGCCCAGGACGATGGATACATACGTGAACAACATGAAAGCGGCATAGACCAGGCTGCTGGCGCGCCGGCCGATCACGATGGGAAAGTGCTTGCGGCCGATGCTCCGGTCCGCTTCCACATCAGGAAACTGGTTCAGGAGCAGCAGGTTGTTTACCAGAAAGAACGGCACCAACGAGGCCACAAATGCGGTCCACGAATACTGACCGGTGAGCACAAAGTCTGTGCCCATGACCATGAGCGTGCCAAAGCCCAGCCCCGGCGTTAACAGACATAACACCGGATTGCGCGTGAGCCACACAGTATAGATGACGATGGTGATCAGCCCCAACAAGCCCAAGGGCAGCAGGGCCAGGCCCCAGACGTACAAAAAGTACAGGCCAACGGCGCCGGTGATGACCAGTGTGATCACGCCGGTGAGCAGCGCCGAACGTGCCAGCTCGGGCCGGGCCGGCAACGTGCCGCTGCCGCCGCTGAACGGCGTGCGCTGCGTGCGCAGGTCCAGGCCGCTCTTGAAGTCAAAATACTCGTTGAGTGCATTGACGCTGATGTGAGCGGCCACTGCTCCGATGAGAACCAGGGCAAAATACTGAGGGTTCACGACCCCGCGCGACGTCCAGGCAGCCGTGGCTGCTCCCAACAGCGCACAAACCAGGGCCAAAGCCAGAAACGGAACGCGCATGGGACCCAGAAGGGGTCTTATTCTGTCCAATTTTACCTCGATAACCTAACCTGGATAAACCAGAGCCAACCAGATTGATGCTGGCTATCGCTTGGGAGATTCTTGCTTTTTGAGCAAGGTTCTCACGGGTTAGGCCCTAGCGATCGAAATAGATACTCTTGCCGGTGACCGACAAGGGAATGCCCATTACGAAATCGGCATTGATGAGGCCCATCTGACGGGCCACCACGCCGGCCCGGTACATGATGCGGTTGTCCACGTTGAGCAGGCCGGCCATCTTGGCCGCCGACCCCAGGGCAATGCCCATGTCCAGCACCCGAAAGGCGCATTGCGGACCCACAAACTCGCCGTGCTCAGCGGCAGTGCGCTCGTCGCAGGTGTCAAACCCGCACGCGCCGCAGCTCAGACCCAGCGACGAGGCATCCTTGATGCCCACCAGCAGCATCGCCGCCGAGGCGGCCACGTTGCGTCCGTCGCGGCCAAAGTTCTTTTTGCCGGTCTCTTGACCGTACTTGATCATCTCGTCGGCCAACCGCTGGCACTCGTCGCCCTCGATGACCTTGAGTACCACATAATCCTGCCCGGCCGATTTGGGGGCCGTGCGCGCGGCGACGGCCATGAGGTCGGCCACGGTGCGGATCGCGTTCATAAGCTTTGCTCCTACTCCGTAAATAGATTCTCACCGCAGACTGCAATACATTTTCGTGCCGACGGGGGGGGCTCCCTCCCTGTGAGGTATGCTGCATAAAGCACCAGGCGTCATGCGTCGGACGTGAGACACGTACCAGAACGACGCGTGACGGATTATCCAAAGAACGGCAACGCGCCCCGCCCGCCTTTGCCCATTCCCATCTTGCCCATCTGCTTCATCATGGTCTGCACCTGACGGAACTGGCCCAGGAGTTGATTCACTTCCTGAACCGTGGTGCCGCTGCCCTGGGCGATGCGCCGCTTGCGGCTGCCCTTGATCACGCGCGGGTTGCGCCGCTCTTCCTGTGTCATGGAATAGATGATAGCCTCGATGCGCTTCAGGTCCTTCTCCGACACGTCCACCGGCAGTTTCTGGCCGCCCATGCCGGGGATCATCTCCATGAGCTGGTTCAACGGTCCCATCTTGCGGACCTCTTGCATCTGGCCCAGAAAATCCTCAAAGGTAAAGCTGGCCGAGAGCATCTTTTTGGCCATCTCGGCCTGTTTTTTCTGGTCCAGGGTCGATTCGGCGCGCTCGATGAGGGTGAGCACGTCGCCCATGCCCAGGATGCGGGAGGCCAGCCGGTCCGGGTGATATTCTTCCAGCCCGTCCAGTTTTTCGCCCACGCCCAGGTATTTGATGGGCACCCCGGTAACCGAGAGAATGCTCAAGGCCGCGCCACCCCGGGCATCGCCGTCCACCTTGGTGAGGATCAGACCGGTAAGCCCCACGCGCTTGTTGAACTCGTCGGCGGCGCGCACAGCGTCCTGGCCGGTCATGGCGTCGGCTACCAGCAGCACCTCGGTAGGCGGGGCCTTGCGCTTGACCTGCTCCAGCTCGCGCATGAGCTCGTCGTCGATGTGGAGCCGGCCGGCCGTGTCCAGCAGCACGATGCTCAACGCTTGCTCGCGTGCCCGCTGCACGGCATGGGCGCAAATGTCCGGCGGCGATACCTTGGGGTCCTCGGCGTGGACCGGCACATCCACCTGCTGCCCCAACGTGACAAGCTGCTGGATGGCGGCCGGGCGGCGCGTATCGGCCGCTACCAGAAGGGGACGCTGGCCGGCCTTTTTGAGCCGGGCCGCCAGCTTGGCCGCCGTCGTCGTCTTGCCGGAGCCTTGCAGGCCCACCAGCATCACCACAGTGGGCGGCTTGGGGGCCGTGAGCAGGCGCCGGTCGGCCGGTTTCACGTCGCCACCCAGCGTGCGGACCAGCTCTTCGTTGACGATCTTGATGACCATCTGGGCCGGGGTGAGCGATTCCATCACCTCCACGCCCACGGCCCGCTCGCGCACGCGCCCCACAAAGTCCTTGACGACCTTGAAATTGACGTCGGCTTCCAAAAGCGCCAGCCGCACCTCGCGCATGGCGGCGTCCACGTCCTTTTCGGACAGCTTGCCCTTGCCGGCGAGCTTTTCAAAGACGGATTGGAGTTTTTCAGACAGGCTCTCGAACATGGGCCACCCTTGATTGTGGTGAATGGGTCGCACGGAAAAACGTCGCCGGAGGCACGTCCACCAACGGCGACGAGGCAATCTTACCACACTCGAACGCAAAAATCAACCGTGCGCTGGCAAGGACGGACGCGATTGAATCGCGCTGCTATCGGTCCGCTCCCGCCTGCTGTAACACGGCCAGCGTTTCGGCGGCGCAGCGGTCCCAGGAGAATCGGGCCGCCTGTCGGAATCCCCGGGCGACGAGGTCCCGGCGCAGGCCGGCGTCGGTCAACGTCCGGCGCATGGCCTCCGTCAACGCGGCCGTGTCGGTGGGTTCGACGAGGAGCGCCGCATCGCCGGCCACCTCGGGGAGCGCCCCGACGTTAGCGCATACCACCGGCACGCCGCAGGCCATCGCTTCGACCACCGGCATGCCAAACCCTTCGTAGAGAGAAGGGAACACAAAGAGCCGCGCCCCGGCCATGAGCAGCGGCGCGTCCTCGGCAGCCACATAGCCGGGGAATAGCACCCGGCCCGCCACGCCCAGCCGCTCGGCCGCGGCATAGATGTCATCGGCCAGCCAGCCGCGCCGGCCGGCCAGGACGAGTTGCAGGTCCTCCGCCCCGGGGTCAGCCGCCAGCCGGGCAAACGCCTCCACCAGCCGGGCCAGGTTCTTGCGCGGCTGGATGGTGCCCAGGTAGAGGATGTATGGCCCGGCGATCCCGTGGCGCTCCCGGGCCTGGGCCCGGGCATCGGGGTCAGCCACCGGCTGGAACCGGTCATCGACGCCCATGTGGACCACGGTGACGCGGGCCGGGTCCACGCCATGCACGCGCACCAGGTCGTCGCGCGTGGCCTGCGAGATAGCGATGAGGCGCGCGGCGGCCCGGGCGCTCCACGCAGTCGAGAGCCGCAGGTACAGGCGTTGCCGCAGCGGGTGGCTTTCGGGGTGATGCAGGTAGCCCAGGTCGTGAATGGTGACGACCGAGCGCCGGGGATGGACCAGCGGCAGCACGTGGGCCGGCACCCACAGCACGTCCGGCGCCTGCCGCGCCATCTCCCACGACAGGCGGACGTGGGTCCACAACCGAGGAAACGGCATCACCCGGGCCGTCGCGCCCGGCGCGCTCAGCTCGTCGGGCAGCGGGGCGCGGCTGTACAGGGTGTACGAGTGCGCCGGGTCCTGGATCAGGCGCCGGATCACCTGCAAGCTGTACCATTCTGTGCCAGTGCGAGCGGCCACAGCGGCCCGGCTGGCGTCGATGCCGATGTGCATGTCAGACGCCCCACACGCGGTCTATGGCGGCCAGCACGTCATCCGGCGCAATAGCCGCCAGGCACGGCGTCACCTCGTCCGGCGCGATGGGCCAGTCCAGTTTGCGACAGGGTACGCAAGGCAGGTCAGCCTGAACCACCGCGTGCCGCTCGGCCGGCCCCCACGGTCGAAACTGGGCCACGTCGGCCGGACCAAACAGGTGGACCGTGGGCACGGCCCGGGCGACGGCCAGGTTCAGCGGCCCGCTGTCGGCGCCCAGCACCAGACGGCACCGGCCGAACAGTGCCGCCAGTTGGCCCAGCGTGGTCTGCCCGGCCAGCGCCAGAGGCGGCTCGTGCGTCTGGGCAGCGATGGCGGCGCACAGTTCCACGTCGGCCTGGCCGCCCACCAGCGCGACGCGACCGCCCCGGCGCTCGACCAGCGCGTCGATGACCTGCGCCCAGCCGTCTGCCGTCCACTGCTTGCACCGGCCCCCGGCCCCCGGCGACACGGCCACCCAATCGGGGCCAGGCAGGGCAGCAGCGGCCCAGACGCGCTCTTCGTCGGTGGGGGCATAGGCCAGAGGCCAGCGGGCCGGGTCGCTATCCACCGATGCGCCGGTCAACGCCGCCACTAACGCCAGGTTGCGGCCCACGTCGTGGGCCACATCGTGAGCCGCATCGTGATGCGCGCCGGCCAGCGGCAACCGGGTGGTGAGGAACGGCCGGCACATCGGGAGGTCATAGCCCACGCGCACCGGGATGCGTGCCAGATACGCCAGCGCCGCCCCCCACCAGAAATCCGGGCGCAGGTTCAGCGCCGCGTCAAACCCCCGGCCCCGCAGGTCGCGGGCCTGTTGCCAGAGCAGGCGATACGGGGCCAGCGGCGAGGTCCGGGGCTGCCGGTCGAACCAGGGGAACGTGCAGGTGAGCACTTCGTCCACGTGGGGGTTGCGAGCCAGGATGTCGCGGCCCCACAGCCCCACCAGGGCCGTGATGTGGGCGCCGGGCACGGCATCGCGCAGGGCGTGGAGGGCCGGGGTGCTCAGGAGCAGGTCGCCCAAGTGGTCGGGCCGGATCACCAGGATGCGCGGGGCGTCGTCCAGCAGCCGGGGACCGGACACCAGCGGCCGCGCGGCCCCGGCCAGCCCACGCAGGAACAGCAGCCGCAGGTGGTCGCGCCAGGTGTCGCGCTCCAGGGCCGGGGCGGTTTGCTGGCAGTCGGCGTTTACCTTCATCGGGCCAACTCGTGCAGCCATTCGTGAGCCTGACGTTCGGCCTGGGCGCGGGCGGCGGGACTCAGCCGGCGCTCCAGCCGCGCGACCAGGGCCGCCAGGTCGTCGTCCACGCGCAGCGCCCCCCTACGGGGGGGGCCGGACGATTGGCGCAGCAGGGCATAGGCGGCGGCCAGCAGCGGCACGACCTCGCGCTGGGCCAGGTGGAGCCGGCCGGTGGCAGTCGGAGCCGGCGGGTCGCCATCCACGTGAGGCATATAGCCGTCTTCCCGGAGCCGGGCCGCCAGGGCCTCGACGTTCTCGGCGGCGACGGCGTGCGTCGTGCCCGATAGCGCCTCGCCCAGCAACGGGGCCAGACGCCGCGACGATTCCAGCTCGCGCATGAGGATCTCGTCGTCGACGCGCAGGAGCGTGGCCAATTCCAATCGCACGCGGCCATATTGCCCGGCCCACTCGCGCAGGGTATAGGCCACGTTCTGCGGCAGCGGCGCGGCGCCGGCGTCGGTCAGAAAGGCCAGGAGCGCCTGCGGGCTGGCCCCGGCGTCCAGGGCCGCGCGAAAGCGGTCCCGGGTCAGGCGATAGACCCGCGCCGGGCCATCCTGCACCAGCTCAGCCAGGCGCTCCAGGCGCAGCACGGCCCCCAGGTCGGCGTGAAACGGGGCCACGACCTCAAAGTTGGGCTGGATCACCAGCGGTTCCGGGGCCGATGGCAACCACGGGGTCTCTGACAGGCCCAACAAGTGCGCGCCCAGCGGCGTGAGGGCGCAAAAGGCCAGCACGCCATCGGCATCGTAGCCCAGAGAGATGCAACCCAGCCAGTGCAGCGGCCCGGTCAGCAAAAAGCGCAGCAGCGCGCCCTCCACCAGGTCCCAATAGCGGGCCGGGGCCAGGTCGCGGCCGGTGGCAGCGTCGCAGATCTCCCAGCGCGCCGATTCGGGATGGCGCAGGAAAGCCGGGTCGTGTTCGCTGACCGCATCCACGGCGTCGGTCAGCGGCACCCAGGCGCCGGGGGCCAGGACCCGGGCCAGGACGGTCAAGGCCCGGCGACGCACTGCGGCCGGGTCATGGACCACCAGCGGGTGTGATGGCGTCTGTTTGACCCGCAGAGAAGACACATGGCGCAGGTCGTCCCAGATGGTCGCAGCATACCAGCATTGCCACAGGTCTGCAACCTGTTGAGAGACCGGGTCGCTGAAACATATCGAGGCCCCCTCTGCTGGCACTAGCCGGTCCTCGCGCTCGATCACCAACCCGGTCTGGCGCGCCAAAAAGCCCAGGAACGCCAGCCGGCCGGCCCGATCCTCGCTGCGAACACCGGTCAGGTCCTCGCGGACCAGCAGCCCCTCGTTCAGGCGCAGCAGCTCGGCCTTGGTCAATTGCCCGTCGCGCCGCAGGGCCGCCGGTTCCCGCTGGAGGGCCGCCACCAGGGCGCACAGGTCGCGCCGGAGCAGGCTCACGTCGCCGGGCTGCGTGGTGATGGGCGAGATGGGTGTGGGCATGACCGGGTCCTCCAAGCACAAACGCCTACCCTGATGGGCAGGCGTGTCCTCGACGAGCCGGGCGCGCGGGCCAAACAAGGCTAGTCAGAAAGCGGCTCGGTCTGAGCTGGCGGTTCGCCCTCCAGCGCGGCGTCCTCTCGCGCGTGCTTGATATGTCGCCAGACGTACCAGGCCACAAACAGCACGCCGGCGATGACGATGGGAATATCCAGCGGGCGCATCAACTCGCGGATCTCGCGCCAGTGCTGACCAAAGGCATAGCCGGCCCAGGTCAGGGCCGCGCACCAGATGAACGAGCCGACAAAGGTCAAGATCGTGAATTTGGTAAAGTTCATGCGCGCCACGCCGGCCGGCAGGCTGATGAACGTGCGCACCACCGGCAAGAGCCGCGAAAAGAACGCCGTGGCCTCGCCCCAGCGACCAAACCACCGGTCGGCCATATCAATGTCGCGGCGCGAAATGAGCACATACTTGCCATAGCGCAACAAGAACGGCCGGCCGCCCTTGGCCCCGATCCAGTAGGTGATGACAGAGCCGATGGTACAGCCGACCGCGCCCCACAATCCCCCCAGCAAGACGTGCCACATGGGCTGGCCCGGCTCGGCAATGAGCATCCACCCGGCCAGGGGCATCGTCACTTCGCTGGGCAGGGGAATGCAGGCGCTTTCGATGGCCATAGCCACCACCACGCCGGCCCAGCCGATGAGGTTGAACAGGTTTTGCAAGAATACGACGACGGCTTCTTCGAATGCGTGCAATGGGTTCCTCCTACAAATAAGGCCCGTCCAGTGGGCGGGTCTGCCCGCAAGGGGCACGGGCTATTATACCCGGCACGCGCGCATTTGACAAGCGCCGACCGGCTGTGCTATACTCAAATCAGACAATTCACCATCTCATTGCTGGGGGAGCCGGTCCACAAGGCCCGGCTGAGAGGAGGCTCGGCCTCGACCCCTGGAACCTGATCCTGGGTAATGCCGGCGCAGGGAAGCAACACCGCGAAACCGCCGGCTATGGCGGCTTTTTTTGTGGGAGGAACCGGATGCGCGCAGTGATTCTGGCGAACGGTGAACTGGGCGACCCGGCGATGGCCCGGGTGCAGATTCGGGCCGCTGATTGGCTCATCTGCGCCGATGGCGGGATGCGCCACGCCCGGTCCCTGGACCTCTGGCCGCAGGTGGTGATCGGCGACCTGGATTCGCTGGACGAGGCCGACCGGGCCGCGCTGCTGGCCCGGGGCTGCCAGCTATTGGCGTACCCGGCCCACAAGGACGAAACCGACCTGGAACTGGCGCTGGTCTATGCCGCCGGGCACGGTGCCACCGAGATCATCATGCTGGGCACGCTGGGCGGCCGCTGGGACCAATCGTTGGCTAACATCCTGCTGCTGGCGCACCCGGCGCTCCTCAACGTGGACGCACGCATCGTGGCCGGCCTCACGACCATACGCGTGCTGCGCGGCGGCGAGACCGGCCGGTGGCGCGGCGCTGCCGGCGATACCATCTCGCTGCTGCCGCTGAGCGGCGATGTGACCGGTATCACCACGGCTGGCCTGGCGTACCCCTTGCAGGACGACACACTGCACCTGGCCCTGGCTCGCGGCGTCAGCAACATGATGACGGCGGACGAGGCCCGGGTGCAGGTGGGGGCCGGCATCCTGCTGGTGGTGCATAGTCGTTAGACGTGAAACGTCAAACGTCATCTTTCACGCCTGACGTTCACGCAGCGCACTGTGTGTGACGCATGACGCATCACGCCAAGCACGTGACGAGGGGAGACATGAGGCAAAAAGCCGGGCAGTATGGCCCGCCGGTGGTCTTGCTAGCGGCGTTGCTGGCGCTGTGGGAAGCGGCAGTGCGGCTGGCCGGCGTGCCCAAGTGGCTGCTGCCGGCCCCCACCCAGATCGTGCAGGCCGGCGTCGAGGCCGCGCCGCTGTTGGGGCCGCACATCGCCCAGACGATGACGGAGACGCTGTTGGGCCTGGCGCTGGCCCTGGTCGCCGGCGTGGGCCTGGCCCTGCTCATCGACCTCTCGGCGACGCTGCGCCGGGCGTTGTACCCCCTGCTGGTGGCCTCGCAGACCATCCCCATCCTGGCCCTGGCACCGCTGCTCATCATCTGGTTCGGCTATGGCATTTTACCCAAGGTGGTGGTGGTGACGCTGGTATGCTTTTTCCCCATCGCCGTGGGCGCGGCCGACGGGCTGCGCGCCGCCGACCCGGAACTCGTCAACCTGCTGCGGGCAATGGGCGCCTCGCGGCGGCAGATCATGACCAAGGTACGTGTGCCGGCCGCGCTGCCGTCATTCTTTAGCGGATACAAGATCGCCGTCACGTACAGCGTCGTCGGGGCCATCATCGGCGAGTGGGTGGGGGCCAGCACGGGCCTGGGCATATTCATGACCCGGTCCGCCAAGGGCTTTGCCACCGACCGGGTCTTTGCCGCCATTGCCATCACGTCGTTGTTGAGTATTGCCCTGTTCCTCATGGTGCTGGCGCTGGAGCGAGCAATGCTGCCGTGGTATTTCGCCGGGCGGGAAGAGGTGTGGGAGGAAATCAAAAATGAGAAATGAGAAATGGACAGGCTCCCTCTTGAGAGTTGTTGAAATAGTGCCCACTTTTTGAACCGCAGAGCACGCCGAGACCGCTGAGAACAAGAGAAAAACTCGGCGAACTCGGCGGTCTCTGCGGTAAAATGTTCGGCAACACTGAAAAGACCGGAGAAATGAGAGGAGGGCGAGATGAAGCGGGTGGCGATTTGCGGATTGATGGTGGGTGTGCTGGTGGCACTGGCCGGGTGCGATGTGATCGGGGGGACGCCGGGCGAGTGGACGCCGGTCACGGTGATGCTGGACTGGACGCCCAACACCAACCACACCGGCCTGTATGTGGCGCAGGCCCAGGGTTGGTACCGGGACCAGGGGCTTGACGTGCGCATCATCGAGCCGGCCCAGGAAAACACGGTGGTGCAGGTGGTGGCGGCCGGCCAGGCCGATTTTGGCATCAGCTATCAGGAAGAGGTGACGATTGCCCGGTCCCAGGACGTGCCGGTGGTGAGCATTGCCGCCATCATCCAGCACAACACGTCGGGGTTTGCCTCGCCCCGGGCCAAAGGATTGACGCAGCCCCGGGATTTTCAGGGGAAAAAGTACGGCGCCTTTGGCTCGCCCATGGAAAAGGCCGTGCTGGGCGCGCTCATGGCCTGCGATGGCGCCGACGTCAACACGGTCGAGTTTGTGGACGTGGGCTGGGCCGACTATTTTCTGGTCACGCAGCGCGACGTGGATTTCACCTGGATTTTCTACGGCTGGACCGGCATTGAGGCCCAGGTGCGCGGCGAGCCGCTGAACATCATCATGCTGTCCGATTGGGTCCAGTGCGTGCCCGACTATTACACGCCGGTCATCATTGCCTCGGAGCAGACGGTGGCCCAGCGCCAGGACGTGGCGCGCCGGTTCATGGCCGCCACCAGCCAGGGCTATCGGTATGCCATCGAGCACCCGGCCGAAGCCGCCGACATGCTGCTCCAGGCCGCGCCAGAGAGCAACGCCGGGCTGGTACGCCAGAGCCAGCAGTGGCTCAGTCCCCGCTATCAGGCCGACGCCGCGCGCTGGGGCGAGCAAAAAGCCGAGGTCTGGCAACGTTACGTGGATTGGATGGCCGATCAGGGCCTCATCGCCCGGCGCATCGACCCGGCCCAAGCCTTTACCACCGAGTTTTTGCCGTGACGACACAGATGAGTGTAGGGCAAATTGCCACGCCAGGCGTGCCCTACAAAGTGGAACTGCGGGGGGTGAGCAAGGCGTTCCGCGTCGACGGGCGTGTGGTGTCGGCCCTCGCCGACGTGAGCCTGACGGCCCGGGCCGGCGAGTTTGTCACGCTCATCGGTCCCAGCGGGTGCGGCAAGAGCACGCTGTTCAACATCATCTGCGGCCTATTAGAGCCGGATCGCGGCGAGGTGTGGCTGGATGGCGAACTGACCCGGCGCCGGGCCGGGTGCGTGGCCTATATGCCCCAGCGCGACCTGCTGCTGCCCTGGCGGAGCGTGCTGGACAATGCCATCCTGGGACCCGAGATCGCTGGCCAATCGCGCGAGTTGGCCCGCGCCGAGGCCAGGGAGCTGTTGCCTCTCTTTGGGCTGGCCGGCTTTGACAACGCCTACCCGGCGACCCTGTCGGGCGGCATGCGGCAGCGGGCGGCCCTGCTGCGCACGTTCCTGTGCCATCATGACGTGATGCTGCTGGACGAACCCTTTGGCGCGCTGGACGCCCTCACCCGCGCCGAGTTGCAAGGCTGGCTGCTGGGCGTGTGGGCGCGGTTCCGGCACACCATCCTGTTCATCACCCACGACGTGGACGAGGCCGTGTTCCTGTCGGACCGGGTGTACGTGATGACGCCCCGGCCCGGCCGCATCCAGGCCGTGGTGAACGTGCCGCTGCCCCGGCCCCGCGCCCGCGAATTGGTCGTGGGCCGGCCCTTTGTCGAGACCAGAGAGGCGCTGCTGCGACTGTTGACCGCCTGAATTGCCCTTGCCATTTGTGCGCTTTTGGGCTATAATGTGCATCAATTGGCGCGGGGTCCCGCGCCACGATTTCGTAATCCAGATGTACGCAAGGAGAATATGTGATGGTCGATTTGATGCAATCCGTCGAGGCGCAGTACGTCAAGGCCGATCTGCCCAATCTGCGCTCCGGTGATAGCGTTCGCGTCCATGTGCGCATCGTAGAAGGCGACCGAGAGCGCGTGCAGGTATTCGAGGGCACGGTCATCAGGATCAAACGCGGCGGCCAGAATGCCACTTTTACCGTGCGCCGCATTGCCGCGCATGGCGTGGGCGTCGAGCGCACATTCCTGTTGCGCTCGCCGCGCCTCGAAAAGATCGAGGTCACCCGGCACGCCAAGGTGCGCCAGGCCAAGTTGTATTATTTGCGAGGCCTCACGGGCAAAAAGGCCCGGCTGAAGGAACGGCGCCGCCGCTAGGGCTTGGCCGATGAAATTCTTGTTTTCGGACGAGAGATTTCACCCCCGGATTGGTCATCAGCGGATTGAGCGAATCAAGCGGATTTATTCATCCGCCCGACTTGCATCCGCTTAAATCTGCTGACACGTCTTTGGTTCTGGCCCGGCCAGATCAGGGTCATAGCAGGGCGTAGCCAGAGCTAGGCCCTGCTTTTCGCGAGAGGCAGGCCGCCCATGACTGGCCCCACCTGGCTCCAAGAGTCCGCCCTGGCCCAGGCCGGCTACACGCGCGTGGCCGGCATCGACGAGGCCGGCCGGGGCGCCTGGGCCGGCCCGGTGGTGGCCGCAGCGGTGATCCTGGACCCGGCGACGGTCGAGATGCTGACGCAGGCCGGCGTGCGCGACTCGAAGCAGCTATCGCCGGCCCGGCGCGCCACCTTGTACGACGTTGTTCAGGATCGGGCCTGGGCCGTGGGCGTCGGCATCGTGCCGCCGGCCGTCATCGACCAGGCGGGCATCGTCCCGGCCACGCGCCAGGCTATGCAAGAAGCCGTGGCCCAACTGGTCCCCGCGCCCGACCACCTGCTCATCGATTTTGTCACCCTGCCGGCCGTGCGCGTGCCCCAGCGCGCCATCGTCAAGGGCGACCAACACTGCCTGGCCATTGCCGCCGCATCCATCATCGCCAAAGTCACCCGCGACCGGCTGATGGTCGCGCTGGACGCGCAGCACCCGGGCTATGGCTTGGCCCAGCACAAGGGCTATGGTACTTTGGCGCACCGGACGGCGTTGAATCGACAGGGGGCCTGTTCGGCGCACCGGCGCACGTTTGAACCCATTCGCCGCATCCTGGCCGGGGAGCACCTGGCCCCATGACTGCGCTCAGTCGGCAGGCGTTGGGACGACAGGGCGAGGCGCACGCAGCCGATTGGCTGGCGCAAAACGGCTATCGCATCCACGATCGCAACTGGCGGCCCCGGGGCCGCGCCACCCGGGACGTTCGCGGCGAGCTGGATATTATCGCCCGCGAAGAGCGTGAGGAGACGTGGGTCTTTGTGGAGGTGCGGGCCCGCCGCGGGTCGGCCTATGGCACGCCCGAAGAATCCATCACGCCGGCCAAGGCACGCCAACTCGTGGCCCTGGCCTGGGCCTATTTGCAAGAACACGAACTGGAACGTGCCAACTGGCGCATCGACGTGGTGGCCTTGACCATGTCGGCGGACGGTCGGGTTTTGCACCTCAATCATATCAAGCACGCCATAATGGGGCCTAACCAGTGAAATTCTTGTACAGCGAGCAAGAATTTCCCAAGCATCAATCTGGTTGGCTCTAGTTTATCCAGGTTAGGGATGGACAATGTTTGACGTTGGCTGGCCGGAACTGTTGGTTATCCTGGCGGTGGCCTTGTTGGTCTTTGGCCCCCAGCGCATGGTCGAGCTGGCCCGTACTGCCGGCAAGGCCCTGAACGAGTTTCGCAAGATCACCAACGAATTCTCGGGTTCGTTCACCGATATTCTTCAGGAACCGGCGGCGGCTATGCGCGCCCGGCCATCGGTCCCCAACATACAGGCTGCGACCCCGGCCGGCGAGCCGACCGAAGAGTCGGCCGAGGCCGAACCCGCCCCACCGGCGCCCCCGGTCTTTGACCGCCCGCTGACCATTCCCTCACCCATCGCCACCCCACCGGACGACTATGACCCGGCCGACCAGTCCATGCCCCCTTTTCCCGACGAGCCGGCCCCGGCAGACGCGAGCCCTTTGCCACTCAATCCAACCCCGAGAGTTGATCCATGTCCCGGATGACCTGTCCTGCCTGCGGCGGCCTGTTGTCAGGCCAGGATGAGCCATGCCCACGCTGCGGTCAGGGGCGCCTGGACCTGGCCCAGGAAATTGGCGCCGGTTCGCCCCGCCAGATGGTCCTCATCGCCGGCGGCAGCCTGATCCTGGGCCTGGCATTGATTATCGGGGGGCCATTTGTCATCTTGATCTGGGACCAACTGGGCGGCGACGCCACGTGGGGCTGGCTCATCGCGCTGCTCTGCGTGGGCGGCGGGCTGGCAGCCCTGGCCCGGGGCGCGCGCATCCTCACAGCCTACTGGTCCTGGCGACGCCAAAGGTAGCCACCTTGTCTCCATCTATCGATGACGCTGGCCCCAAGCAAGACCAGATCGCCCCAGACCTGGAGACCGTGCAGGCCGACCTGAAGCGCACCCTGGTCGAGTTGCGCCAGGAAAAGGCCTGGACCGATCACCTGCTGGACGCGGTGGTGGAGGGCATTGTCACCCTGGACCGGCACGGCCGGATCACCTTCTTCAGCCCCGGCGCCGAGCGGATCACTGGCTGGGCGCGCGATCAGGTCATTGGCTGGACGTGCGACCAGGTATTCCACTCGCTGGAATCCGACGCCCCCTTTTCCCAGCTCATCCCCCCGCCGGGCCAACGCGCCAAAGTTGCAGTCGAGTTGCGCGATGGCCGCCAGGCGATCCTGGCGATTACCGGCGCCCGGCTGCTCCCGCCAGAAAGCGGCGCGGCCCGGGTGGCCCTGGTCTTTCGCGACATCAGCGAAGAAGAGGCCGTTCATCGCCTGATGGGACACCTGATCGCCAACGTGGCCCACGAGTTCCGCACCCCTCTTTCGGCCCTGGCCGCGTCTATCGAGTTGCTGCTGGAGCAATCGCCGGACCTCAGCGCCGCCGAATTGCACATGCTCCTGCGGTCTTTGCACCTGGGCATCCTGAACCTGCAAGCACTGGTGGACAATCTCCTGGAAAGCGCCAGCATCGAGACCGGGCATTTTCGCGTTCACCCGCGCCCGTGTCAGTTGGACACGATCATGGCCGAGGCTGTGCGGTTGATCAAACCCCTGCTGGACCGGCACGGCCAATGTCTGGCAGTGGACCTGCCAGCCAACCTTCCCCTGGTACAGGTAGACCCCCGGCGTATCGAGCAAGTAATGGTAAACTTGCTGTCCAACGCCAGCAAATACGGTCCCGATGACGCCGAGATCACGGTGAGCGCTGCCATCACGGCAGATTGGATCTGGGTGACGGTGAGCGACCGGGGGCCGGGCGTATCGCCCGGGGGCCGGGATTCGTTGTTTCGCCGGTTCGTGCGCCTGGACGCGAACCACAACAACGGCCAGGTGGGCATGGGCCTGGGCCTGTCGGTGGTCAAGGCCGTTGTGACTGCTCACGGCGGTCAGGTGGGCGTGGCCGACCGGCCCGGCGGCGGCAGTTCGTTCTGGTTCACGCTGCCCACGGTGAGCGAGCCATGAAAGCCTTGATCATTGACGACGACCGGGTGCTGTCGGACGTGGTGGCCTTTACCCTGCGCCGCGCCGGGTTCGAGACCGTCCAAATCTATGACGGCAAGACGGCCCTGGACCGCTGGGAGGCCGAGCAGCCCGACCTCATCGTGCTGGACGTGAACCTGCCCCAATTCGACGGTTTTACCATCTGCCGGCGCATCCGCGAGCAGGCCACCACGCCCATCCTCATGCTGACGGTGCGCGACCAGGAAGACGACATCGTGCGGGGCCTGGGGCTGGGCGCCGACGATTACATCACCAAGCCGTTTAGCCCGCGCCAGCTCGTGGCCCGGGCGCAGGCCGTGCTGCGCCGCATGGGCCAGGCCCCGGTGCCGGCCGTGCGCCGCGTGGGCCGGTTGACCCTGGACCCCAGCCGCCGCGAGTTGTGCATCGATCCCGGCGAGCCGGTGGCCCTGACCGCCCTCGAAACCCGGCTCCTAGACTATTTCATACTCAACGCCGGCCACATCCTCACCGCCGATGCCATCATTGCCCACGTATGGGGGCCAGAAAGCGCCGACCGCGACATGCTGCGCCAGTTGGTGCGTCGCTTGCGGGCCAAGATCGCCCAGGCCGCCGGCGACCTCAATCCCTCCGACTATATCGAGACCGTGCCCGGCCTGGGCTACGGCCTGTCCATCGCCCCTGCTTCAGACTGACCCTAACCTGGATCAACTAGAGCCAAACAGGTTGATGCTTCCAAGTTCTTGCTCGCTGTACAAGAATTTCGCTGGTTAGGCCCCATCTGTCACACCGTTATCACATCCCCATCACACCACCTGTCATTTCCCCCGGGTATGATCAGCATAACGTCGAGATCAGACTTGGGATAGTCTCCCTCTTGAGTGTTGTTGAAGGAAAACGACCACTTTTTCAACCGTAGAGCACGCGGAGACCGCTGAGAAATAGAAGGAAAACTCGGCGAACTCGGCGTTCTCGGCGGTAAAATACTCAGCAACACTCTACGGGGAGACCACCGACCTGGCAGTATCAGGTATCTCGCGGCAGGAGGTGCACAATGCGCACATGGATCAACAAACTCGGATTGATACTCGTCGTGCTGGGCCTTTTGAGCAGCCTGACGGCGTGCGATCCGTCGCCCAGCAGCCAGCCGACCCCCGAGGGCCAGTTGCGGGGGACGGTGACGGTCTCGGGCGCCTGGGCGTTGTATCCCTTGATGGTGCAGTGGAGTGAAGAGTTTCAGAAACTGCACCCCGATGTCCGGTTCGACATCTCGGCCGGAGGCGCGGGCAAAGGCATGGCCGACGCGCTATCTGGCGCGGTAGACATTGGCATGGTATCCCGGGCCATCTACCAGGAAGAAGTCGACAAGGGTGCCTTTGGGCTGCCGGTGGTCAAGGACGCCGTCTTTTGCACCATCAGCGACAAGAACCCGGTCTGGGATGATCTGCGCCAGACGGGACTGAACCAGGAGACGATCACGGGTATCTATGTCACCGGCGAGATCACTACCTGGGGCCAGGTGGTGGGCCGGCCAGAGGTGACAGACCCCATCCACGTCTTTACTCGCTCTGACGCCTGCGGCGCCGCCGATACCTGGGCCGCGTACCTGGGCAAAAAGCAAGAAGACCTCAAGGGTATAGGCGTGTATGGCGACCCCGGCGTGCTGGAGGCCGTCATCAAGGACCCCCTGGGCGTTGGCTACAACAACCTGAACTATGCCTTTGATGCCGAAACCGGCCAGCCGGTGGCTGGCGCCCGCGTGGTCCCGCTGGACGTCAACGGCAACAATCAGGCCGATCCCGAAGAAGCCTGCGATACCAAGGCCCAGGCCGTGAACGCTGTCGCCACCAATCACTATCCATCGCCGCCGGCGCGCGACCTCAATCTGGTGACCAAGGGCCAGCCGACCGGTCTGGTCAAAGCCTTTCTAGCCTGGGTCCTGACCGACGGGCAAAGATACGTGGACGAGGCCGGGTACATTGCGTTACCCAAGGCCAAGTTGGACGCCGCATTGAGCCAGCTAGACTGAACGGGTCACAAAGGCGGTAGGAATCATGGAAGAGGCATTGCCACTAGCCATCCAGCAGGATCGCCGGGTAGACAAATCGGCATCCCGCGCATCGAGCCGGCGTCGCCAGGACCGGCTGGCCGGCTGGTCGATGGGGCTGTTGACCGGGCTGGTGGTGCTCCTGGTCCCGGTCATCGCGGTCGCCCTCCTGGCGCGGTCCGCGCCCATCCTCACCATCAAGCCGCTGGACGAGCTACTGTTTTCCACGGTCTGGCACCCGTTGCAGGGCGCGTTTGGCTTTTATCCGTTCATCGCCGGCACCTTGTGGGTCACTGGCGTAGCCATGATCATCGCCGTGCCCTTGTCGCTGCTCACGGCCATCTACATGGCAGAATACGCGTCGCCACGCGTCCGCGCCCTGGTCAACCCGCTGGTGGACCTGCTGGCCGGCATCCCATCAGTGATCTATGGCATCTGGGGCGTGTTGACCATCGTGCCGTTTGTGGGGCAGCACGTGGCCCCGGCCTTGCGCGACTGGCTGGGCTTTATCCCGCTGTTTCGCAGCGACAATCCCACCGGGTATAGCGTACTGGCCGGCGGCGTGGTGCTGGCGGTGATGGTTTTCCCCATCATCATCGCCGTGGCGCAAGACGTGATCCGCGCCGTGCCTCACGGGCTGCGCGAGGCCTCGCTGGCCCTGGGCGCCACCCGCTGGCAGACCATCCGGCATGTGGTGCTGCGCCGGGCCTGGCCGGGCGTGATGGCCGCCATCGTGCTGGGCTTTTCCCGGGCCTTTGGCGAGACCATGGCCGTGCTGATGGTGGTGGGCAACGTGCCCCAGGTGCCCAACTCGATCCTAGACGCGGCCTATCCCCTGCCAGCGCTCATCGCCAACAACTATGGGGAGATGATGTCCATTCCCCTGTACGACGCGGCGCTGCTATGCGGGGCGCTGATCCTGCTGAGCATCGTGCTGGTCTTTAACGTCGTGTCCCGGCTGATCCTCATGCGGCTGGTGCGGAGCGAATAAGCAAATGAGCAAATGGACCAATGGGCGACGGAATAGGCGTACGGCGAAACTGGAAGAGTCCTTTTTCAAAACGCTGATGATCGGCGCGACGGCCATCGTGCTGGGCAGCCTGATCCTGATCCTGGCGACGGTCATCTGGCGCGGCTTGCCGGCCCTGACCCTGGACATGGTGACCCAGACGCCCAAAGGCGGGTATTATCTGGGCAAAGAAGGCGGCATCCTCAACGCCATTGTCGGGTCGCTATACCTAGCCGGGGGCGCCACAGCCCTGGCCCTGGTCATCAGCCTGCCCATTGCCCTGTACCTGCAACTGTATGCCGCCCGGTCCCGCCGCGCCGAACTGACGCGCCTGGCCCTGGACGTGTTGTGGGGCGTGCCCAGCATTGTCTATGGGGCCTTTGGCTTTATCATCATGCTCTGGCTGGGGATGCGGGCCTCGCTGCTGGGGGGTATCATCGTCTTGGCCCTGCTGGAACTGCCCATCCTGATCCGGGGCATGGACGAGGCTATCGCCATGGTGCCCTCGGCGTTAAAAGAAGCCTCGGCGAGCCTGGGGGCAACCCGGCTGGAAACGGCGCTCAAGGTGGTGGTGCGGCAGACCGGGCCGGCGCTGCTGACGGCCGGCCTGCTGGCCTTTGGCCGGGGCATCGGCGACGCGGCCTCAGTGCTCTTTACCGCTGGCTATACGGACCGGCTGCCCGATTCGCTGTTGGGTCCGGCCGCGTCGCTGCCGCTGGCCGTCTTTTTCCAACTCGGCACGCCCTTTCCCGCCGTGCAGGACCGGGCCTATGCCTCGGCCCTGGTGCTGACGGTCATGGTCCTGGGCCTCTCGCTGAGCGCGCGCTGGCTGGCGCGCCGGCTGGACAAGCACGTCATTCGGTAGGGCCTAACCAAGTGAAATTCTTGTCAGCGAGCAAGAATTTGCTCAAGCATCAACCTGGTTGGCTCTGGTTTATCCAGGTTAGGAGCTGATTGACATGACAGAACCTCATGTGCGGATTCGAGACCTGAACGTGTGGTATGGCTCTCAGCAAGCCTTGAAGGGCATCACGGCCGACGTGCCGGCCCGGGGCATCACGGCCATCATTGGTCCGTCGGGCTGCGGCAAGACCACGCTGCTGCGCAGCCTCAACCGGCTCATGGAAGAGACGCCCGGGGTCCGGGTGAGCGGCCAGGTCTGGCTGGACGGCATGAACGTCTATGACCAGGCCGCAGACGTGACCGAGGTGCGCGCCCGGGTGGGCATGTTGGCGCCCAAGCCCTTTCCGCTGCCCATGTCCATCTATGACAACATTGCCTATGGGCCGCGCATCCACGGCCGGCGCGATACCGGCCCGATCGTAGAGCGCTATTTGCAGGCGGCCGGCCTGTGGGACGAGGTCAAGGACCGGCTGCGCACGCCGGCCTCGGGGCTGTCCACCGGGCAGCAGCAGCGGCTGTGCCTGGCCCGCGCCCTGGCCGTCGAGCCCGAGGTGCTGCTGTGCGACGAACCGACCTCAGCCCTGGACCCCATCTCGGCGCAGAGCGTCGAGGCCCAACTGCGCAAGCTCAAACAAGACACCACCATCGTGGTGGTGACGCACATCCTGCGACAGGCGCGCCGGCTGGCCGACTATGTGATCTTTATCTGGCTGGGCGAGCTGGTGGAAGCCGGCCCGGCCGCCCAGGTGTTCCAGTCGCCGCGCGACGAGCGCACCCGGGCCTATCTGTCCGGCGACATCGGATAATCGCCCTGGCTGCCCGGTCCGCGACAATGGCGTCACCGGACCTGAGCACCCAACCCCAGGGGCCGCGGCCAAATCGCTGCGGCCCCCTTTTTTTGTCACAACTTTGTCACAACCCTGTCACGCCGGCTGTTACCAGGATCGGGTATAGTAGAGGGCAATACACCGCTCCGGTCACGAAAGGTAACCTATGGACCTTCAACTATTGTTTCCGATCCTGCTCCTCTCGTTTGCATGTGGCCTGCTGGACTCGACGCTGGGCATGGGCTATGGTACCACGCTGACACCGGTCCTGCTCCTGATCGGGTACGAACCGCTCGAGATCGTGCCGGCCGTGCTGCTGGCGCAATGCGTGGCCGGGATCGTGGGTGCTCTGTTTCACCACGGTTTTGGCAACGTCAACCTGCATCCCGGCTCGCATGATTTCAAGGTCATGCTGGTCATGTCCAGCCTGGGCGTGGTCGGCGCGCTGCTGGCCGTGGGTGTGGCGATCAACATGTCGGCGTGGTTTCTCAAGCTTTACATCGGGGTACTGGTGCTGGGGATCGGCATGACGATCCTGGTCCTCTCGCGCCGGCGCCGGCCCATTGGCTTTTCCTGGCGGCGGGTGGCCGGGCTGGGGTTCCTGGCCGCGTTCAACAAGGGCCTCAGCGGCGGGGGTTATGGACCGGTGGTCACCGGCGGTCAGGTGCTGGCCGGCGTGAGCGGCGCCAGCGCCGTGGGGATCGCCTCGCTGGCCGAGGGGAGCGCCAGCGCTGTGGGTATCGTGGCCTATCTGGTGAGCGGCGCGCCGTTTCCCTGGCTGTTGGCCCCGTCACTGACGCTGGGGGCCGTGCTCGCCGTGCCCATTGCCGCCTACCTGGTGAGCCGCCTGTCCACCGCTCGCCTCACGCTGGCAATTGGCAGCCTGACCACGCTACTGGGCGGATACACGCTGCTGCGGATGGTGTTCTAGTTTATCATCATGAACGTGCGCGCCGCTAGGCACGAAAAACAGAGGTGGGGCAAGCTGGCAGCTTGCCCCACAAACGGCATTCTTGTTGGATCAGCACATCGGCTGGATATGAAAAGGCCCTGGCAATTGCCAGGGCCTCGGTGTTTATGGGCTATTGCGCAAGGCCAGCGGTAAAAAGACGTGCAGGGGACCGCTGGCGCCCGGCCCCAGGCTGATCTCGTCGAGCGCGAGGACCAGGGCCGATTGCAGGTCCGCGTGCAAGGACACGGTAACGGGCTGCCCGGTCAGGTCGCGAACATCTTGCCAGGCGTGCACCCAGCCCCCCGTCGCCACGCTCAATGGGATCGTGATCTCTTGGGTGGGACCAGTGACAGCCAGCCAGATGTCGTCGTTCGCCGCGTTGCCCCCGACCACCTGATAGAACACGGACAGCGTGACCATGTCCCAGCCCATGGGGATGGTGGTGGCTTGCCAGATGGCCGGCGACAGGGTGGCGGGGCTGCCCAGGTTCACCAGGCGCATGGCATAGTCGCCGGTGTGGGCCTGGGTGGTCAGGGTGATGGCCGGCATCGGGTGCCACACCAGCAACCCCGACTCGAACTGGCCGTTGACGATAGCCTCGTCGGACGGGGGCAGCACCAGGTCCGTGGCAGCGGTATCGCCGCTGACCGCGACGTTTTTCAAGGGCGGCAAGACGCCAAAGGTGCCGGCGCTCTGGTCCTTGGCCGTGGCGGCCGCAGCGGTGATGTCATAGGTGCCGTTGGCGGCAAAGAACAGCTCATAGTTACCCCAGCCATCGAGAGTGACGGGCTGGTTGAGGGCCGCCGGCGAGGCCGTGACCTGGGCCGGGAACGCCGGCTCGCCCCGGTTGTTGTTGATCTGACCGACGAGCCGGGCCGCCGCCACGGTGACGATGGCGTCACCGTCAGCCGGCACGTCCGTCTCGACGACGTCGCGCTGGTCTGTGGCGATAGACCGGAACCGATAGGTGTGGCCAGCCACGCCGGTGTAGATGTTGGCGTTGAGCGTGGTGTTCACCAGCCAATCGCTCCAGGTGCCCACGGCGTCGTCGCGGACCTGGATAGTGTACCACTTGATGCTCACGCCGTCGGGGCTGGACCCCTGCCAGGACACCGGGACGCCCGTATTGATGGTATAGCGCGCAGATACGCTGGCAGACGAGACCGGCGGCTGCGGGATCACGGTTTTCAGGAGAGACAGACCGGGGTCGCCGTACAGGTTGAAATCGTACATGTTCATCAGCCGCGAGTCATATTCCAGCGGCAGGCCGGACTTGGCGTTATACAGCGCCTCGCTGGTCGTTTGTCCCATCACCAGTCGTTCGACGTACTCGTAACCAATGCCCGAGTTGGTGCTGCTGCCGTCGAATTGACCATAGCCCACGCCGGTGTTGAACCAGGACACGCGCGAGGCGCTCACCGTAGCCGCGCCGCCGCGCTTGAGCAGGGCGTATTGGAGGTTGCTGGCGTTTTCCGGGTAACCGTTCAGGCAGGAGCATTGATAGATCATGGCCGGGTAACTGTCGTTCAACTGGCTGGGCTGGCTGTTGCTGAACAGTGTGCCATCCCAACAACTGTCATAGCCAACCGAAGCCGACGTCGCGCTGCCGTGGCCCCACCAGCACACGATGCCGTAGACATTGTTTTTCCAACGATTGACCACGGTGTTGCTGCGCAATTCTTCTTCGCTGGGATAGATAGAGTTTGGTCCGCAGGGACCGCTACCTTGCTGGTATTGCCGCCAGCGACCGTACCCGGCGGCGTTCAAATAGTCGTCCCACATCTGCTCGGCCAGGGGCGCGCCGTCATAGCCGGTCTGGGAAAAGCTCATGGGCAGCAAGATGGTCTTGCGCCAGTCTGTACTGGAAGAGCTTTCGTAGGTCATGGTCTTGCGCAGGATGGCGTTCACGTCAGCATAGCTCCCATAAAAGGGAATGCGCCCCACATAGACCTCGGGCGTCAGATCTACGCCGCCGGCGCCCAAGTCGCCGACCCATTCGCCATAATAGCCATTACCGTTCAGGTCCCAGTTGCCGGTGAGATCGGCGAAAAAGTAATCGGTGGGCGACTCGCGATACGAGGTGGTGTGCCGACGCGGCCAGCACATCTTCATGGGCACGTCGGTGCTGCCGGTGCCGTCGGGCGTGGGGTTGCCGATGAGCAGCACGTACTTGATGCCAGACGCCGCATAGTTGTTGATGAGCCACTGGCGCACTTTTTCGGCCCGGCCGTTGGGAGCCTGCCCGGTGAGCGGGTCATAGGCGGTTTCGGTGACGACCAGTACGTTATGGCCCTTGGCCTGTTTGTGGGCCACGAAATTGCCCAGTTCGCCGGCCCCGCCGGCGATGGCGTTGGTGGTAATGATGACATAATCATAGGCGAGGGCGCTGGCCCGATCCACGTGAGGATACCAGGTCCGGGCCTGCTCATAGTTGACCAGCCGGGCCACGGCCTCGTCGTCCTGCACCGTGTCCGCGAGCAGTTCGGTGCTGGGGGCCTCACCGGTGCGTTTGAACCGCAACTCGACGGTGGCCTGCTCGATCACGCCGAGTTGGCCGGTGGCCTCGTCATACTGAAAGGGACAGAAATCCACCCGGGCCAGGCGCCATTTACGCATCTGGCCGGTGGCGGCGATGGTGGCTATCGCCCCGGCCCCCACCCCGGCCCTCCCCCAACTTTGGGGGAGGGAGTCTGGAAGCGGGCCGGAGTTGGGCGCGTCCGGCACGGCGGTGCGCAGATTAAAGGTGCCGGGCACCGCAGCCGTCTGCGCGTCTGTCACCGTCAGGGTCAGGCTGTCCCAATCGATGTCGGGCGGCAGGCCCACGTCCACGAGTTGATGGGGCAGCAGGGCCGCGCCGACGGCGCCGGACAGGCTATAGCCTTCGGCCTGAATGTCCGTGTAGCCGTCTTGGGCAGGGGCGAGTTGGTAAGCCGGCGCCCGGAGCGTGAGGGTGACGCTGCCCAATGATGGGGCCGACGATGGGGCCGGCGCCGGCGCGCCGGCAGCCGTGGCCGCGCCGACCAGCAGTGCGGCGAGCAGCATGCCGCAGGTGCCGATGAGTCGGTGTGAGTGTCTCGGGTTCAAGTGGAATACCTCCAAAAATAGTGATGGTGTGGTGGTCGAGTTGGTCAAAACTACCCTGGTCAGCGTGATACCAGAGGCAAGAACACGTTGTGCGGCCCCACGGCACCCGGCCCCAGGCTGATCTCGTCTACCGTCAGGGTGAGAGGCAAGATGGAGTCACGGTCGATTTCCAATGCCACCGTGACGGCCCGCCCGGCCAGCGTCCCCAGGTCCAGCCAGACATAGGTCCAGTCGGCGGCGGCCGGCAGGGGCACCGAGATGGTCTGGGTGGGACCGGTGACGACGGCCCACAGGTGGTCATTGGCGTTGCCGCCGGATAGGCGGTACACCAGTGACAGGGTGGGATAGGCCCAGCCGGCGTTGATGCTGGTGTCCTGCCAGAGCACGGGAGAGGGCGCGGGAGCCGGGCCAACCGGATATGCCACCTGGACAGCGGCGTCACCGGTGTGCGCGTCGGCAGTGAGGGCCAACGGCGTGGCATAATCCCAGCCGGCCAGGCCGGCCTCGAACTGGCCATTGGTGATGGCATCCTGCGCCGGGGGCAGCACCAGGTCCGGACAGGCGGTGTCGCCGCTCACGGCCACGTCCTTCAGGGGCGGCAGGCTGCCATAGGCGTCGCCCAGGGCCTCGGTCGCCGGGGCCGACGCGCTGACATCATAGGTCCCGTTGGCAGACAGGAACAGCTCGTATGCGCACATGCCATCGACGGTGGCGGTGCCGTTGAGGGCGGCCGGGTCCAGCGTCACCCGGGCCTGATACGCCGCCGCGCCCCGGTTGCCGGTCACGCGGCCGGTCACCCGGGCCGTGGCCACAGTCACAACAGCGTCGCCGTCGGCCGGCACGTCCGTCTCGACGTTGTCGCCCCAGTCCGTGGCGATGGAACGAAAGCGGTAGGTGTGGCCGGCCTGGCCGGTATAAGTGCCGGTGGTGGCGGTGGTATCGGTGAGCCAGTTGGCCCAGGCGCCGCCGCCGTCGCGCACCTGGACGGTGTAGGACCGCACGCCCGAACCGGTGTCGGTGCCGGTCCAGGAAACCGGGATAGCCGTGCTGGTAGTGTAGCGATAGGGCACGCTGGCTGCCGAGGTGGGCACGGCGGCGTCCGTCGTCCAGTTCAGCGAAACGGCAGGGTCGCCGTACACGTTGGTGTCGAAATAGTCCATCAGATGGCAGTCGTCGGCCGGCGGGCGCACGGCCTTGGCGCCATAGAGGGACTGGCCGGCCGTCTGCCGGTTCCCCAGCCGCTTGACGTACTGGTAGCCCAGCCCCGAGATAGACGTGCTATCGTCGTATTTGCCATAGACGTCGTTATAATCGCCCCAGGACACCCGGGTGGCGGCCACCGTGGCGATGCAGCCTTGTCGGAGGAGAGCGTATTGGAGGTTTTCGCTGTTTTCCGGGTAGCCGTTGAGGCACGATGACTGAAAGGTAAACGCCGGGTAAAAATCGTTCAGCGCGCTGACGTGGCTGGTGTCCAGCAGGGTGCCGTCTGGGCAATCGGGGTCATAGCCGATGTAAGCGCCGGTCTGGCTGCCGTGCCCCGACCAGCAGACAATGCCATAGCGGTTGGCGGCCCAGCGGTCGCGCACCATGGTATCGCCGCGCAGGGCCTCTTCGCTGTCATAGACTGAATTGTCTTGCGGACAGGGGCCGGTGCCTTGCTGATACTGCCGCCAGCGGCTAAAGCCGTCGGCGTGCAGGTGATCGTCCCAGACCTGCTCGGCCAGCGCAGCATCGTCATAGCCAGGTTCCACAAAGCTCATGGGGAACAAGACATTGGTGCGCCAAGTGGCATTGGCCTGGCGCTCATAGTCGATGGTCTTCTGGAGGATGTGGTCCAGGTCATCGTAATTGTCGTAAAAGGGGATGCGCCCCACATAGACCTCGGCGATATAGTCGATGCCCCCGCCCCCGGTGTCGTCGCCCCACTCGCCAAAATAGCTGTCGCCGTCCTTGTTCCAGTTCCCGGTGAGGTCGGCGAAAAAGTAGTCGGTGGGCGACTCGCGCCAGTAGGGGTACCAGGGACTGTTGTGGCGCGGATGGCACATCTTCATGGGCAGATCGGTGCTGCCGGTGCCTTCGGGCGTGGGGTCGCCGATGAGCAGCACGTAGCGGATGCCATAGGCCGCGTAGGTGTTCATGAGCCACTGGCGCACCTTTTCGGCCCGGCCATTGGGGGCCTGGCCGGTGAGCGGCCCGTAGGCGCTTTCGGTGACTACCAGTACGTTGTACCCGCGCGACTGCTTGTGGGCCACAAAGGCTGACAATTTGGTGCTGTTGGCCTGGATGGCGTTGGTGGTCATGATCACATAATCATAGGTGACAAGGCCGGTCCGATCCACGCGAGGATACCAGGCCCGGGCCTGCGCATAGTTGGCGAACAGGTGTGCGGCCTCGTCGTCCAGCGCCGTGTCCGCAAGCAGTTCAGCGCTGGGGGCCTCACCGGTACGGGCAAAGTGCAACTCGACGGTGGCCTGCTCGATCACGCGGAGCTGGCCGGTGGCCTCGTCATACTGGAAGGGGCAGAAATCCACCCTAGCCAGGTGCCATTTGCGCATCTGCCCGGCAGCGGCAATGGCAGCGACCGGCGGCGGGGGCACGGCCGGCTCATCCAGTGCCGGGTCGGGGGCCGGGCTGCCGTGGGGCCAGGGCTGCGGGCGAACGGGCAACTGATGAGCGCCGGGCAGCACGCGCGCCTGCACGTCGCGCACGGTCAGGGCCAGGCTGTCCCAGTCGACGTCCGGGGGCAGGGCCACGTCGATGAGCTGGTGGGGCATGAGCACCTGACCGACCTCGCCGGTGAGGGTACAGCCATCGGCGTCGATGGTGGTGGCGTCGTCGCGCTGCTCCAGGCGATAGGCTGGGGCGGCGACGGTGAGGGTGATGGTGTCTGGCTGGGCGAGCGTGACCGGCCCGGCCAGCAGGCTCAACAACAACATGATCCCGCCGAGGCTGACGAGTTGGTGCAAACGGTGCGCGTTCATGGAGCCTCCTTGTCCCGGCTCAGCGAGCGCCGGATGATGAATGTGGAACCTTCTCGTGATATGAACGTCAGTACTTGTATTATACTGAATCATCATTCATTTGTCAAGCAGGTTCTTTGCCATCTGACAAGGGCGCGGGGTTGCAAGCCCCGCGCGAGCCACTCTTTCCGGTTGCGCGCACCACTAGAAGAGCGATTCCTCGCTGGCCTTGATGACCCGGTCCAGGTCTTCTTGCAGTTCGTACGGCAGGCCTTCGATGTCCACGTTCAAAAAGCCGCGCACGATGGTGGACGTGGCCTCGTCGGCGGTGAGCCCCCGGGCCATGAGGTATTCGATCTCTTCCTGGGCGATCTTGCCCACGGCCGCCTCGTGGCTCATCTCTACGTCGGCCTCGATGGTTTCCAACTCGGGGATGGCGTAGATGCGGCCGTGCTCGGTGAGCATGAGCCCCTGGCATTCCAGGTGAGCCTTGACCTGCGGCGCGCGGCCGGCCAGGTGGCCCCGGGCAATGATCTCGCCGCCGGTGGATACGGTACGTGAGATGATCTCGGCGCGGGTGCGCGGCGCTTCCAACAGCACCCGGCTCCCCACGTCCAGGAACGAGCCGGGCGTGCCCACCAGCACGCTGTTGAACCGGGCCACGGCACCCGGCCCCACCAGGCGCGCCGTGGGGTACATTTGCAGGGTGCGCACCGGCTGCAGGCACACGTAATTGCTCACAAACAGGCCACCTTCTTCCACCACAATCCCGGTGCGCGGACGCACGGCCATCTCTTCGGCCCAGTTGTGGATCATGGTAAACGTGACCTTGGCCCCCCGGCTCACGTAAATCTCGGACACGCCCACGTGGGCTGCGTCCTTGACATCCACATCCACGGCGCACCCGCTGATGATGTGCAGTTCGGAATCTGGCTCGGCCAGGATGATGTTGTGGACGTTTTGCACCTTGCCGCTTTCGCCGATGAACAGGCAGGCCTGCAGGGGATAGATAGACCGCGCGCCGGGTTTGGCGTGGATGAAATAGCCGCGCGGCGGGGTGAGGGCCACCTGGGCCGTGTACTTGTCGGCGTCTACTGCGACCAGCTTCCACCAGCGGTCCAGCAGGTCGGGATATTGCGTCAGGGCCTCGTCGATGCCCATGATCTCGACATCGCCCAGGTTGCTGCGCCGATGCACGGCGGTGTGGTCTACCTGGACATAGGTGCCGGCGCGCTCCTTGGCCCGGGGGTCTACGCCGGCCTTGATGAGCCGCTTTTGCTGCTCGGGCGTCAGCATCGTCAGGTCGCCAATGATGTCCCGGTCGAACCGGCCGGCCTGGTAACGGCCCATATCCAGGTCTTCGCCAAAGGCCGCAGCCTTGGTCAGGGCGCGCTCGGCCCGCGCGCGTTGCTCGTCGGTCAGCACTAGATTCGACATGCGATACACTCCTCGTAGCCATGCTCGCGGATGCTGGACAATAACTCCCGAGGAATGCCGTGACACTTGATGGTGCCATTGCACATCACATAGCCCTTGTCGGCCTCCAAATAGTCCAGGATAAAGCCGGTGTGGGTGATGATGAGGCCCGACTTTTCGCGGCGGTGGCGCTTGCGGTCCTTGTGCAACAACTCGGCGATGATGCTGCCGATGAGGGCCATGTTTTCCAGGTCCACGCCGCTTTCCGGCTCGTCCAGCAGCACCATGTCGGGGTGGCGGGCCAGCAGTTGGAGCAGTTCAGACCGCTTGATCTCGCCGCCGGAAAAACCGGCGTTCACGTCGCGGCCCAGGAATTGTTCCATGTTCAACTGGTGAGCCAGGGCGTCCACGTCTACCTCCCGGCCGCCGGCGGCGATGCGCACCATGTCGCGCGTCTTGACGCCGTGGATGGTGGGCGGGCGCTGGAATGACAGGCCAATGCCCAATCGCGCGCGCTCGTAGGTGGGTATGTGGGTGATGTCGTGTCCGGCAAAGCGAATGGTGCCGGCCGTGATCTGGTACTGGCTCAGGCCCATGATGGTGTTCAGGAGCGTGGTCTTGCCCGAGCCATTGGGGCCAAACAGGGTGTGGGTTTCGCCGGCTGGCACGTGCAGGTCAATGCCGTGCAGGATCTCTTTGCCGGCCACCTCTACTTTTAGTCCTTCTATGTGTAGCATGTGCGCCTCCTGTCGAGGATTTCGGGGGCCTTATTATACACGATAAATGCGAAACGTGGGCCGTCAAGCGTCAAACCGTCAAGGGCCGGGTGTGCAGGTAGGCCCGGCCACCGGCCGGGTCGCGTCGCCGGCGATGGGCACCGTAAGCGTTTCATCGGTCAGGGTCAAGGACACGGTGCCCTGGGCCTGGAATGCGCCGGACGCGCCACAGGGCACCGCCACCAGATAGATCAACTCGCCGTCTGCGACCTGCTCGCCGGCCAGGTCCCAGGCGAGCACCCACGCGCCGTCGGGTTCCTGGCGGGCCGTCGCGCCCAGGGCATCGGCCAGCGCGGCCCCGGTGAAACGCTCCTCCACACGCACGCGGGCCGGGCGCTCAGCACCGTGGGTCTGGATATGCAGTGTCACGGCAAAGCCAGCGGCGGTGCCGGTAGCGCTCAGGTCCCGGGTCACGGTGACGGCCGGCGGAGCCAGCAGGCCGTGCTGGCTGGCGGCGGCATAGAGTGCCTCAGCCAGGGGTATAGCGTCGGCCGGGCCACCAGCGTTGTTGGCGTCGCGCACCCAAAAGAGCCGCGCGCCGCTCTGCCAGACCAGCGTGTCCAGCGTCGCCAGGCGGCCATATTGCTGGCTGGTGGTCTGGTGGCGGCGCGCCGGCCAGCGTTGGAACTCGGTGGGGGTGCCCGGCTCGTAGCCCAGGCCCCGGGCCGCAGCGGCCTCGTCGTCGTACTGGCGGATCTCGATGATGAGGTCCGCGCCGGCCAGGGTCAGCACCGCTGCGCTCCACGACGAATAGGCGCGCTTGCCGGCGATGGCCGGTTCTTCGCCAAAGGCCGGGTCAGTCCAGCCCACGGCAGCAGCAGCCTGGGCCAGGGCCGCGTGCTCGGCTTCGCCGGGGGCCGGGACGGGTGTGGGGGTGGGCGTGGGCAGCGGTGTGGGCGTGGGAGTAGCCGTGGGCGTAGGGGTGGCGGTAGGCGTGGCGCTGGGCAGCGGCGTGGGCGGCATGGTCGGCGCCGCCGCATCGCACGCGCTCAGAGCGAGGGCCAGGGCGAACAAGCCAAGCGCGAGTTGGCCGGCACGGGATCTAGATTGCACGCGAAACCTCGGGAAATTCAACCGCCGAGATCGCCGAGAACGCGGAGCAGATGACAAAAAACCTCTGCGCCCTCGGCGTGCTCTGCGGTAAGATTCTTGCTCATTGGTCGGGCTCTTGCTCAACCAGAGCGGCCGTTTCCTGGATGTGCGCCCAGGCCTGGGCCACGTGACGTTCCTCGGTCTGCGCCTGGCCCACGCACAGGCGCAGCGCGTAGCGGCCGTCCAACGTGGTGTGCGTCAGGTACAGGTGCCCGCTCTGGTTCAGCCGGTCGAGCAGGCGTCGGTTCAGGTCGTCGCCGCCCACGTGCCGAAAGCACACCAGGTTCAGCGGCGCCGGCGCGGCCAACTCGAACCGGTCGCTAGCCCGGACCCAATCGGCAAAGCGCTGGGCCAGCTCGACGTGGCGCCGGACGTGGTGTTGCAGACCTTCGACCCCATAGTGGCGGATGACGAACCACAGTTTGAGGGCGCGAAAGCGCCGGCCCAGGGGGATGTGCCAGTCGCGATAGTCGATGACGGCGCCCGATTCGGTGGCCTGGTTGCGCAGATACTCGGGCAGAATGCTCAGGGTGCGGATCAGCGCCGCCTTGTCGGCCACGTAAAAGCAATCGCAATCGAAATTGGTAAACATCCACTTGTGCGGGTTAAAGCAATAGCTGTCGGCCAGCTCCAGCCCGTCGTGGATGTATCGAAACTCGGGGCAGAGAGCGGCGGTGCCGGACATGGCCCCATCCACGTGGAGCCAGAGGCCCTCTTGCCGGCAGATGCGCCCAATCTCGGGCAGCGGGTCCAGGGCATTAGATGAGGTGGTGCCCACGGTGGCGCTCACGAAACAGGGCACCAGCCCGGCCTGCCGGTCGGCGGCAATCTGGCGGGCGAGATCATCCGGCCGCATGGCCTGCGTCTCGTCGGTTTCGACCAGGCGCAGGTTCCCCCGGCCCAGCCCGGCTACGCCCATCGCCTTGGCAATGGACGAGTGAGCCTGCGGCGAGGTATAGGCCACGAGCCGGCCGTCGCAGCCGCGCTCGTTGCTCTGATAGCCGGTGGCGCGCTCGCGGGCGGCCAGCAGGGCGCACAGGGACGCGCTGGAGGCCGAGTCCTGGATCACGCCGCCGCCCGGCCCGTCGGAGCGGAACCGGGCCGGCAGGGCCAGCATGTCCACCAACCAATCCAGCACGTGGGTTTCCAGCTCGGTGCAGGCCGGGCTGGTGGCCCACAGCATGCCCTGGACACCCAATCCGGCCGAGAGCAGTTCGCCCAGGATGGATGGTCCGGAAGTGTTGGCCGGAAAGTAGGCGAAAAAGTTGGGCGACTGCCAGTGGGTGATCCCGGGCATGATGAGCCGGTCCACGTCGGCCAGGATGGCGTCAAACGGCTCGCCCTGCTGGGGGGGGTCCGGTGGCAAAGCAGCGCGGATCTCGCCGGGTTGGACCGGAGAGAGCACCGGGAAAGTCTCGACACGTTGGTAATAGTCGGCGACCCAGTCCACCACGGCGTACCCGTAGCGGCGGAACTCATCGGGGGTCATGTGAAAGCTCGGGGATTCCGGCATCGATTGCTCCTTGTCTAGCGCGCCCACAGCCCGCCGGTCTGCTCCAGCCAGTCGGCGATGCGGTCGGCGGCGCCGGGCACGTCATTGTCCGAGATGTCCAACTCGAGCGTGGGCAGGATAGATTCGCCCACGAGCCGGCGCAGCAGTGCCTGCTCTTCCACAAACACTTGCAGGTCGTCATACTGCGACGGCTTGCCAGAGACCTTGAGGCGCTCGGCCCGGGCCGCGGCAAACGAGTCGGGCGTGCGGGTGCAGAATACCAGGTGAAAACCCAGGGACGCCAGGCGTTGCTCCAGCCAGCGGAAAGGATAGTCGCGCCCATAGGTGCGGAGTTGGTACATGCGCGTCGAGATGTGAAAACGGTCCACGATCCACGAATAATAACGTTGCAGCTCGAACAGGCGCGCCCAGGTGTGATAGGTTTCCATAGCCAGAGCCTCTTCTTGCGGCTCGAAATTGATGAGGCCCCGGCCCCAGGGATAGTTGGTAAACGCGCACCACTCGCCCGAGACGAGGGGTGAATGGTAGCGATACTGCCGCGGTCCCACGATACGGGGATGCTCGTTCAGCGTAAAGGCGACCTCGGTCTTGAAGGTGAGCCGGGTGCCTTCCAGGATGATCTTGGGGCACAGTTTGGCGGACAAGGTTTCCTCCGTAGATAACCACTGTTCGTGATGGACCACAGTCCATCACCGAGGTGCGCGGACTGTGGTCCGCGCTGAACCAGGTCTTGATTATTCGCGGCGACTAGCTGGGAACGAGAGTTCCTCCTATTGTTTGACGTCGGCCAGATCGGTGCTCAAGGCCAGGCGATCCAGGTACAGCGCTTGCAGCCCTCCCAGGATGAGAAACGCGATGATAAACACTGGCAATCCAAACAGGGTCATGGCAGCCATGAGCAGGGCCGGTTGAGTCGCAAAGGCGCCACGCAGTTGCACCAGGACCACGCTCATGGTCATCTCGGCGGGCTTTCGGGCCACCAGAAAGGCCCAGGACATGTCCTGCACATGAATGAGCAAGGCCAGGGCCAGCAGCCCCACGAGCAGCGGGAGCGACGGCAGGATCAGCTTGCGCAGGAACGCACCCACTGCCGAGGCACCGGCCGCACGCGCGGCGCGATAGTGACGCGCCTGGCCCTTGAAGAACAAGGTGAGCACGAACAGCATGGGCACCACCAAGAGCAGGCCCGGCAGCGCCAACTTGACCAGGAGCGGCAGGTCGCGTGCCTGCATCACGATGGCATATGCGGCGACGTTCAGTGGCCCCACGCCGGCGAACAGCCACGGGCTAAAGGGCAAAAGCAACAGCTCGCTCCAGCGGCCCAGGGGCCGGGCCGCGCCGATGCCCAGCGCGCCCAGGTAGGCGATGGGTGCGGCGATCAGCAGCGCCAGCAACCCTGGGACCAGCGTGTTTACCAGGACCGCATCCAGGTGCACGGTCTGCGCCAATTGCTCATAGGCTGCGGTGGTGGGGGTAAAAGGCAGGATCGGCCAGGGGAAGCGCACGATGTCGGCCGGGGGACGCAGCGATGACACAACCACCCAGACCGCCGGGAGCACGACGAGGATGCAGACCGCCAGCGCGCCCAGCACCAGGACGGCCAGCAGCAGCGCGGCGATGGCCTTGATGCAGCAGGGCCGGCCCACGCCCTGGAACAGGCCCGACGGCTTGCGCCAGGCTACCATCTCTAGCCGCAGCCGGCTCAAGGCGATCACCAGGCCGGCCGTCAGGCCCAGAAGGCCCAGCCCCAACAGAACCAGCGTGGCGATGGCCGCGCCCGGGCCGGGCCGCATGTAGGCGAACGCCTCCTGGTACTGAAGCAACTCCAGGGACGTGGTGGACCGGGCCGGGCCACCGCCGGTGAGCACGTTGCTCCACACAAAGGTTTGGAACGACAGGGCCATCACGCCCAACAGGCCCACCGTCCAACTGGCAACGAGGGCCACGAGGGCCGCGCCCCGAGAGCGCCGGCCCGTGCCCACGCCCCGCAACGCAGCCAGGTACCAGACCAATCCCACCCCCACGGCCAGGGCCAGGGTGTACAGACCATCAACGGCCAACAAGGCCCAGCGGGCCGTGTCCGGCGACATGAGCCAGCGCTGGGCCGGCTGGCCCACGGATTGTAGGATGCCGTTGAGCGGCCCCGCGCCGGGACTCAGGACCAATGCCCAGGTGGTGGCCCAGGCCACCGGCGCAAATAAGGCCAGCGGCACCGTAAGCAGCAGTCGCACCGGGACGCGCACCAGCCAGCCAAATTCGTTCACCACCAGGGGCAGCAGCAACGGCACCAGGCACACGACGAGCACGCGCGCCACCAGCAGCAGCAGCGTCAGGCCCATCGCCTCCCCAAAGGGCGAACCGGCATCAAACAGACGGGCATAGTTGTCCAGCCCCACGAACTCGGCCTGATCAAGCTGGATCAGCCGGGCATCCTGAAGGCTGAGAAAAGCCGTGTAAAGGGTTGGGATTACCAAACCCGCCAGGCAGCACAGACCGGCCGGGGCCAGCAGGATCAACCCCAAGAACAAACGCAGCCAGGTATGACCCGCGTTACGTTCCGACTTTTGATTCATGTCCATGTCAACACCTCCTGGGGCAATCGTTTGCCTGGCTCGTTCGTGCATCTCTATTCTACAACACAAGAGCCTCTCACGTCAAACCCCCATTCCCGGACGCCAGACCCGGCTTGAAGCCGCGCGCAGATCATGTATAATAGGGTCCATATCGCCGGGCTGAGGGGTAGCATGAAAGACGGTCACAAGTATCGCAACCTGATATACGAACGCCTGTGGTGGCAGATCACCCCCATTTGCGTAACCATCTTTGCCGTGTGTCTGGTGGGCTATGTGGTGATGCCGGACGAGATGGCCAAGGTGGGCCTGGCAGCCGGCGGGTTTCTCTTTTTGCTGGCCGGGATCGTGGCTCTGAGCTATGCATCCAGCGCCTATGTGCAGTGCCGGTCCCGCGGGCTGCGCCTGCGCTACCCCCTGTATACGCTGGACATTCCGTATGAGAACATCGAAGGCACGCGGTTGAGCACCATGTCCCGCCTGCTCCAGGTACAAATCGACGCCGATCGCAAGCGCAAGCCCGGCTGGTCCGAACGCAAATTCCTGGGACCGCTGATGAACGAGAACGTGATCGTGATCCAGGTGCGCCGAATGCCCCAGTCCCGGGGTTGGCTGTGCCTGTGGATCGGTCAGCGCTGGCTGGGCGAACGCAGCTTCGCCGTGGTGGTGCGTGAGTGGATGCCCGTGCGGCGCGAGATCGACGACCGCACGAACTCGGCGCAGGACGCCTTGCGCAACCAGTTGTATTCGGGCCGCTAGGGCTTGAAAGGCTTTGAGAATATGAATAAACGTCGGCTGATCATGCGCGTCTGGATGATGGGCGCGTTGTTGATGCTACTCTGGTCGCTGATCGGGCCGGGATGGACCACGGCGCAGGACAACCAGCCCATCGTGCGGCTTTTTTTCTTCTATTCCGAAAACTGTGAGCACTGTCAAACGGTGATCAACGAGTTGTTACCGCAATTGTGGTCACAATACGGAGCGCAACTCGAGATCCGCTTTTTCGAGATCAATGATCCGCACAACTATGAGGTGCTGCTCAATCTGGAGGCCCAATACCACGACACGGCCACCGCGTGGCCGGCCGTGGCCATCGGCCAGGATTACATCTATGATACGGCAGTGGAAAAAGACCTGCCGGCGCTCATAGCCCGGTACCTGGCTGCCGGCGGCTGCGATTGGCCGGCAGATGCCTGGTCGGTGGGCGCAACGCCGGTGGTTCCCAATCGCCCCACACCGACCCCCGGCCCATCGCCCACGCCGGGGCCTACCTACACGCCCCGGGGCTCAACCCCGCCAACGGCCGGCACGCCGGCTGCCACTGTATCAGCCACGGTGCCCCGGCCCACCGCCAAGATCTGCGCGCACTGCGGCGCAGAGACCATGACCCCCACCCCCCAGCCCGCGGTCTATATGGCCTATTTTTATGACCCCAGTTGCCCCGAGTGCCAGCGCGCCGAGCAGGATTTGAACTATATCACACAGCACTTTTCGTACCTGACCATTGAACGGTTCAACATCGAAGAGCCGCATGCCAAACGCATCGCGGCGGTGCTGGGCGAGCGACTGGGCATCCCGACCACCCAACGACTGGGCACACCGGCCATCGTCATCGGCCAGGACTATTTGGTCGGCACAGACGTGACCTTGACCGCCATGATGGACCTGATCCAAAAGTACCAGGCCCAAGGCGGTGTGGGGCCGGTGTGGCAAGACATCGGAGAAGAAGAGAGCCTGGCTGCCATCGAGCGCCTGTTCAGCGGGTTCAGTCCGGTGGCGGTGCTGGGCGCCGGCCTGCTGGATGGCCTGAACCCCTGCGCCTTTGCCACGCTCATCTTTTTCATCTCGTATCTCACGTTCACAGGCCGCAAAGGCCGGGACGTGCTCATCATCGGCGGGGTGTTTACGGTCAGCGTGTTCGTGACATATCTGCTCATTGGGGCCGGCATCCTCACGTTCCTCAAGGGGCTGGGCTTTATCGACGTGCTGACGCGCATCATCTATGGTTTCACGGCATTGACCTGCCTGGTCTTTGGCGTACTAAGCCTGTATGACCTGAACAAACTGCGCCAGGGCCAGCCCGCCGAGATGACGCTGCAAATGCCCGATTTTCTCAAACGCCGCACGCGCCAGCTCATCCGCGACGAGAGCCGTGAGGCCGAGGCTCACGGCGCGCTATGGCGTTTCGTGGTGGCGGCGATCGTGGCCGGGTTTGGCATCAGCGTACTGGAACTGGTCTGCACCGGGCAAGTCTATCTGCCCACCATCGTCTTTGTGATGGGCGTGCCCGAGCTGGCAGCCAATGGGTTCTTGTACCTGGTGCTATACAACCTCATGTTCGTGACCCCCCTGATCGTGGTATTCATGCTGGCCTATTTCGGCACCAGTTCGCAGCAATTGGGCCGGTTCATGAACGAACGCATGCCCCTGGTCAAGGCGCTCACGGCGGTGCTGTTCTTTGCGCTGGCCGCGTGGCTGGCATTGCTCATCCCCTGATCCGAATCTACGAATGGATAACACATGTATCAAAAAACAACGTTGGACAATGGCCTGCGCATCGTGACGGCGACCATGCCGCAAACCCAGGCTGTCAGCGCCATCATCCTGACCAACACCGGGGCGCGCTACGAGACGGCAGCCCAGTGCGGCATTTCGCATTTTGTGGAACACATGCTATTCAAAGGGACAGCCCGACGCCCCACGGCCCTGGACATCTCGCGCGAGATCGAGAGCCTGGGCGGGTATCTGAACGCGGCTACCGACAAAGAAACCACCCAGTACTGGACGCGCGTGGCCCGGCCTTATTTTGACCAGGCGTGGGACGTGCTGGCAGACATATTCCTGCACTCGCATCTGGACGCCGTCGAGATCGACCGGGAACGGCAGGTGATCATCGAAGAGATCATTTCGCTGTTCGATTCGCCGGCCAGTTGGGTGCACCAGATCATCGAAGAAGTGCGGTTTGGCGACCACCCACTGGGCTGGGACATTGCCGGCACCGTCGAGAGCGTGAGCGCCATCGGGCGTGCCGATATGCTGGCCTATACCGCCACCCGCTATGTGCCGAACAACCTCGTGGTGGCCGTGGCCGGCAACCTGGACCACGCCGAGGTAGTGGCAGCGGTTGCCGCCCATTTTGGCGACCTGGCGCCCAGGCCGGTGACAGCATGTGAGCCGGCGGCAGACAACCAGACCGCGCCCCGGCTGCGCGTGCAGAACAAAGAAACCGAGCAAGCCAACTTTTGCCTGTGCGTGCCGGGATTGAACTATGATCACCCCGACCGCTATACCCAGCGTGTCCTGAACGCCATCCTGGGCGATGGCATGGGCAGCCGTCTCTTTCAAGAGGTCCGCGAGGTGCGAGGCCTGGCCTATGCCGTAGGTTCGTACCTGACCAGCTATCGCGACGCCGGGGCCATGACTGCCTATGCCAGCGTGGACCTGGGGCGAGTAGTCGAAACCGTCGAAACTATTCGGGGCGAATGGGACCGCATCGCCCGGGAGCCGGTGGCGCCGGAGGAACTAAAGCGGGCCAAAGAATACACCAAGGGCCGGTTTCTATTGAGCATGGAAGATTCGCGCAGCGTGGCGGCGTGGATTGGGATACAAGAAGTGCGCAACCAGGAGATCCTCACGCCCGAACAAGCCGTGACCGAGATGGATGCCGTCACGCGCGAGGACGTACAGCGCCTGGCGTCCGAGTTGTTTCAGCCCGAGCGGCTGAACCTAGCGATTATCGGCCCCTACGAGAACCCGGCGCTGTTCCAGCACCTCATCAATGCCAGCGCGCCGCACTAGTCTGCGCCAAACAACCACATGCAAGAACCCGTCGAGGCCACCTCGACGGGTTTTGTTTTGTCTGATACACTATCCAGGCAGCAGCAACGGGCGCTCGTCACCCGGTGGCCAAGGCCCGCCGCAGCGCCTCTAACAGCAGATTGTCCTGGTCCGGCAGCACCGTGCGCGGGTCCAGCAAAAAGCGGTCGTTCTCGATGCGGCCAACCACCGGCGGATCGCCGGCGCGCAGGTACGCGGCCAACCGGTCCGGTGACTCGACCGCCAGGGCACACACGCGCGTGGGCAGCGTCTGGCCCGGTAGGCTGCCGCCGCCCACCGTGCTGTCACTGCTCATCACCGAGGCCGGCACGCCGGACATGGTCAATACCTGCGCCCAGCCCTCGGCCCGGGCCTCCAGCGCGTGTATATCTGCCCCGATCATTTGCCAGATCGGCACTTCATCCACCGCACGACCACGCAGATAGCTCAGTAACGTGGCCTGCAACGCCGCCAGCGTGGTCTTGTCCACCCGCAAGGCCCGGGTCATGGGACAATGGCGCAATTCGGCAATCAAATCAGCCGCGCCCAACAGGATGCCGGCCTGCGGGCCGCCCAGCAGTTTGTCTCCGCTAAAGCTCACGATGTCGGCCCCGGCCTGGACGCTTTCTGGCACGGTCGGCTCGTGCGCCAGGCCAAACTGTGCCGTATCCAAAAGCGTGCCGCTGCCCAGGTCATCCACAACCCGCAGGTTGTGTTCGCGGGCCAGCGCCGCCAGGTCTGCCACCGACGGCTCTTCTACAAAGCCAGCCAGGCTAAAATTGCTGCGGTGCGCCCGCATGAGCACCCGGGTCTGCGGTGTGAGGGCGGCCTCGTAATCGCGGCGGTAGGTGCGATTGGTGGTACCTACCTCCACCAGTGTGCAGCCGCTTTGCTGCATCACCTCGGGGATACGAAACCCGCCCCCGATCTCGATAAGCTGCCCCCGGGAGATGACGACCTGACCGCCCTGGGCCAGCACGGTCAGGGTCAATAGCACGGCGGCGGCGTTATTGTTGACCACCAGCGCCGCCGGTGCGCCGGTGAGGTGGCACAACAACTCTTCGGCGTGGACATAGCGGCTGCCGCGTTGGCCCTTGTCCAGGTCATATTCCAGGTTAGAATAGCCCCGGCCCACCTCGCGAATGGCAGCCAGGGCCGCCCGGCTCAACGGCGCGCGCCCCAGATTGGTATGCAGCACCACGCCGGTGGCATTGATCACCGGGTACAGGCTGGGGCGCCACAGCACATCGCCCCCCACCACAATGTTCTGCACCAACTGGGCAATGGTGGGGGCCGGTTCGCCGGCCGCAACGTGAGCCCGGGCCGCCATCAGTTCGCGCCGGACTATTTCCACCACCGGCGGCTGCGAGTACCGGTCCACCAGCTCGACAATGGCTGGCTGCTGCAACAACTTGTCTACGCTGGGCAACGCGCGAAACGCCTCTTCTGATGACATCTGACTCCTCTTCAAAAGGCAAACGGGGATGAACTCGGCTTGATTGTACAACAATCGGGCTTCGGGCGCAAGCCACAATCGCTTGACAAGTTTGGCAACCCGGACTATACTTCAGGCGCTTGACCAGTAACGGCATCGCGAGTATAATACGAGTTACGTCGGTGCCTGAGTAGCTCAATGGCAGAGCAACCGCCTTGTAAGCGGTAGGTTGGCGGGTTCGAATCCCCTCTCAGGCTCCAAAAGGTCAAATGGGCAGGTACCCAAGTGGACAAAGGGGGCTGACTGTAGAGAAGCCAGGTTTGCCAGATATGGATAACAAGCAAAAGGGCAACTTGGCTGTCGCCAGCGCAATCAAGCATTTTGTATCCGCAGGATACACGATAAGCATCCCACTGTCAGACACGGCCAAATATGATCTAGTGATTGAGCGAGGTGGCGCATTCCAGGCGGTTCAATGTAAATATGCTGGGTACGAGGGAAATCAGGGCGTATTTTCAGTGCCTCTCTATGTATCTGGTGGAAACCGAAGCGCCGGGAACCGCAGGACAAACTACAAGCCAGGAGATTTTGATCTCTTGTACGTCCTTTGCGCCAATAGCCAAGCATATGCGATCCCTTTTGACGAGATCGCAGGCCAAATCACAGTCAATGTTGGTCGAGCAAGCAAGTGGTCCAGGTGGGAGCGATATCTCCTCCAAGATGCTGGCGATAATTGCAGCCCTACAGAGGAATCTGTAGGTGAAAACTCTCCAAATTCGGCGAAACCTGCGGAGGGTGGCAACGCCGAGCCAAGCCCCAAACAGGGGAAGGTGTAGAGACTTGACGGAGAGCATCCAGACCGGATGAAGGCAAAGTCCAGCCCACAAATCCCGACCTGGTCGGGAGCAGTGAAAGCTGTAGTTGGGATGAAATCAGCTGCGTAACGCTTCGGCGGTTCGAATCCGTCCCTGCCCACCACAAGCCCAGGTAGCTCAGTAGGCAGAGCACATTCTTGGTAAGAATGAGGTCATCGGTTCGAGCCCGATCCTGGGCTCCATCAAGTGAGCCAAGATAGACGAGGGAGGCCGGCCGTCATGTCCGCCAAGCGGTTCGATTCAGCGAAACCGCACGTCAACGTGGGGACTATCGGCCATGTGGACCACGGCAAGACTACCCTCACGGCAGCCATGCTCAAGGCATTGGCGTTCCAGGGGCTGGCGACTCAGCGCGCCTTTGGGTCTATTGACAAGGCCATCGCCGAAAGTCAGCACGGCGTGGGCATCAACATTGCCCATGTCGAGTACGAAACCGCACAGCGGCATTATCACCACGTGGATTGCCCCGGCCACGTGGATTATATCAAGAACATGATCACCGGCGCCGCCCAGATGGATGGGGCGATCCTGGTGGTGAGTGCACCAGAGGGGCCGCTGCCGCAAACGCGCGAGCACATCCTGCTGGCTCACCAGGTTGGTGTACCAGCCGTCATTGTCTTTATCAATAAAATAGACTTGGTGGATGACCCGGCCCAGGCAGATGCCGTAGAACGCGTCATCCGGGATCTGCTGACCAAGTATGATTTTCCGGGCGACACCGTTCCCGTCGTGCGGGGCAGCGCGCGGCGCGCCCTGCGCAGCGAAAGCACCGATCCAGAGGCCGAGGAATACGGCTGCATCTGGGAGTTGCTGCGGGTGGTGGACGAGTACATTCCCACCCCCACGCGCGATGTGGACAAACCCTTTCTCATGCCCATCGAGCATGTATTCGACCGCGATCCCCAGGGGGTCGTGGTCACGGGGCGTATAGAACGCGGGCTGGTTCGTCCGGGAGACCAGGTCGAGATCGTGGGGTTGGCACCACAGACACCGGTGGTGACGGTGAGCAGCCTGGAGATGTTTGGCGACACGTTGCCCCAGGCTCAGGCTGGCGATAGTATCGGGTGCCTGGTAACAGGCATGGATGCCCCGGCGCAACGCGGTCAGGTACTTGCGGCGCCGGGCAGCATTCAGCCGCACACCCGGTTCGAGGCCGAGATCTATGCCCTGACCCGCGAGGAAGGTGGTCGACACACGCCGTTTCTCAACGGCTATCGGCCCCAGTTCTATCTGCGCACCACCGATGTCGCGGGCCAGATTACGCTGCCGGAACCCATCACCATAGTGATGCCCGGCGATAACGTACGGTTGTTGGTAGACCTCCACGCGCCAGTGGCGCTGGAGAACGGTTTACGGTTCGCCATCCGTGAAGGTGGCCGGACCATCGGGGTTGGTATTGTAACCCAGATATTGGAATAGACCACAGGCAAGGAGCACCATGGCCAAGAAAGCAGATCGCGTCATCGTGACGCTGGAATGCCAGACCTGTCACGAGCGCAATTATACTACCACCAAAAACAAAAAGAACGACCGGCAACGGTTGGAACTGGCCAAGTACTGTCGGCGCTGTCGGCAGCATACCCCTCACAAAGAAACCAAATAACAGCGGTACGAGGGGGGGGAGCAAGCACCCAGGTTGACACAGGCGGGTAGCTCAAATGGCAGAGCAGCTGTCTCCAAAACAGCAGGTCGCAGGTTCGAATCCTGTCCCGCCTGCCAAACTCGGTACATCGTGCCAAGCGATTGGCTCTCTAGCCAATCGCTGATTGTTGCCATACCAGGATCCGGGTCGCAGATTGAGCAGACCCGGGCATCAGGAGGAACCATGTCATCATTACAGGATAATGCTATAGTGCGCTTTTTGCGCGAGACCAGAGGCGAGATGCGCAAAGTCGTCTGGCCCACTCGCCGGGAGACCATTAACCTGTCATTCCTGGTCATTGTCGTTTCACTGGCTATGGGCATGTTCCTGTGGCTCCTGGATCTGATCTTTGAACGGGGTGTGGGACTGCTCGTTGGCGGCTAGTACCCAATGGGAACGCACCAAACAACTGGGGGAACGATGGACCCTGACGAATTGCCAGCCGACGATTTAGCAGAGGCTGGCGAAGAACAAGTTGCCGTACCAGACGCAGACCAGGAACCGGCCATAGACCGGCAATGGTATGTGATCCACACCTATTCTGGTTATGAGAACAAGGTGCGCAAGAACCTGGAACATCGCATCGAGACGATGGGCATGCAAGACAGCATCTTTGAAGTGGTGGTGCCCATCGAAGAAGAAGTCGAGATGCGCAGCGGCAAGCGCGTGACCTTGCAGCGCAAGATATTCCCGGGCTATGTATTGGTAAACATGAGCCTGAACGACGAGTCCTGGCACGTGGTACGCCATACGCCGGGCGTAACCGGTTTTGTGGGCTCGGGCAACAAGCCGGTGCCCTTGGGCGAACAAGAAGTGCAGTCGATCCTCAAGCGAATGGAGGATGACTCGCCCAAGATCAAGGTCAGTTTTGTGATCGGCCAGTCCGTCAAGATCATCGAAGGCCCATTTGCCGATTTTACGGGATCGGTAGACGAGATCAACGCCGAAAAGGGCAAACTCAAGGTCCTGGTATCTTTTTTCGGGCGCGAGACGCCCATCGAATTGGATTTCTTACAAGTGGAAAGGATCTAGCCGGGCCTGTGCCCGGCCTGTGGAGGAACAATGGCCAAGCGAGTCAAAACCAAACTCAAACTGCAAATCGAAGCCGGCAAAGCCACGCCGGCCCCCCCGGTCGGCCCGGCCCTGGGCCAGCACGGCGTGAACATCATGGGCTTTGTCAAAGAATACAACGAGCGCACGCGCAAGCAAATGGGGAACATTATCCCCGTCGAGATCACGGTCTATGAAGATCGCTCGTTTAGCTTTGTAACCAAGACCCCCCCCGCCGCAGATCTGTTGCGCCGGGCCGCCGGCGTGGAACGTGGTTCGGCCCAGCCCAACCTAGACTCGGTCGGCACCATCACCCGTGCCCAATTGCGCGAGATCGCCCAGACCAAGCTGCCCGACCTGAACGCCCGAGACATTGAAGCAGCCGAACGTATCATCGAAGGTACAGCCCGTCAGATGGGCATCCAGGTGGCCTAGGCCACAGTCGAAAAACAGTGGGAGGGATGAGCATCCCGCTAGAACCACAGGAGGAACCTATGCCGAAACGAGGAAAAAACTATCGTCAAGCTGACAGTCAACTTGATCGCGACCAAACCTACGAGCCGGTCGAAGCGATCAAGCTGTTGCACGAGATGGCCTTTGCCAAGTTTGACGAGACCGTAGACACGCACTGGCGTTTGAACGTGGACCCACGTCACGCCGATCAGCAGGTGCGTGGCGTGGCCATGCTCCCCTATGGCACCGGCAAGCAGGTGCGGGTGCTGGTCTTTACCCAGGGCGAAGGCCTCAAGATCGCCGAAGAGGCCGGCGCCGATTATGTCGCTGACGACGAACTGATCAAGCAGATCGAAGGCGGCTGGGTGGACTGGGAAGTGTCGATTGCCACCCCTGACGTCATGGGTAAGGTGGGCCGCCTGGGACGCATCCTGGGCCGGCGTGGCCTGATGCCCAACCCCAAATCTGGCACCATCGTCAAGGCTGAGGATCTGCCCCTGGCGATCAAAGAAGCCCGTATGGGCCGCGTCGAGTTCCGGGTGGACCGCACCAGCAATGTGCACGTCCCCATCGGCAAGATCAGCTTTACCGACGAGCAGTTGTTGGGGAATCTGAGTGCCCTGGTCGAGACGATGTTGGCAGCCAGGCCCACCGGCGTCAAGGGCATGTTTGTCAAGACACTCACGATCACAACGACCATGGGGCCGGGGATCCGGTTGGACCTGCCCACCGCGCTGGCTTTGCAGACCTCGGTCTAGCCCGCGCATCCGACAATTTCACACACCACGCCATAGACAGCGGGCGTGACGGCTACGTCACCTAATGAGCCCCGCCGAGGTGGGATAGCACTGTACCCCCCTTGCCGGTCTATGGTCAGGGGGTTTTGCTTTGGCAAAACCAGAACAGATATTGGTAGGAGGTGAACATTGCCCACAGAAGAAAAAAAGCACATCGTCGGCACGCTTGTGGACAAGCTGGAACGCAGTCACGCGGCGGTGCTGACCGCCTATCAGAGCGAAAACCTGAGTGAGGGCCTGGACATGGAGCAACTTACCACGTTGCGCCGCCAGTTGCAAGACGTTGACGGTGATTACCACGTGGTCAAGAATACCTTGTTCAAGCTGGCCCTGTCTCAGGCCAAATACCCGCTGTCAGACGCGACGCCAGCCCTGACCGGCCCCACAGCCGTGGCTTTTTGCTACGACGACGTGGTAGAACCGTTCAAACGGCTCGTCGAGTTTGCCCGGGCCACACCCTTGTTCGCCATCAAGGGTGGCTTTCACGAGGGGCGGTTCCTCACGCCCAATGATGTGGTGAGTATCTCGAGCCTGCCGCCGCGCGAGGTGCTCTTGGCCCAGGTGGTGGGTGGTATTCAGGCCCCCATCAGTGGCCTGGTCAGCGTATTGGCCGGCACCATGCGTGGCCTGGTGAACGTGCTCGAGGCCCGCCGTAAACAAATGGAAGAAGAGGGCGCAGGCGCCTAGGCGCTGTTTGGCCCGTGATCAACTAGAATATAGGAGGACATCATCGTGACAAAAGACGAGATCATGCAAGCGATTGAAAACATGACCGTGTTGGAGCTATCCGAACTGGTCAAGGCCCTGGAAGAGCGGTTCGGGGTCAGCGCAGCCATGCCTATGGCGGCGATGGCCATGCCGGCCGCTGGCGGCTCCGAGCCGACCGTCGAGGCTGAGGAAAAGACCGAGTTTGACGTATACCTGACGGACGCCGGCCCCAACAAGATCCAGGTCATCAAGGCTGTGCGCGAGGTGACGACTCTGGGCCTGCGGGAAGCCAAGGCCCTGGTAGAAGGCGTGCCCGCGGCAGTCAAAGAGGGTCTGCCCAAAGAAGAGGCCGAAGCGGTCAAGAGTGCCCTGGAAACCTCGGGCGCTGTGGTCGAAATTCGCTAATTTCAGGCGGAGAACAAGCAAAAGGTCACCAGCACCAGCGGTGACCTTTTTCGCATTTCTGGTGTTTGCACGACATGGCCCCCTGCGGTATAATACCGGCCATGACAAGCCAAGCGCCGCCGCTGATCGTCCTGGTAGGCCCCACGGCCGTGGGCAAGAGCGCCCGGGCCCTGGAACTGGCCGCGGCCCTGGCCGGCGAGATCGTCTCGGCCGATAGCCGGCTGGTCTATCGGGGCATGGACATCGGCACCGACAAACCATCGCCGGCGGAACAGGCCCGGGTGCCCCACCACCTGATCGATGTGCTGGCCCCAGACCAGGCCTTTAGCCTGGTGGACTATCAGGCATTGGCGCACGCCGCCATCGCTGACATTGGCGCCCGGGGCCGCGTGCCGCTGCTGGTGGGCGGGACCGGCCAATATGTGTGGGCCGTGGTCGAAGGTTGGGCCGTGCCCCGGGTGGGGCCAGACCCGGTCCTGCGCGCGCGGTTGTTCGCTGAGGCAGAAACCCAGGGCGCAACGGCCCTGCACGCCCGGCTCGCCCAGGTAGACCCGGCTGCCGCCGCCCGCATCGACGCCCGCAACGTGCGGCGCGTGGTGCGGGCGCTAGAGGTGTATGAACTCTCGGGCCGGCCCATCTCGGATTGGCAGCACAAGCAGGCGCCACCCTATCGCACGCTCGTCCTGGGCCTGGCGCGACCCCGGCCCGACCTGTACGCCCGCATCGACGCCCGAATCCAGCACATGGTGGAGCAGGGCCTATTTGACGAAGTGCGCGACCTGGTGGAGCGCGGTTATTCCCTAGATCTGCCCGCCATGAGCGGGTTGGGCTATCGGCAGGTGGGCTTGTACCTGCGCGGGCAGGTCACGCGCGACGAGGCCATCGCGCTGATCCGGCGCGAGACGCGCAACCTGGTCCGCCGCCAGCGCAACTGGTTCAAGCCCGATGATCCGCGGATCCTCTGGCAGCCGGCTGATGCACCCACCATACACGACGACCTCATCACGCTGGCCCAAGACTGGCTGGCCGGGCCGGCTTGCGCCCCGCCCTCCGGGCCGGTATAATGTCATCCAACGTCCAACGCCATCGGAGTGCCCCATGACTGTGCGCACCAAGCTCGCGCCGCCTTGTTTCCAACAGCCCATCCTCCAGCGCCCCCGGCTCCTGGAGCGGCTCCAAGCTGAAGTGCCCCGCCGCAAGGGCGTCCTAGTGTGCGCCGGCCCCGGGTACGGCAAGACCGTGCTTCTGGCCTCCTATATAGCACACATCCAGTCCGAAGGCGCGCTGCACGGCCTCTGGTACAGCCTGGATCCCACCGACCGCGACCGCCGGGTGTTCCTGTCTTATCTGAGTGCCGCGCTGGCCCCGCTGTTGCCCACCTTTGCAGCCAAAGCCGAACACGTGTTACGCAGCACCGCCGACGACCGCCGGGTCCAAGAAACCGTGCTGGCGATGCTGGTCAACGATATGGAACAGGCAGTCCCGGCGCAAGCGGTGCTGGTGCTGGACGATGTGCACCGGGTAGACCAGAGCACGGCGGTCATGGACATCATAGACACGCTGCTCCGCTACCTGCCGCCCAACCTGCACCTGATCCTGTCCACCCGGCGCGAACCACCACTGGATACCCTGGCCCGGCTGCGCGTGGCCGGTGAGATTGTCGAGTTTGACGAGCACGATCTGAGCTTTACGCCGGCCGAAGTCGCCCACCTGTTCCGCCAGATCTATGACCTGCCCATCACCGAGTCCGATCTGGCGCTCCTCCAAACCCGCACCGAAGGTTGGGCTGCCAGCCTGCAACTGGTACAGCAGGCCATCGCACGCCGGGGCCTGTCCCACGCCAGCCATGCCATCGCCGAGTTTGACGGCACTACCCGGCACCTGTACGACTATTTGGCCGAAGAGGTGCTAGATGGTCACCCGGCTGAACTCAAGGACTTTGCCCGCCGGTCGTCCATCTTGCGGCAGATGAGCGTGTCCCTCTGCAACCATGTGCTCGAGATCGACAATGCCGCCCAGGTGCTGGATGCGCTAGAACGCAACAACCTACTCACCTTTACCCTGGACGCCCGGGGGCGCTGGTATCGCTATCATCCCCTGTTCCGCGATTTTTTGCGGCGGCAATTGCTGCACCAAACCGGCGAGGCGGCCGTGCGCAACCTGCACCACCGCGCAGCCGGCGAATGGCTGCGCCTGGGCGAGCCCAACGAGGCCATCGAGCACAGCCTCCAGGCCCAGGATTGGGCTACCGCCGCCGAACTGATCCAGCAGCAGGCCGAAGAAATGCTGCGCGCCGGGCGCGTGGATACGCTGGGACGCTGGCTGGCGGCTTTGCCGGCCGATCTGGTCGCCAGCTCACCGTGGCTCCTCCTGCGTGCTGGCGAAGTGGCCGAGCTGCAAGAGTCATGGGCCGCTGCGCTCAAGCACTATGAGGCAGCTCGCAAGTTGTTTGTGGCCCGCGACGACGGCGAGGGCCTGGGGCTAGCATTGCAAAACAGCGCATCGGTGCATCGCGCGCGCGGCGACCTGGAGCCGGCCAGCGAGCTTTATCGCGCCGCGCTGGCGTGCCCAGCCCAGCCGGCCTTTCGACTGCGCGCCCTGAGCGAGTTGGCCGAGGCCTTGCAGCAAACGGGCGAGCTGGATGAGGCCGATGACCTGCTCACCGAGGCCCTGCTCCTGAGCCGGCAGGTGGGCGACGAGGCCACGGCCATACGCGCGTACCTCTTTGGCGTCATGGGCGCCCAATACCTCTATCGCGGCGAGTTGCACCGTGCTCTGGAGATGTTTCAGGCGGCCCTGCGCATTCAAGAAGACCTGGGCAATCCTTATGCCCTGGCCGAGACCTTGGGCGACGTGGCCCGGCTGCACAATGTGCGGGGCGAGTTTGACGCCGCGCAAAAAGCCCTGGATCGCCTGTCAGACATTGCCGAGCGCTACCGGTTACCTAGCAGCCAGGCTCAAGCGTGGCTCATCGCCGGTGACATTGCTCGCGACAGCCAGGACTATGCCTCGGCCGAGGCGCATTATGTCCAGGCCCTGGCCGCTTTTCGCACGCTCCACCACGAATACGGCACTGCCGCCGTGCTGCTGGGCCTCTGCACGCTCTACCGCCGCTGGGGCCGGCTGCCCGAGGCCCAACGTTTTGGTCAGGAAGCCCTGGAACTGAGCGCCAGCCTGGACAGTCCGTACAACATGGCGTTGGCTCAAAGTACGCTGGGCGCACTGTGTGTCGAAACCGGCGAACTGGACCGGGCCGTGAGCCTGCTCAGCACAGCACTGGAAACCTTTCAGGGCGCGCGTGACAAAGACGAGCAAACACGCATCCATCTGGCCCTGGCTGTGCTGTACGAGCGGCACGGCGATGCCGAGGCCAGCGTTAGGCACTTGGGTCTGGCCCTGACCATCGCCTCGCAATACCACCACGATGCAGTGCTGAGCGCGGAACGCGATTGGGTGCGCCCTTTGTTGCTCACTGCCATTCGCCGGCGCATCTACCCGGCCTATGCCTGCCAGGTCCTCACCGGCCGGGAGCCGGGCGCGCAGGAAGACCTGGCGTTACTGCTGCAAGATGAGGACCCGGCAGTGCGCGAGCAGGCCGCTCAGGCGCTGGGCGCCCTGGGCGACGAACGCGCCGTGCCCGCCCTGGCCCGGCTGCGCCAGGACCCTTCCCCGGCCGTGCGTCAAGCCGTGCAAGAGGCACTGGCCCGCATCGCCACCAGCGCCAAGCCATTGCTGCGCATCATCACCCTGGGCGAATTTGGCGTCTATCGCGGCGACGAGTTTATTGGCGACGACCAGTGGAAGCGAGCCAAGGTCAAGGGGTTGTTCAAGTTTCTCATTACCAACCGCCACCGGCGCATCCCCCGCGACGAAATCCTGGAAGCCCTGTGGTCGGAAATGCCACCCGAATCGGCCATCAACAACTTTAACGTCACCCTGTCGGCGCTGCGCCGGGTGCTGGAGCCCTATCTCTATGCCGGCGCGGCCTCGCATTACCTCCACACCCAGGAGAGCCTATACTGGTTCAACCGGCACAGCCATTATGACCTGGACGCCGACACGTTTGGGCAATTGGCCCAGTCGAGCGACGAACAGGCCTGGCAAGAGGCCATCGACCTGTACGCCGGCGATTATCTGGCCGAAGACCCGTATGAAGACTGGGCAATTGTCGAGCGCGAGCGGCTGCGCGAACTGTATCTGAACACCCGGTCCCACCTGGCAGCATATCACGCCGGGCTGGGCCACCTGGACACGGCCATCGGCCACTACCAGACCATCCTGGCCCGCGATCCCTACCGTGAAGAGGCGCACCGCCAGCTCATGGCGGCCTATTTCCAGGCCGGCCGACGCGCCGAGGCCGTGCAGCAGTACCAGGAATGCCAGCGCATCCTTCAGCATGACCTGGGCGTGGCCCCGTCGCCCGAAACTGCCGCCCTGTACCGCCGGATCGCGGCTGGACAAGGCCCTGACTTTCACGTATAATCAGGTGGTTGTACCGCGTTTCTTGCCGGTGTGGCTGGGGGGACGAGCATGAAACTGTTATCGCCCGGTACCATCCTGCATGATAAATATGGCATCAAAGATGTCATTGGTTACGGCACACAGCGCACTGTCTATCTGGGCTACATGCCGGACACCAAAGAGTACTGCTTTATCTGGGAAGCCGAGCCGCGCATCAACGTCACCCGGCGCCCGCCCCAACTCCTGGCCTATTTTCGCGAGGGCGAACGTGACTATGTGATCACCGGTGTCGAGGGCCAGGACCTGGCCCTGTTGCAATCGGCCGCCGGCAACATCCAAGAAAAGTGGGTGATCCGCTGGGGCATCCAGATCTGTACCAACCTGAAGGCCTGGCACGAGCACAAACCGCCGGTCATTCACCTGCGCTATAAACCCATGCGCCTGGCCGACATACAATTCGCCGCCGACGGCAGTCTCTTGCTGCCCACCCTGCGTGGTAGTTGGAGCGAATCCGATGCCGACGAGTCGGCAAACCATTTCGCCGCTCCCGAGCATGCCCCGCAGGATATAGGGCCGCCATCTGATGTGTATGCAGTGGGCGCACTGCTCTACTGCCTGCTCCTGGGATTCGCCCCGCCCGCGCCCCAGGAACGCCAGCAAGTGCAGGACCCTCTCGTTCCGCCGCGCCGGCTGGATCCGGTCATTTCTCGCCCACTGGAAAAGGTCCTGCTAAAAGCCCTGGCCCTGGCGCCACAAGACCGTTATCGCACTGCCGCCGAGATGCGCAAAGCCCTGGCCGGTTGTGCCAAAGGCGACCCGGCCTTGCGTCGGAAGAAACAAATGCAGATTGGGGGATTGCTTTTCCACCCGATCATCGCGTATGCCGTGGTATCCTTTGTGTTTCTCTGCGCGGCGATGGCCTTTGTCGGTGCCGGGTTGGCCGTGAGCAATATGCTGGTCAACGCGCCGACGCCTACGGTCAGTGTGCCATGGACCCGCGATACCAAGCTGACTTTGATCATTAACCAGATCAGTGTAGGCCAATTCCCCACCGTGATCACTTATATGAGTGTTTTGGACAAGGATGGCCGGCCATTTCGCAATGTGGGGCGCGAGCATCTGCGCGTCTTTCAGGATGGTCGCCCGGTATCTACCTTTAGTGCAAAACGGGTGAGCGTGACCCAGGATCCACTGTCCCTGGTCATGGCCATCGACGTCAGTGGCAGCATGAAGGGCGAGCCGATGGACAGGGCCAAAGAAGCGGCAGCCAAGTTTGTCCGCCAGTTGAGCCCGCAGGACTCGGTCTGTCTGGTCGCATTTAGCGGCGAGGTTCATGTGGTGCACGATTTCACCACGGACAAAACCAGCATCATCGCGGCCATTGAGGGCTTGGAAGCCAATGGCGATACGGCCTTGTTTGACGTGGTTGGCGCCAGCGCGACCCTGTTGAGCACACAACCCAACCGGCACGCTGCCATTATCCTGACGGACGGTTGCGACACGGCCAGCACGACATACGAGTTGGACAGTTGCATGGCCCTGGCGCGATCCACCAACGTGCCGGTCTATGCCATCGGCCTCCAGGGTGCCCAGTTCACCCCCGAGATCCTGGAACGCATCGCGGCCGATAGCGGTGGTCGCTATCTCTATGCGCCCACGCCCAACGAGCTTGATGCCCTGTACCAGCAAACGCGCGGCCAGTTGCAGGACCAATATCGCATCACGTTCGATTCTTTGCATCCGGCAGACCACGCCGAGCACACTATCACCGTGGAATTGGTCGCCGGCAACATACATGAATCCAGCAACAAGCAGTATTTATCACCATAACTATTGGAGGTTCTCACGTGCACAAAGACTTTGTCACCATTGCTGACTATACGCCGGCCGAATTACAGGCTCTTTTGGACCGGGCCATCGCCCTCAAGGTCGAGCAAAAAGCTCGGGGCAACCCCCCACTGCTTCAGAACAAGGTCCTGGGCATGGTCTTTCAGAAGCCATCGCTGCGCACGCGCGTATCATTTGAGGTGGGCATGCTCCAACTGGGCGGCGAGGCCCTATATCTGTCGCCCAACGAGATCAAGCTGGGCGAGCGCGAAAGCGTACCCGATGTAGCCCGCGTGCTGGCACGCTATGTGGACCTGATCATGGCACGAGTGTTTCGCCACCAGGATATTGAACAACTGGCCCAGTGGGCCGGCGTGCCGGTCATCAACGGCCTGTCAGACTATGCGCACCCGTGCCAGGCCCTGGGTGACTTTCAGACCATCCTGGAGCACAAGGGCCGGTTGGAGGGTCTCAAGCTCACCTACATTGGCGATGCCAACAACGTGTACAACTCGCTGCTGTTTGCCGCCACCAAGCTGGGGACGCACATCACCCTGGCTGCACCCTCGGGCTACCGGCCCGACGCCGCCGTGTTGGAACTGGCCCGGGGCTTTGCCGCTCAGAGCGGCAGCCAGATCGCCATCATGGATGACCCGGTGCAGGCCGTGCAAGGGGCCGACGTGGTCTATACTGACGTGTGGACCAGCATGGGCCAGGAAGCCGAGCAAGAAGCCCGCTTGCAAGCCTTTCAGCGCTACCAAGTCAACGAAGCGCTGGTGGCCCAGGCCCAGCCCGATGTCATCGTGCTGCATTGCCTGCCGGCCCATCGCGGCCAAGAGATCACCGACAGGGTGATGGACGGCCCGCACGCGGCGGTCTTTGACCAGGCCGAAAACCGTATGCACGCCCAAAAGGCCATCATGGTCACACTGATGGGCGTCTAGGGTTCCCAGACGGGCACCGAACAGCACGAAAACCTAGCCGTATCCCGGCGACGGATTTCTAATCCGTCGCGAACGGGCAAAGTGATTCACCGGGGAGGCCATCTGATGCCACGAGATCGTGCCGCCTACGAACAAGCCATACAAGAGGGCCACACCTGCGCGTGGGATGGCCGCTGGCCTCAGGCTGTCCAGGCCTACCAACGCGCGCTGGACCAAAGCCCCGGCGATGTGACAGCCCAGACCTGTCTGGGGCAGGCCTATCTGAACCAGGGTCTCCACCAGGAGGCCTTGACCTGTTACCAGCAAGCGCAAACACAAACGCCAGACGATGTGGCGCTCCTGGACAAGATCGCCGAACTCCAGGCCCAGTTGGGCCACAAGGACCAGGCTGTTGCCGTTTCGCTGGACCTGGCCGAGCGCCACATGGCTCTGGGTGATCGCGCCTCGGCCATCGCGAGTTGGCGGCGCGTGATCCAGTGGCAGCCCGACCACGCCGAGGCCCGGCGGCGCCTGAGCGAGGTCTATGCCTCTGGCGGCAGTCGCCAGGACATGCACGACGCTCTGCAAGAGGCACTGGCGTTGGCCCGCGTCTATCGCGGGCGCGGCGAGGTGACCCAGGCCATTCAGGAATGCGAACGCGCGCTGGCGCTGGACAATACCAACGTCGAGGCACGCGCCCTGCTCGAAGACCTGCGGCTAGAGGCGCTAGAGAGCGGTATCTTTAGCGTGTCGGTGGCGACCCGGCGCGGCAACCCCATCAGCCAGGCCGCCCAGGACGCCATGTCTCGTCTGGCCGAGCAGATCTTTGACGAGCAGGCTCCAGATCGGGGTGAGATCGACCTGGCCGCCGTGGTAAAAAGCACGGCCGACGGCCGGGTATCCTTTCAACTGGGCCGTCAGCAGATGAATGCCCTCATTGGGCAAGCCATCGATTATCAGGCGCGCGACATGGTCAAGCAGGCTCTGGCCCGCTACCAGGAAGCCCAGCAGGGTGGCGCCCGGCAACCCGAGATCAGCCTGAACCTGGGCATTTTGCATACGCGCCAGAACCACTGGGACCAGGCCATCACCTGCCTGTCGCAAACCACCCAGCACCCAGACTATGGCTTGGCCAGCCACTTTGCCCTGAGCCAGATCTATCAGGCCCAGGGCATGCTCGACCAGGCCCTGCACCATAGCATCGAGGCCCTCAAGCGTGTGGACCTGCGCACGGTAGACGAACAAGAAGCGGACCGGCTCGGTCAGATATACGACGGGCTGGCCGAGAGCTATATGGCCGGCGTGGACCCGGCGCAGGCCACCGCCTTTTGCAGCTCGCTTAACGAGTTTCTCAACAACGAAGACTGGGAGCAACGCGCCATCGACGCGCGCCAACGCGCCAACGCGCTGGCCGTGGGCGACCAGATCGCCACCCTGGCCGACTTTTTTGCCGTGCCGGCGTATCACGTGGTCATGGAGTCGATTGCGCTGAGTCAAGAATACCTGGCGCGCAACTATTTCATGGCCGCCATCGACCAGTGCCAGCGCGTCATCGAGCACGCCCCGGGGTATCTGCCCATTCACCGGCGACTGGCCGAAATCTATACCCGGCAAGGCCGGCTCAACGAGGCTGTGGAAAAGTATGAAATGCTGGCCAAGACCTACAAGGTGCGCAACGAACTGGACCAGGCGGTACAGGTCTACCAGGACATGCTGATGCTGGTCCCAGACAACATGGCGGCGCGCGACGATCTCATCACCCTGCTGCAACAGCAAGGTCGCTATGACGACGCCATTCGGCAACACATGGAGACGGCATCTACCTACCTGCAAACCCTCCAGGTCGAAGAGGCCGTCGAGCTATACTCCCAGGCCCTGAAACTAGCTCCCCACGCCACCGAGCCGCGCAAGTGGGGCGTGACCCTATATCGCAGCATTGCCACGGCCTACACCAGTCGGGTAGACTGGAGCCGGGCCATCGCCGCGCTGTTACAGGCCAAGAAACTGGACGCCCAAAACCCGGAACTGCGTCGGCAACTGGGCGAACTATATCTGAAACAAGGCCGTCCTGACCTGGCCCAGGCCGAACTGGCCGGCCTTGCCCCACCGGACCAGGCGCCCACCAACGACGCCCTGGCCGAACTCCAGGCCCAGGTACGCCACCAGCCCAACGATCTCGACGCCCGGCAAGCCCTGGCCCAGGCCTATATCGCGCGGGGCCTAAAAGAACAGGCCGTGGTCGAACTGGACAAGCTGGGCGAGATGCAAATGAACCAGGGCCTGTTTCAGGATACCCTCGCCACCATCGAGTCCATTGTGGCCCTGGAACCACCCAACGTGAACGCATATCGCCAACTGCTGCGGCAATTGCGCCCCGGCTAACGCCACCGGGCGATCACCCTGGGCAAATAAAGGCACCCATTCCATGTCCGATCTCGGTTGGCTGCTCTCTCGCGCCGTCCAGCCCATCAGCGTGCTGGACATCTTGCTGGTGACAGCCTTGTTCTATCTGATCCTGATGCTCTTTCGGGGCACGCGCGCCGAATCGCTGCTGCGCGGCCTGACCCTGCTGGCAATCACCCTCTGGCTGGTAGGACTGTTCTTGCCCATCACAGCCTTTAACTGGCTGATGCGCTTGGTCTTTCCGGCCCTGGTCTTTGCCCTGCCGGTCATCTTTCAACCCGAAATTCGGCGCGGTCTGGAACGGTTGGGGCGCACCGGCGTCCTGATCCCCGGTCTGGGCCGCAACAACCATGCCGAAATGGCCCGCGTGTTCGACGAACTGGGCCGGGCCTCCGTGCTACTGTCCGAACGCAAGCGCGGCGCGCTCATCGTGATGGAGCGCGAGACCGGTCTGCAAGACTATATCGACACCGGCGTGGATCTGGACGCCGACATCTCGGCGGCCCTGCTGCTCACCATCTTTTACCCCGACACGCCCCTGCACGATGGCGCGGTCATGATCCGCAACTGGCGACTGGCCGCCGCCGGCTGCCTCTTGCCACTCAGCGACAGCCTGATGTCCGACGAGCACCTGGGCACGCGGCATCGCGCCGGCCTGGGCATCTCGGAAGGGACAGACGCCCTGGCTATTGTGGTGTCCGAAGAGACCGGCATCATCTCGCTGGCCCACAACGGCCATCTCACGCGCAACCTGAACGGCGAGCAATTGCAGCGCCGACTGACAGCCCTATACACCCAGCGCCCCGTTCTCAATCGCTGGTGGAGGCGATGATGCGCGCAGCAACCAAAAACCTGGTCCTGCTCTTGTGGGCCCTGGGCATGGCCATACTGGTCTGGGTGGCAGCCGTCAGCGAAGAGAATCCCAACCGCGCGGGAACGTTTGGCAACCCCATCCCGGTAGAAAAGATCGGCCTGGGCGCCGACCTGGTGTTAATGGAGAACAGCGCCGACACCGTGCTCGTCACCCTCCAAGGCCCCAAAGACGGGTGGGATGCCCTGCGCTCCTCCAGCTTTTCGGTCTGGATCGACTTTGCCGGCATCGGCTCGGGCCGCCACGACCTGCCTGTGCACGTTCGCTGTTCTGTGCCCTATATGACCGTCGTCAAGACCGATCCCGAGCGCATTACCGTGCGCCTGGAGCAGTCCATCGAAAAAACCATCCCGGTGCAGGTCAACATCCTGTCAGACCCGCCGCCGGGCTATGGAGCCGAGGCCTATTCCGTCACGCCCGATCAGGTCACTGTCACCGGGGCCGAGAGCCTGGTCAAGCCCGCCACACGCGCCGTGGTAGATCTGGACTTGGCCGGCATCACGGTGAGCATTCAACGGGCCGTGCGCCCCGTCGCCGAAAACAACCAGGGCCAAGAGATCACCGGCCTGACGGTAAACCCGCAAACCGTGGCCCTGGCCGTCCCTATCAAGCAACTGATCAGCTACAAGACGGTCCCGGTGCATGCGGTGCTGGATGGCGAACCGGCTGCCGGCTACTGGGTGCGCAACATCGGAGTGGTGCCCACCGCCATCACGCTGCAAGGCACCCTGGAAGCCCTGAGTAACGTGCAACTGGTCGATACGGTACCGCTAAACATCGACGGCCTCCGCAATACCACCTATCAGGACACCAAGCTGATCTTGCCCGAGGGCGTTCAGGTGGCAGAACGCGACAGTGTGCTGGTGCGCATCGACGTGGTGCCCGTCCCCGGCGGTCAGTTTGTGCGCCGCCCCATCGAGATACGCGGCCTGGACCCAGAACTGTGGAACGCCGGCCTGTCATTCTCTACCCTCGACATCCAGCTCGCGGGCGACCTGATTACCCTGCGCGACCTGGCGCCCCAATCCGTCATTGCCTATGTGGACGTGACCGGCCTGGAAGCTGGGACCTATCCCATCGCCCCCAGCATCATCATCACGCCCACCATGCCCGTGACCGTGTTGAGCACCGACCCCGGCCTCATCACCGTCACCATCACTGCCAAGTAGGGGCCTAACCAGCGCAATTCTTGGACAACGAACACGAATTCTCAAAAGCGCCATCTTGGTTGGTTCTGGTTTATCCAGGTTAGGATGCCATGAAAGCTCTTGTCGCCATTGTGGGACGCCCCAACGTGGGCAAATCGACCCTGTTCAACCGGCTCGCCGGCCGGCGCCAGGCCATCGTGGACGACGTGGCCGGCACCACGCGCGACCGGCTCTATGCCGATGCGGAATGGACCGGGCATACGTTTGCCATCATTGACACCGGGGGGCTGGACCTGGGCAGCAGCGATGATATGAGCGCGCGCATCCGCGAACAGGCCCAGGCCGCCATCGCCGAGGCCGACGTGGTGGTGTTTCTCACCGATGCGGTCGACGGCCTCACCGGCCTGGATTACAGCGTGGCCGACCTGATCCGCCGGGGCGACGCCCAGCAACCGGTGATCCTGGCAGTGAACAAGTGCGAAAACGAGGCGCGCCGCCTGGCTGCCCTGGAATTCTATGAACTGGGCCTGGGTGATCCCATCCCCATCTCGGCACTGCACGGTACCGGCACCGGCGACCTGTTGGATGCCATTGTGGCCCACCTGCCGGCGGACGAGCCGGCCGATGACGAGGACATGATCCACGTGGCGATTGTGGGCCGGCCCAACGTGGGCAAGAGCTCGCTGCTCAACGCCCTCCTGGGCCGCGAACGCGCCATCGTGAGCCCGGTCCCCGGCACCACCCGCGACGCCATCGACACACCCATCGTCTGGGCCGGCCAACCGGTGGTGCTCATCGACACGGCCGGCATCCGTCGGCGCGGCCGCATCGAAAGCGGCGTGGAAAAATACAGCGTGCTGCGCGCCCTCAAGGCCATCAATCGCGCCGACGTGGCCGTGCTGGTTTTGGACGCGACTGAGGGCGTCACCGCCCAGGATGCCCACATCGCCGGCTATATCATCGAGGCCAGCAAAGGTGTGGTCATCGCCGTCAACAAGTGGGATCTGGTGCCCGACAAGACCGGGCACACCATCGATGAATACACTGCCTTCATCATGGACCAGCTCAAGTTTGTGGACTATGTGCCCATTGTCTTTATCTCGGCCCTCACGCGCCAGCGCGTGGACAAGGTGATGGACCTGGCCCTGGGCATCAGCGAGAACCGGGCCTTGCGCATTCCCACCGGGCCACTGAACCGCTTTTTGCGCCGCATCACGTACCAGCATGCCCCGCCCACCAAAAAAGGTCAACGCTTGCGCTTTTACTATGTCACCCAGCCGGCCGTGGACCCGCCCACGTTTGTGTTTTTCGTCAACCAGCCCGAACTGGTTCATTTTTCCTATCAGCGCTACCTGGAAAACCAACTGCGTGAGGAGTTTGGCTTTCAAGGTACGCCAATCAAGCTCTCGTTCCGCGCCCATTAACGCCAAAAGGCCCGTCATCGCCACGATGACGGGCCTTGCACCGGCTATGCGCCGGTCATTCACCCTCTGTCAGAACCAAAAAGCCCAGCCACAACACCGGCACGTACAGGTATGGCCAGATGATGAGGTTAAAGTACAGAAACCCCACATAGGCCCCCAGCATCGCCAGGAGCAAGGCGCTCCAGCCCCGGCCGCGCCACCACAGTAACGCTGTCGCCAGGACCACCAGCCCGGCCTGGATGGGCCGCAACCCGGCCACCCATCCCCACAGCCAGAACCAGCCCGCCAGCCCCACCTGATAAAGTTGATTGCGGTCCAGCCAACCGCCGGCCCCGGCGATGGCCGGGTCGTTGAACCACGTCACCGTACCATACAGAAACTCGGCCGGCGACCAGAGCAGGAACGGCAGCACCAGGGCCGTGGTCACGCCAGCCGCCAGCAGCATGGCCCCGGCCAACCGGCGCGCCAGCAGTCGCCGCAATAAGAACACGAACAGTAGCGGCAGAAACACCAGCGCCAGCGGCGAGGCGGCCAGGGCCAGTCCGTAGCAGGCCGCCGCGCACCCATAACGCTCGCGCACCAGGCACGCCAGGAACGCGGTCAGCACCAGCCAGAACACGGCCACTTCGGCGTACAGGTCAAAGGCCACCAGTTGCGGCAGCAGGAACAAGGCCCCCACCAGCGGCGCTGCCGCTGATCGGCGCGCTGCGGCCCACAGGATGACCACGGCCCCGGCGCTGGCCGCCACGTTCACCAGGCGCAGGTCCGCGCCCCACGCCACCGCCGGCAAATAGGCCAGCCACGTCACCGGCAGATACGTCAGCGGCAGCGACCAGTCATGGAACGCATACAGCCCATAGGGCGACTGGCCCTGCAACAAGCGCTGGCCGGCGGCCTGGATCAGCGGCAACATGTCGGCCTGGCGAGCGTCCAGCAGGGTATAGGGCACCAGCACCAACCGCAGGGCGACACCGGCCAGCAGACAGGCGAGCAGCACGCGCCAGCCGGCCGGCCGCCAGAGTGGCAACAGCAGCAACCCCAGCCCTAGCGCCGCCACGGCAATCACGTCTGGCGCGCCGCCGGCGCGCCGCACTGCCGCTACCCCACCAACCGCCATGAACACCAGTCCGGCCAGCAGCACCAGCCGCAGCCACGTCGTTTCCGAGAGCGACCACGACCACCGGCCCCGCCCGGCGAACAGGGTCAACACCACAACCAGGGTTATAGAGCAGGCCAGATACCATAGTGCCCGGGCCAGGTCCACCGGCGCATCCGGAGATACGGGGGGCCGCTCGGCCTGGTATGCCACATAGAGCACCACGCCGGCCAGCACCAGCAGGGTCGCGCGCCACAAGGTTGTACCAGATACGCGCCGTTCCTCGTTCATAGCGCCATTATACCACACCCGGCCCGGAATGGCAGCCAGTGCGTTGACCGATTTGTCAGAGGCATGTATAATGCATCGGTGTCCGAACGGCCCATAGACTATTTGACACCGTCAACGCGATCAACCAGGTAAACAACAAACCACCCATGCGCAAAACCCTGAACCCTCTCACCCTCTATCTCATCCTTTCCTTTAGCTCATCCCTCCTGTTCTCGGCCATCTTTACGGTGAACATGCTCTATCAGGTCACCATAGCCCGGCTGGACCCGCTGCAACTGGTGCTGGTGGGGACGACGCTGGAAATCACGGTGTTCCTCTTTGAGGTGCCCACCGGCGTGGTGGCCGACATCAAGAGCCGCCGCCTCTCCATCATTATCGGGTACGTGATCATGGGCCTGGGCTTTATGCTAGAGGGTTCGCTCCCGATCTTTTGGACCATCGCCCTGGCCCAGGGGTTTTGGGGGTTGGGCTACACCTTTACCAGCGGAGCCACTCAGGCCTGGATTGCCGACGAGGTGGGCGAGGACCGGGCCGGGCCGGCATTCCTGCGCGGCTCGCAGGCCGGGCAACTGGGCGGGCTGGTGGGCATCCCCATCAGCGTGGCCCTGGCGCTGGGCGGCGGGAGCGTGGCGCTGCCTATCGTGCTGTGCGGCGCGGCATTGATCCTGCTGGCGTGCTTGCTGATCCTCACCATGTCGGAGGAAGGCTTTACGCCGGCCGCAGCCAGCGACCGCACCACCTGGGGCTCGATGCTCAAGACGGTGCGCGACGCGCGCCTGCTGGTGCAGCGGCAGCCGGTCTTGCTCATGCTGCTGGGGATATGGCTGTTCTATGGCCTGTATAGCGAGGGCTTTGACCGACTTTGGACGGCTCATCTGCTGGAGGATTTCGCAGCGCCGGCAGGGCTGACCGCGGTGGACCCGGTGGTCTGGTTTGGGGCCATCCGAGCGGTGTTGCTGCTCATCAGCTTGGCCGCCGTGGAAGTGGCCCGGCGACGGGTGGACACGAGCCGCGCCGCGCCCATCGCCTGGACGTTGATGCTATGCGCCGGGCTCATCGTGGCAGCGCTGGCCGGGTTTGCCCTCACCGGCCAGTTCTGGATCGCGCTGGCGCTCTACTGGCTCGTCGGCACGCTGCGCAGCGTTACCTATCCGCTGTACGACGCCTGGTTCAACCAGCGCATCGACGACCCGCAAGTGCGCGCCACCATGTTCTCCGTGGGCAGCCAAGTCGATGCCATCGGGCAGATCGGCGGGGGGCCGATTGTGGGAGCCATTGGCAGCGCCGTGTCGATCCGGGCCGCGCTGTTCACATCAGCGCTCATCCTATCGCCGGTTGTGCCGCTCTATGCCCTGGCGATTCGCCGCGGCAACCGCCGCGGCAACCGCACATCACCAGACCGGCCGGCCGATGGCGCCGCCTGATCACGTGGCAGCCTCAGTACACGACGGGTTCCATACCATCAGCCGCTCACTATCGCCACTTTCTACTGGACAAGAATGCAACGGTCGTGAGCATACTTGCAGAGGGACGAGTCCATAGGAACCGCAGTAGCCCTGTACGGCTGATATTCTCACGCCCTGCGAAAAAGGCCGGTCGCGAACCAAGACCCGAAGGATCTGGGCATCCTTCGGGTCTGTTCAGTCCAGGAGACAGGTACCGTAGCAATCGGGCCTTGATGACCAGGTCTCCCTGCCCCGGAGGATATTCAGAGAGGGGACCTCATGCCCGGCTGGACGCCGCAAAGGATGGAAATTTAGCGCAGACTGCGGCTGCCCCCAGCCGCGTGGGATGCGGCTCAGGGGAGCCGCAGTCTGCATCGACAGGCTATTTACGAGGGACATTTCCCTCGCCTGGTCAGGATGCGCGCGTTGAAGCGGTCTGGTGTTCTAGGGACGCCGCCGACGCAACCGCACGAGCCCACCGCCGAACAACACCACACCAAACACGGTCGCGGCCAAGAACCCGGTTGCTGGCACCGATCCATCCGCGGCTGGATGGGCGTTGATCGAGGCCAGCTCCACGGCCGTCAGACAATCGAGCACCAATGGAATCGCACGATTGGCCACAGCCGAAGTCTCCTCATCATCGACATCCGTATGGACGTTCAAGTCGCCGTAGGTCCCAACGGCGAGAGAAGCCGAGGCCTCCCATCCAGTTGCAGTTGTTCCGTCGGCGCTGAGACCGATCCAGGCCAGGTCCGGTAACGTGCCATCCGGCGGGTACGCATTGCCATCGACCAGTTTGGTGCCGCTTGCGATCTTGACGAAATGGTTGTCGGCCGCGATGTCCACGTCGATAGGGTGGCCCGGCTCGACCAGCACGAGCGCATAGAGTGTCTGCGTCGAGCAGTCATAGCGCAGGTATAGCTTGGCTAGCACATCATGGTTGGGATTCGCGGCTCTATACATGTCCGCAAAATAATCGTTGCTCAGGTCCCACTCGCCATAGTCGCCGTCGACGACCGCCGCGCCATAGGTTGGTTCCGGCGGCGTTGCGGCCGACGTAAAGGCAATGGGGAAGAGCAGCAACATGAGCGCCCCAATCACTACCGCGAGCCCTTTTCGTATCTGTCCTGATTTTCCAAACATTTCGTGTACCTCCTGTTTCTTGAGGGGTTCTGGTTAACAAAAAACCGACCACGAGAAAAACCTCGCGGTCGGTTACGCCACCTGCTCTGCCCGGCCCCGGGCGTCCATCTCCGCCATCATGACGATGGCACAGGCCGGGCTTCACTGCTTCCGCATGAACTCGTCTGGGATTAGTACTGAAGTACTATTTCAAGTGCCAGTATACACAGTTTCTTTTCTACTGTCAAGCCATTGCGCGCGATTCTATTCAATATACAACCCTGGCCCTAAGACCTGGGTCGTATTGGCAGATAGAACCTCGTAGGGGGGCCAGATTCAGTCCAAGGGACAGGTGCCGTCCTCGCAAACTGGATGATCTGCCTCTGATGCCCCATCGAATCGCAGCAAGCGCATCCCGTTCAGCGTGACGATGAGCGAAGCCCCCATGTCAGCAAAGACGGCCATCCACAGCGTCGCCAGCCCGAACAGGCCCAGCGCCAGGAACAGGGCCTTGATGACCAGCGACAGGGCAATGTTCTGGACGATGATGCGCCGGGTGGCCCGGCTCAGCCGAATGGCGAACGGCAGCCGGGTCAGGTCGTCGCCCATGAGGGCCACGTCCGCCGTCTCCAGAGCCACGTCGGTGCCGGCGGTCCCCAGGGTGATGCCCACGGTGGCCCGGGCCAGGGCCGGGGCGTCGTTCACGCCGTCGCCCACCATCGCGACTTGGTCATACCGAGCCAGCAACGCTTCGATGGCCGTCACCTTGTCGGCCGGGAGCAGGTTGGCGCGGGCCTCGTCCACGCCGGCCTGCGCGGCGATGGCCTGGGCGGTGCGGGCGTTGTCGCCGGTGAGCAGGATGGTGTGCTGGACGCCGGCGGCTTTTAGCGCCGCCACCGCCCGATGCGCCTCCGGCCGCACGGTGTCCGCCAGGGCGATGAGACCCACCACCTCTGGCGGACCGTCTGCGCAGTCTTCCGCGTGCCCCACGAGCATCGCCGTCTTGCCCTGGGCTTCCAACGCTTCCAGGTGCCGGCAGATGGCTGCATCGTGGGGCAGTGCCTCCTCGAACAGGGCGTGGCTGCCCACCAGGATCCGATGGCCGTTTACCCGCGCCTGCGCGCCGCGCCCGGCCAGCGCCTGAAACGACGCAGCCGGGACCACGGTCAGACCGCGACGCCGGGCCTCGTCCACCACGGCCCGGGCCAGCGGGTGCTCCGACCCGCTCTCTACCTCTGCCGCCAGCGTCAGCACTTCTTCAGCGGTCCGGCCGTTGAGCGGCACAATGTCGGTGACGGCCGGGCGGCCCACGGTGAGAGTGCCGGTCTTGTCGAACGCCACAGCGCGGATGCGGCCGGTTGCTTCCAGGTGAGCGCCGCCCTTGAAGAGCACGCCGCGCCGGGCCGCCGCCCCGATGGCCGCCACAATGCTCACCGGCGTCGAGATGACCAGCGCGCACGGGCAGGCGATGACCAGCAGCACCAGCGCGCGCCGGACCCATTCCAGCGGGTCGCCGCCCAACAGGAAAGGTGGGATAAGGGCCACCAGCACCGCGCCCAACATCACGGCCGGCGTATAGCGCCGGGCAAAGGTGTCCACCCACCGCTGCGACGGCGCGCGCTGCGCCTGAGCCTCTTCGACTAAGTGGATGAGCCGGGCCAGCGTGGTATCCTGCGCCCGTTTGGTCACCCGGATGTCCAGCAGCCCGTGGCCGTTGATGGTGCCGGCATACACCGCGTCATCGGGGGCCTTGTCGGCCGGGACGGATTCACCGGTGATGGGGGCCTGGTCCACGGCCGACTCGCCGGCCAGCACCATGCCGTCGGCCGGGATGCGCTCGCCGGGGCGCACACGCACCACGTCGCCCGGTGCCAACGCCTCCACCGGCACTCGCTCCTCGCCGTCGCCCTCGACGCGGCTGGCCTGGCGCGGGGAGAGGTCCATCAGCCGCCGGATGCCTTGCCTGGCCCGGTCCATGGTGAACGCCTCCAGCGCGTTGCCCACGCCAAAGAGCACCATCGCCGTGGCCGCTTCGGCCGGCTCGCCGATGAGGATGGCGCCCGCGGCAGCCACGCTCATGAGGATGTTCATGTCCGGCGCGCGGGTGGCCCGCAGCACCGATAGCCCGGCCCTGGCCACGTGGTAGCCAGAGAATACCGTCGCCGCGACAAAGCACAGATTGGCGGCCAGTTCCAGTGCCGGGGTGTCGCTGGCGGCGAGCACAAACCGGTGTCCGGCCGCCAGCGCGAACCCGGCCAGCAACAGCACCCCGGCGACCAGCGTCCACCGGGCGCGCCGGTTCCCGGCGATAAAGGCCCACAGGCCCGGCGGTGGTTGCACCTGGGCACTGTCGGCCGGCACAGCGTCATACCCGGCCGCGTGCACCTGGGCCATGACGCGAGCGCGCAAATCGTCCATATTGGCATCTTGAGCCGGCGTCACCGCCAGCGTCGCCGCGCCAAAGTTGACACGGGCCTCGGTCACGCCGGGCAGCCCGGCCACGGCGCGTTCCACCTTTTCGGCGCAGTCGGCGCAGTCGAGGCCAGCCAATCGAAACGTGATCGCGTCGTCTACCAGTCTTGCCTCGTGCATTCTCTATCTCCACTCTCTATCTCTATCCATGCCCCACATGATCCAACCCCTCTGCCAGCAACCGTTCCACGTGCTCGTCGTCCAGCGCATAATAGACCATGCGGCCGTCTTTGCGATGCCGGACCAGGCGCAGCGTTCGTAGCAGTCGCAACTGGTGGCTCACCGCCGATTGGCTCATCCCCAGCGTAGCCGCAATGTCGCAGACGCACAGTTCCGCGGCTGCGCCCCGCAGAGCCGACAGGATGCGCACCCGGGTGGGATCACCCAGCGCTTTGAACAGCTCGGCCAAGTGTGTAGCCGTGAGACCGTCCACCAGACGCTCCTGGGCGGCGCGGACGTGGTCCTCGTGGATGATGGTTTCCTCGCAGCGCTCGGATGGCGACATGGGCACCTCTGATATATGAATGAATGCTCATATGTTCAGGCCAAGTATAACAGAAACGGGCGGACCCGTCAAGGCCCGCCAGTCACGCACTCGCTGGCTGATGAGGAGACGCCAGGGTAGAGCTCTCAAAACAATCCACCGCGTGTCGTTCCGCACGCTCGACAAGGCAGCCGAACTCGGGCTTGCACGGACCAGACTTTTGTGGTATCGTATACTTGGGAGGTGACCATGCCCGAACTGCCCGAGGTCGAGATCCTGCGCCGCGAGTTGCAAGCGCAGGCAGTGGGCCGCACCGTGGCGGATGTGTGCCTGACCGGCCGGCGACCCGGCTCGTTTACCCAGACAGACGCCCGGGCTGTACTCGTGAATCGTCCACTGGTCGCCGTGCGGCGCCGGGGCAAGCTCCTGGTGCTGGATTTTGACGGCGGGCACTCGCTGATCGTCCACCTGATGATGGTGGGGCAGTTCCTGCTCTCGCCGCCCTTTGCCAGCGAGCCTCGCGACGTGGCCCTGACCCTGCAATTCATCGATGGTACGATGCTGACGTTGGGCCAGGTAGACCTGCAATACGTCCACCTGCTGCCCACCAAGCACGTGGACGCCTGGCCCGCCACCCAGTCAAGCCTGGGCTTGGTCGCCAGGCTAGGTGTGGACCCCACCGGCCCCCATTTCACCGTCGAGGCCCTGGCCGGTCTGCTGCACGGCCGGCGCGGTGCCCTCAAGCTGCTGCTGATGAACCAGTCGGTCATCGCCGGGCTGGGCAACACCTACGTAGACGAGATCCTGTTCAATGCCCGGCTCTCACCCACCCGGGTGGCCGGCAGCCTGTCGCCGGACGAGATACGCCGCCTGCACGCTGCCATCGCCGAGGAATTGGCGCGCGGGCTCGCGCTGGGCGGCTCGTCCGAGATGGCCTTTGTGCACCTGGACGGGACGCCAGGACGCTACCAGGATGCGTTTCGGGTAAACCAGCGAAAGGGCCAACCATGCCCGGTTTGCGGCGCGACTATCGAACGCCTCAAGGTGGGCGGCCGGGGTACATACTGGTGCCCCCAGTGTCAGCAGAGCGCCTAATCTGATACACCATATCACGATCCAGGCGATTCCAAACCTCAATGGGAGGGTACCATGAGCGAGACAATAACTGGCCGATTCTTTGCCGTGCGCGAAAAAGATTTTCAGGATTCGATCGGGTTTCTTGACCGACTGGGCATGGCTATCGCCGAGGGCACGATGGACTCGTTGTTCTTTCATATCCAGGTGCGAGAAAAACCCGAAGCCTTGCGCCGGCTGGAGGAAACGTCACGGTCAAAAGCCTACTACCACATCCTGCGGATCTCGTACGCGGGGATCATGTTTTCTGTCCCCGGCCCGCACAGAAACAGTTACCTCTTTATCCCCCGGGAGAACATTCTCGCCATCCACACAGACGAACAAGCGCATGATGCATGATGGAGGTACAAGATGCGTCCCACTCTTGGTACTCGACTAGGGCAACTGACCAGCGCGCTCAAGATACTGTTCAACATCGTCCTCGTACTGACGCTCTTGTTCGTCCCGGCTGACCTGCTCACCCAGCTCGGCCTGGCCCGCCACGGCACACTGGCCGAGTGGCTGTTGGCCTCGGCCTTGCTGGGCCTGACCATCTTTTACGCCCTGCTGCTGGCCGGCCAATGGCCGCGCCGCCCGGCGCAGGTAATGGCCGTGCTGGAATCCAGCACCACGGCCCTGGCCGCCGCCCTATACACGCTTACCCACTGGCCGCTCAATCCCTGGCTCGTTGGGCTGACCGCATTCCTGGCCCTCACGGCAGCGTTATTCTGGTACGCCCTGGTGGATTCGTAGGGCCGGATATAACTGCCTCGTAAAGGTGCTTGTTCTCATTGGCGATTGAGGAACACCGCTTCGACATCAATGGTCTGACTGTCTGCTGCCATGCCGCCGGTCCGGCCGATGGCCCACCGGTCGTGCTGCTGCACGGCTGGGGCGCGTCGTGGCACTACTGGCAGTGGGCACTGCCGGCCCTGGCTGCCGCCGGCTTTCGCGCCTATGCCCCGGACCTCATCGGCCACGGCGACACGGCCAAGCCCCCCCTGGCCTATGGCGGCGACGACTACCTGAACTTTGCAGGCCGCCTGATAGACCACCTGGGGCTAAAGCAGCTCGTCTTGGGCGGACACTCGCTGGGCGGCTACATCGCCCTGCGCTACGCCCTGGAGTATCCGGATCGGGTGCAAAAGCTGGTACTCATCTCGCCCCTATACCAAAAAGACCAACTCCCGGTGCCGCAGGGCTTGCTCCCCCTTGTCACCACCCCGCTGCGCGCGGCATGGTGGCTCACCCCGGCCCAACTCATCGATCTGGCAGCCCGGACCGTCCGCGAGTCCCCAGAGCGCATCTTGCCGGTTTCTTTTAGCCGCCAGGTGATCCTGGATTACAAACGCGCCACGCCGCGCATCGCCACCGACATTGCCGGTTTTGACGATCTGACGCCAGATCTCGGGCGCATCACGGTTCCGGCTCTGGTGTTCTGGGGCAGTCAAGACTTGCTGGCTCTCGAATCATTCACCCACCTGGCACAAGCGCTGCCCAATGCCCAAGCTCACTATACGCCGGCTGCCGCCCACGCCGCTCACGTCGAGACCCTGGTCACCTTTCACGATGCCCTGTTGCGCTTCCTGGAGCCGGCGCAGTCGGGACTGGCCCTGCCGCTGCATGGCCCCCACGTCACCATCCAGCCGCAGTCGCCGGCCGACATCCGCGCCCGCGCCCGGTGGCGCCCCTATGCCGATCCCCTCTACCAGGTATGGAACCCGGTGCCCGTGCCAGCCGCCCACGCCGACGCCTTGCATCGCCAGCGCAGCCAGGACCCCACGCGCCGCCATTACACCATCAGCGTCGAAAGCAACCAGGTCATAGGTGAGCTATCCTTACGCCAGATCCGGTTGGGCCAGGAGGCGCGCCTGGGCATCACCCTCGGCGCTGACTGGATCGGGCGCGGCTATGGCACCGAAGCCCTGCGCGTCTTTATCCCTTACTATTTCAACATCCTTCAGTTCCAACAGCTTTTACTAGACGTCGCCGCTGCCAACATTCGCGCCGTCCGCTGCTATGAAAACCTGGGCTTTCAGCACGTGGGCGAGTTCCGCCGCCCGGCAGGGGTCAATATGTCTTTCCTCTCCCAAGAGTCCTATGCCCCGATCCGCCAGTTCTTTAACTCTGGCCCCACTGGCCCGCAAGCACTGTACTACGAAATGCAGCTCACGCGCAGTGACTTTATCCCTGGTCCATAACCAAAAAGGCGAGCCATCTGGCTCGCCTTAATCGTTAAAAACAACAACCCTCTCCGCAACGACCTATTTTCCCAAAGGGCTGCCCCCCCAGTATCGTCGGCGCTGAAGGGCTTAACTACCAGGTTCGGGATGGGACTGGGTGATCCCCTTCGCTAAAGTCACGGAGAAGGTTGTATGCACGTTGATATTCAACGCCGAATAGAGTACATAGCTCCAATATCGCTGGCTCGACAAAACAAGTCCTCGACCATTAGTACGGCTAAGCTTCCCCGTCCGGAGACGGGCACACATTACTGCTGTTCTACTTGCCGCCTATCAAGCAGGTGTTCTTCCTGCGGTCTTAACCGGTCCCTTTCGGGCCGGTGGGGGATCTAATCTTGGGGGGGGCTTCCCACTTAGATGCTTTCAGCGGTTATCCCTTCCAGACGTAGCTACCCAGCTATGCACCTGGCGGTACAACTGGCACACTAGAGGTCTGTTCATCCAGGTCCTCTCGTACTGTAGACAACTCCCCTCAAATCCCC
>JAHJIN010000344.1 GCA_018823415.1 Chloroflexota bacterium | reverse complement strand
CGGCGCACGGTAACTTGTACGCGCTCGCCGGCTCGCAGGGGCAGCCCTTTGATGACCAATGAGCCGTCCTTGGACACTGCTGTTTCCACGCTGTACGTCTGCATATCACACCTCACTCTGGTATAGCCACGACAGGGCATAGACCTTGCTGGCAAGCTTTCGGAGGGTTCGGTTAACCGCGTTCACGTCCTTTTTCGCCACCGGCTGTCCATTCTGTGGACAGATCACCAGGTCGTTGAAGCTGCCCATGCCCCCGTAGACGGACCGGATATCGGAAGCAACCGCCGCTTTCTTGGCGCCTGGCGCACCTTTCTGGATCAGGTAGAGCAGCTCGTCTTGACACTCGCGGAAATGCGCCGCCCACTGGGTCACTCCGTAGCGGTCCAGAAAGTCGATCAGTTCGGCCAGGGCTTGAGCAGCTCACCCTCGCGCGTTTCCATCAAACCACGCTCCCTTCGCAGAGCCGGTCGCGCCCGTCAGAACTCCACATCTGCCAATCCATGCTGAACCGCGTAGGCGCGTGCTTGCTCCTGATTCTCAAAGGCCCGTACGATGTCGAATTCACGCCACACGCTCTCGCCGCCTACAACTATCTGGATCACGCGCCGCTGGATCTCTCCCACATGTGGCGGGCAGATGTCCAGCAGGCAGATCCGCTCCACGTCCATCTCTCGGCATTGCTCGCAGACGGCCGGGCCTTTCTTGCAATGCGCCAGGCGAACCTTGCGGATGACGTAGCGCGGCATATCTGTGCTCCTGCTCAAAACTCGACCTTGTCGGGCAGGATGGGGACGCGGAAGGTGAGGCCCCGGTACGGGGCCTGGCGGCTGTGGAGCGTGTGCCGAACGCCCGGCGGCACCTCCACCATCTCGCCGGGCTGCATGGTCACCAGTTCGTCCTCGATCCGCAGGGTCTTGGTCCCCTGGAGCACCACGTAATACTCCCACGAGCGCGCGTGGAGGTGCAGGCGGTGACGCGTGCCCAGCCCGGCGTTGGCCTCTTCCTCGGTGGGAAAATCCAGGTACGCCAGGAGGAAATGCGGCGAGTGGAACCGGGCCGCGCCTAACCCGGTGAGCCAGCAGTTCCGGTTACCCGCGTCGTCCACCTGGATGCGATAGCCCCACTCGCGCCGCAACTCGCGCGACTCTTCCTCGCTGACCGGGGGCAGCTTGGCGGGAATCACACCCACGGTCTGCCGGTCGCTGGGGGCCGGCGCGCGGAAGCCAAAATGCTCGATAGGCCCGACGCCGCCCACGATGGCGTGAGACACCTGCGGTTGAACCACGAGCATCTCTTGCGGCCGCAGCGTCACCAGCGAGCCGGCCACCAGGAATCGCAACTCGCCCTGGAGCAAAAGATAGTATTCCTCGGAGCGCTCGTGGAGATGGACATCCGGATCGGTCCAGGGTGGGACCGATGCGCTGTGCCGCACGACGACCAGCTCGTGGGCGGTGTCCGGCGTGACGAGGTAGCCGGAATATCCCTGAAAAGTGTGTTTGGTGTATACAACTGGCGCTTGCAAGACCATTCCCCGACCTGAACGCCTTACTTTTTGGCTCCACAGCACCGCTTGTACCTTTTCCCGCTGCCGCATGGACAGGGCGAGTTTCGGCCGGGCACTCTTGCCATTAGCTCAGACCTATCTGGCTTTACCCGAGCGACGGGATTCAGCAATCGCTCCAGGTCCGAGAGGTCCTCGGGCTTGTCCGGTTCTATGCCAGCTATGTAATGCCAACCACGCTCCTGGCATATCGCCGCAACCTCGATGGCTTTTTGCTGCGTTTGAACCCGCACGATGATCGGATGTTTCTTTGTGCCCAGTTTGGCCATTTCTCCCTCCGGTGGTTTCGACCGCTGATCGGCGGTCGGCCGTCGGCCATCAGCGGTCAGTGGTCGTCAATACTCTTTCGCCTCTTCTTCGCCGCGCAGCACCCGCAGCGCGCCCTGGGCCAGGGCCACGCCTTCGGCGTCTCGTCCACGCCCGGGGTAGACCAGCACCGGGGCGATGAACTGCACCCGCTCCCGGATCCAGCCCATCAGCATTTCGCTGCGGGCCACGCCCCCGGTGATGACCACCGCGTCCACGTCACCCTTGAGCACGGTCGCCATGCCACCGATCTCTTTGGCGATCTGGTAGGCCATCGCTTCGTACACAAGCCGGGCATGCGCGTCGCCGGCCGCGATGCGGCGCTCTACCTCCACGGCGCTGTTGGTGCCCAGGTGCGCCACCAGCCCGCCCTGGCCGGCGATCTTGCGCTTCATCTCGTCCAGGGTGTGCTGGCCCGAGTAGGCGATACGCACCACGTCGCCCACAGGCAGGCCGCCGGCCCGCTCCGGCGAGAACGGCCCAGTGCCGTCCAACGCCTGGTTCACGTCCACCATGCGGCCCCGGCGGTGCGCCGTGACGCTGATCCCCCCGCCGATGTGGGCGATGACCAGGTTCAGGTCCTCGTAGCGCCGGCCCAGGTCACGCGCCGTGCGCCGGCCGGTGGCCTTGAGGTTCAGGGCATGGCTCAGGCTGCGCCGCTCCACCTCCGGCCAGCCGGATATGCGGGCGATGTCGTCGAACTCGTCCACGCAGACCGGGTCCACGATAAAGGCCGGCACGTTGGCCCGCCCGGCGATCTCGTGGGCCAGCAGTGCGCCCAGGTTGCTGGCGTGCTCACGCTCGCCGGGGTGGCGCAGGTCGTCCAGCATGCGCTCGTTCACGCGGTACGTGCCGCTGGGGATGGGCCGCAGCAGCCCGCCCCGGCCCACCACGCCGTCCAACGAGTCCAGGCCAATGCCGCGTTGTTTCAGGAAATCCAGCACCACATCGCGCCGGAACTCGTACTGGTCGGCGATGTGGGGAAAGGGGGCCAGTTCCTCGGCCGTGTGGCGCAGAGTTTCCTCAAAGACCGGGACCTCGTCGTCGTACACGGCCACCTTGGTGGAGGTGGACCCGGGGTTGATAGCCAATACGCGCATCGTGGTCCTATTCCTCCTGCGGTTTGCGGGCGACGATGGCGCGCCACTCGCCGGTCTGCGTCACCTCGTCTTTCTGGTTCAACACGTCGGCCTGGACAAAGACCATGCCAGCCTCCTGGCTCAGGGGTCGCTTGCGCGTGATCCCCACCCGCAGCCGGATCGTGTCGCCGATATAGACCGGTTTCTTGAACTTGCACTCCAGCCCCATAAAGGCGATGGCCGTGCCCTCAAAGACACCGGTCCGGGCCAGCAACCCCATCGCGTAGGACAACACCAACAAACCGTGGGCGATGCGCGCGCCAAATGGGGCGGCGGCGGCAAACTCGACGTCCGTGTGCAGTTGGTTATAGTCGCTGGTGAGACCGGAGAACATCACCAGGTCCGTTTCCGTGATGGTGCGCGCCGGCGTGACGAGTCCCGCGCCCACTCCCAACTCTTCGAAATACCGTCCGCGCGTAGCGATGTCAGCCATGACTGCCCCTCACTCTTGCTTGGGTTTCTGCGCGACGATGGCGCGCCACTCGCCGGCCTGCACCACCTCGTCCTTCTGGTTCAGCACCTCGGCTTTCACAAAGACAAAGCCGGCTTCCTTGCCCAGGGGCCGTTTGCGGACGACCTCGGCACGCACGCGGATGGTGTCGCCGATATAGACCGGTTTCTTGAACTTCCATTCCAGGTTGGTAAAGCCAATGGCCGTGCCTTCAAAGACGCCGGCCCGGCCTACCAGGCCGGTGGCCACGGACAGCACCAGCATTCCGTGGGTGACGCGCGCGCCAAAGGCACCGGCGCTGGCAAACACCTCGTCTGTGTGCAACTGGTTAAAGTCGCCCGAGATGGCGGCAAACATCACCACGTCCGTCTCGGTCATGGTGCGCGCCGGCGTGTTCACCGCATCGCCCACCTCCAGCTCGTCAAAATATCGTCCGCGTACCTGTATTTCGGCCATGTTATGTCCTCCTGGTGACGATTGTAGAACCGCTGTATGGAAACGTGCCCCATTATAACGCGGGCCGGCCATCTCGTCAATGTCCCACGTGGTAGGCGCGGGGCGAATGTGGTATAATATGCTCGTGAGAATCGTTGAACCCCCGAGATAGGACAAGGAGGAGTGAAATGTACTTTTCCAGCCAGGTAGAAGGCCCCCTGGACCTGGGGGCCATGATGGCCGCGTTCGTGGAGGTCTATGACGAAAACGGGGACCTGTTCAATCCGCCGGGTGGACAGGTGTGCGTACAGACCGGGGCCGGCGATTTCCTGGTCTTTTTGCATCCCGGTGACAAGGGCACCGGCAAGTGCGAGTTTGCGCCGCTAATGGGCACCGATGCCAAGTACATGTTTCGCATGGAATCCACGGCCGGCGAGGTCTGGAGTGACTGGGCTGTCTGCGATCTGGGGTTGCCCTTTGCGGACGCCGGGGGTGGAGCGGGAGACCAGCCCAGCGCTCCCGGGCAACTGCACAAGTCGTTCTACGTGCGGTTCTACGGGGGGGAAGGACCACCACCACCACCCCCACCACCACCACCGCCGCCACCACCGCCACCGCCACCGCCGGAGTGCCCGCGCTGCGCCGAGTTTGAGGCTCAACGGGCCAAGGTAAAAGAGGCGTTTGACGCGCTAGGGCAGACGATAGAGGACCTGCTGGCGATCTAGTGCGGTTTCGGGAGGGGTACATGGTCATTGGCGTCTGCACGGTGAATCTACGCCTCGTCGGCAACCAATCCCTCAAGGGCAAGCGCCGGGTCATCAAACCCATCATGGCCCGGGTCCGCAACCAGTTCAACGTGGCCATCGCCGAGGTGGACGATAACGACGTCTTGCAATCGGCCACGCTGGGCATCGCCTGTGTGAGCAACGACGCCGCCCATGCCAATTCCATCCTCTCCCACGTCGTCAACTTTATCGAGCAGGCCAACCGCGACGCGGAACTGATCGACTACCAGATCGAGATCCTATAGACCGAAACCTCGGAGGTTTGAATTAACCTCCGAGGTCCTTTTATACCAAGATATATGACGCAACCTGTCAGGTATCGATGCTATACTATGCCCGGAGTTAGAACATGGGTTCTGTTGCCACGCGACTGCTCTCCATTGTCTGGACCCTGCAATCCCGCCCACTGGTGACGGCCGGCGAACTCGCCGCCGACCTGGACGTGTCCGAACGGACCGTCCACCGCTACATGGGGATGCTGGACGAGATGGGCATCCCCATCGCCTCGGAGCGGGGGCGCGGCGGCGGATTTAACCTGGTACGGGGGTACAAGTTGCCGCCGCTGCGATTCACGCCCGAAGAAGCCTCAGCGCTGTACCTGGGCGCCGACGTGGTCCGGCGTATCAGCGGGCTGGCGTCGTACCGCGACGCGGCGCAGGCGGCCCGGGCCAAGCTGGACGGCGTGCTGCCGGACCAGCTGCGCGAGCTGGCGGCCCAGGCCCAGCAGCAGATCCTCATCACCGGCTTTGAGCGCATGGACTATGGCCCGTGGGAAGACACGCTGGCCACGCTGCGCCAGGCCATGCGCGACCAGCGCCGGCTGGCGATGGCATATAGAACAGGCGGACAGGCTGAAACTGCTGAACGCATCATCGATCCCTACGCGATGGTGCATCAGTGGGGCTACTGGTACCTGGTGGCCTATTGCCACCGGCGCAGCGAGGTGCGCACGTTCCGGGTGGATCGCATTACCGGGCTGACGCCGCTGAATGAAGGGTTCCGCCGGCCCACGAACTTTGACGTGGCCGAGTACCTGGAACAGTCCATGTCCCAGGACTGGCCGGTGTCGTATCGGGTGCGGCTGCGTTTCCGGCCCGAGGGCGCGTTCCGGGCCCGCGATGCCCGGGGCTGGGATTCGTTTGTCGAGCGCGAAGATGGCGCAGTCGAGGTCACATACAGCGCCTCGGACCTGTACTGGGCCGCCCGCATTGCCCTGAGCTATGGCAGCGACGCAGAGGTACTGGAACCGCCAGACGTCGTGGAGCGCGTTCGTGAGCAAGTACAATACCTAATCAACCAATATCAACATCAGGAGAGATGAAAATGGCACTGGAAAGCAAGGAACTGGTATCATACTGCGGTTTGTACTGCGGGACGTGCGCCGTCTACAAGGGGCAGTTTGTGGAGGCGGCCAAGCAGTTGCAGAACCTCTGTCAGGCCTACGGTGTGGCCGGCTGGGCCCCGCAGATGACGGACTATGCGCCGGCGATGGCCGGTTATGAGCAGTTCGCGGGCGTGCTGGAGTGGTTCACCGCGTTCGATTGCAAGTCCTGCCGGGAAGGCGACGGCGACCCCAACTGCAAGATGCGGATCTGCGTCAAGGAGCGCGGGCTGGATGGCTGCTGGGCCTGCGCGGACCTGCCGTGCGACCTGCGCCGGGCCTTTAACGCGGACGACCCGGTGGGCGCGTGCGTACGCATCCGCGAGATCGGGCCGGCGGCCTGGGCGGCGGAGCAGTAACCAGTATACCATCGAGAGGAATCATGCAACCGGACGAGATCCTCATCCGAGGAGCCAGGGAACACAACCTCAAGAACATCGACGTGACGCTGCCCCGGTTCAAGTTGGTGGTCATCACAGGCGTGTCTGGCAGCGGCAAGTCGTCGCTGGCCTTTGACACGCTCTACGCCGAAGGTCAGCGGCGCTACGTCGAGTCTCTCTCCGCCTATGCCCGGCAGTTCATCGCCCAGATGGAAAAGCCCAAGGTGGACTATATCGGGGGGCTCAGCCCGGCCATCGCCATCGAGCAAAAGGCCGTGAGCAAGAACCCGCGCTCCACCGTGGCCACCGTCACCGAGATCTATGACTACCTGCGGGTGCTCTATGCCAACGTGGGCACGCCGCATTGCCCCCAGTGCGGCCGCGAGGTACACGCCCAGTCGGCGCAAGAGATCGTGGAGCAGGTGGCGGCACTGCCGGCCGGCGAGCGCCTGCAGATCCTGGCCCCGGTGGCCCGCAATCGCAAGGGCACTTTCCAGGACGTGCTGGCCCAGGCCCTGGCCGACGGCTTTGCCCGGGCCCGCATCGACGGCGAGGTGCGCGAGCTGGGCGAGGACATCAAGCTCGACAAAAAGAAAAAGCACGATATCGAGCTGGTGGTGGACCGGCTGGTCATCGCGGAAGACGGACCGGAGCGCGACGAGTTCGTCACTCGGCTCACCGGCGCGATAGAGACGGCGCTGCACCTGGGCGATGGCCTGGTGCTCATCGACCGGGGTGACAGCGGCGGCGAGTTGTTGCTCTCGGAGCAGAACGCCTGCCCGGACTGCGGGCTGAGCTTTCCCGAATTGACGCCGGCCATGTTCAGTTTCAACTCACCGCTGGGCATGTGCCCCGAGTGCAACGGCCTGGGCACCCAGTTCGAGTTTACCCCGGAGCGGTTTGTGGACCCGGACAAGACCCTGCACGAGGGCGGCGTGCGCACCTGGGGCGAGCTGCGCAAGAAAACGTCCAGCGGCACGTACAAGGTGGCCCAGCAGATCGTGGAACAGTTCGGTCAAGACCTGGACACGCCCTGGCGCTGTCTGCCGGAGGAATGCCGGAACGCCATCCTGTTCGGCGGCGTCAAGGTCAAGTGGCAGTCAGAGAGCGAGCGGGCCACGTGGCAAGGTGAGTGGGAAAGCGAGGGCACCGTCAATTCGACGCGCCGCCGCTATCGCCAGACCAAGTCCGAGTACATGCGCCGATGGTACACCCAGTTCATGAGCCAGCAACCGTGCCCTGCGTGTCGCGGTCAGCGATTGCGCCCGGAAAGCGCATCCGTGACCGTCGGGGCTAAATCTATCAACGACGTGACGGCACTGAGCATCGGCGAGGCGCAGGCATGGGTGGATGGGCTGTGGCCGCAATTGACCCGCGAGCAGCGCGAGATCGGCGAGGAGGTGCTCAAAGAGATTCACGGCCGGCTCCAGTTCCTGATGAATGTGGGGCTGCACTACCTGACGCTGGACCGGCCAGCGCCCACGCTCTCTGGCGGCGAGGGACAGCGCATCCGGCTCGCCAGCCAGATCGGCTGCGGGCTGGTGGGCGTGCTCTATGTGCTCGACGAACCCTCCATCGGCCTGCATCAGCGCGACAACCGGCGTCTGCTGGACACGCTGGAGCAATTGCGCGACATGGGCAACACCGTCCTGGTGGTGGAGCACGACGAGGAGACCATGCGCACCGCTGACTGGATCGTGGACCTGGGACCGGCGGCCGGCGTCAACGGCGGCTGGGTGGTGGCAAACGGGACGCCGGCGGCCATCATGGCGCACCCCGAGTCGCTGACCGGGCGCTACCTGCGCCACGAACTGGAGGTATCGTCGCCCAACGGCCAGCGCCGGCCCACCAACGGCAAGTGGCTCGCCGTCGTCGGCGCGCAGCAGAACAACCTCAAGGACCTGACGGTGCGCTTTCCGCTGGAACTGTTCACCTGCATCACCGGCGTCTCCGGCAGCGGCAAGTCATCGCTGGTGGCACAAACGCTCTACCCGGCGCTGGCGAACGCCCTGCATCGGGCATCCCAGGACGTGGGCCGGCACGAGCGCGTCGAGGGGCTGGAGCACGTGAGCAAGGTCATCAACATCACCCAGGACCCCATCGGCCGGACGCCGCGCTCCAACCCGGCCACCTACGTCCAGGTGATGGATCCTATCCGCGAGCTGTTCGCCCAGGTGCCAGAGGCCCGGTTGCGCGGCTACCAGGCCGGCCGCTTCAGTTTTAACGTCAAGGGCGGCCGCTGCGAGGCGTGCCAGGGCCACGGTCAGAAAAAGGTCGAGATGCACTTTTTACCCGACGTGTGGGTGACGTGCAACGTATGCAAGGGCAGCCGTTTCAACCGCGAGACGCTACAGATCCGCTACAAGGGCCAGAACATCGCCGACGTGCTGGACATGGACGTGGACGAGGCGCTGGTGTTCTTTGCCAACGTGCCCCGGGTGCAGCGCATCCTCCAGACGCTGGCCGACGTGGGGCTGGGCTATGTCAAGCTGGGCCAGAGCGCCACCACGCTTTCCGGCGGCGAGGCGCAGCGCGTGAAACTGGCCAAGGAGTTGGCCCGTGTGGCCACCGGCGACACGGTCTATATCCTGGACGAGCCCACCACCGGCCTGCACTTTGCCGATATCCAGAAGCTGCTGGACGTGCTGCACCGGCTCACGGACGCCGGCAACACCGTCATCGTCATCGAGCACAACCTGGACGTTGTTAAGACGGCCGACTGGATCGTGGATCTGGGGCCGGAGGGCGGCGACGAGGGCGGCTATGTCATCGCCGAGGGAACGCCGGAGGAAGTGGCGCGGGTGGATGGGAGCTACACCGGGCGGTTCCTGGAGCGGGTGCTTTTACCCGTGAGTGTCAAAGGGGAGGATTTGCAGTCCTTCTATGGGGAAATGGCGAGCGTTGGTGGTGGCCAACGTCAGGCCATGGGCTAGTGCGGTAGCGGCAATGAGGGCGTCGGGAAAAGATAGCTGGATGCCGCGCCGGGCGTACTGGTTGATCCAGCGCCCGGCCTGGTCAGCGATGGATATTGTGACCGGTAGACTAATGAGAGAGGTCAATAGATCCATCGTGCGCGCCTCTTCATGGGGACGCATTCCAGCCAGGATCTCGGTGCGTGTGGCGACGGAAATGCAGAGCCGACCTTGAATCCGCAGATCGTCCATCAGATCGAGAGCAGATAGCTGGCTACGCAAAGCGAGAATGAGGATGTTGCTATCCAGGAGATGACTGGGCATGTGCCATCTCTTTCTCGGCCTCGGCTGCGATTTCGTCCCAGGTGCGCGGCATCCAGGTCTCTCGCAGGCGGCGGACATAGCGGTCCACATCCTCAACGGTCATCAGATCGGGATGATCTTCATCCGACCAGGCTGGTCCCTCCCGGAGTTCGGCCAATACCCGTTCCAGTCGGTCCTGACGCAGAGCCTGTTCGGTGGCCTCGACGATGAACCGGTCGCGTTCCCGCGATGGCACAAGGGAATCCAACCGGGCCAGCAGTTCCACCGGAAAGGCGACACGGATCTGTCGGACGGCATTGGTTCGCCCAGTCATGATACACCTCCATTCCGCACATTTGCATTATACACCAGGGGCGATGGCAAGTCAAAGGAGTTGTGGGGCATGATCCGCTTTCTAAAAGCTCGCGCCGGCGATGCCGAGGCGCTGGCCCGGGCCTCGAAACGCGCGTTTGACAGCGACGTCGTCTGCGGCGCGCAGGGACCCGGCGGTCCGCCCGGCTATGACTCGGCCGAGTGGCAGCGCAAGATAATGCGCATGGCTCAGTACTTCAAGATCGTGCAGGACGGCCGCATCGTCGGCGGGGTCATTGTCTTTGCCCAGGGACCTCGGCACTATGAACTGGGCCGCATCTTTGTGGACCCGGACGCGCAGAACCAGGGTATTGGCGCCCAGGCGTTCGAGTTCCTGTGGCAGGAGTACCCGCTAGCGAAAAAGTGGACGCTGGGCACGCCGGCGTGGAACCGGCGCACCCGGCATTTCTACGCCAAGGTAGGCTTTGTCGAGGTCGGCATGGACGGCCCCGACGGGATCCGGTTTGAAAAAATCATATCAATGGGAGGAGAACATGAACACAGT
>JAHJIN010000343.1 GCA_018823415.1 Chloroflexota bacterium | reverse complement strand
GCCCCGGCGGCCCAGGCGGTTCTGGACCTGGTGAGCCGCATCGGCTACCTGGCTCCGGCCCACGTGGCGGCGGTCCAGGGCACCGGGGCGGAGATGGCCCGGCGACACCTGCGGGCGCTGGAGGATCTGGGGGCGGTGATGGCCTGGGTCCCGGGGGAGCCGGGCTACCCGCCCCTGTATTGCCCCACCCGACTGGCCGTGTACCGGTTGGCCCGGCAGCGGGGGCTGACGCCGCGCCGGGCGGCCCGGGTCAGCCAGGAGCACCCGGACCCGGGCGACAACGACCTGGCCCGCCACCTGGCCCACACCGTCCGGGTGCGGGACTTTTTCGCCCACTGTTACGAGGCGGCGCGGGCGGCCGGCGGCGAACTGGTGGCCTGGCAGGGAGAGTCCGAGTGCGAGCAGCGCTTCCTGTGGCAGGGGGCCGTCCAGTACCTGCGGCCCGACGGCTACGGGCAGTTGCGGTTGGGGGGCACGGTCTGGCCCTTTTACCTGGAGTGGGACCACGGCCGGGAGTGGGTGCCGCGCTACCGGGACAAGTTCGCCGCGTACTACGACTGCCGGGCCAGCCGGGCGCCCTATGCCATTGAGGGCCATTTTCCTACCATCCTGGTGGTGACGGTGGCGCCGGCGGCGGCCGGGCGAGTGCGGACGGCGGTGCGGGCCGAGGCGCAGCGCCGGCGGGAGTCGTGCCTGCCGGCGCGGGTGACCACCACGGGGTTGCTGCACCGGGGCGGGCTCTTCGCCCCCATCTGGTGGGGGCCGCTGGCGGATAGCCCCCTGGCCGGGCCGTTCCCGATCCCGGAGGACGACCCGTGAGGCCGGCACCGCGCGAGCACTGGCGAGGCCAGCGCGCTGGGCTGGCCGTCTTGTTGGGCAGCGTCGCCCTGGTGCCGGAACGCCTGCCAGCCTGGAGCTGGAGGTCGCTGGCGGAGGATGAGCGACGCGGAAGATGACCAGGGAACGGTAGCGGGAGCACCGGCGAGGCCGGCTGACGACCCTGGCCGTCTTGTTGGACAGCACCGGCCCGGTGCTGCGGAGCCTGTCGATGCCGGCGCGAAGCCAGGGGCAGTTGGCGGAGGATGCGCGATGTGGCAGGTGCCCCGGGAACGGTAGCAGGAGCGCCGGCAGGGCCGGCTGACCGCCCTGACCGTCTTGTTGGGCAGTTTGCTCGTCTTGTTGGGCAGCGTCGGCGTGGTGCCGGGGAGCCCGCCGGCCCGGAGCAGGGGACAGTTGACGGAGGATGAGCAATGCGGAAGGTAACCCGGGAACGGCAGCGGGAGCACCGGCGGGGCTGACTCGCCGGGCAGGCCGTCTTGTTGGGCAGCGTCGGCTTGGTGCAGGGGAATCTGTCAGCCTGGGACGGAGGATGATGATGCGGAAGGTGACATTGGAGCGACAGCGGGAGCGCCGGCGGGGTCGACTGACGACCCTGGTCGTCTTGTTGGGCAGCCTGCTCGTCTTGTTGGGCACTCTGGGCACGCTGCTGGGATGCCTGCCGGCGCCAACGTGGGGCATGATTGCCGCTGGCGAGTTGGTGGCGGTCTGGTTGGTCTTCCGCCTGCACCGGCCGCACTCGGAGCGGCTCCGGGTCCTGGGGCTGGCCCCCCCCCAGTCGGCGGGCAGCGCCTTCATCTTGTTGGGCATCAAGCTGGGCATCCTGGTCAGCCTGGCCCTGGCCCTGTTGGGCTGGGTGTTGCTGGCGAAAGGCGGTGGCTGAGGTGGACGTGCATGGTATAGCGGCGCAGATACTGGGTGACTTTGCCCTGGTCGTGCTGGCCGTGGGCGCTTACACCGACCTGCGCTGGCGCATCGTGCCCAACAAGATGATGCTGCCGGCCCTGGCCGTGGCCCTGGCGGTGCTGCCCCTCACCGCCGACTGGCCCCTCCGGGCCGGGGCCGTGGGTTTCGTAGGGCTGGTGTACACGCTCCGGGCGGTTCTGGTCCGCAGGAGCAAGCCGGCCGGCATAGGGGACGCCAAGCTGCTGCTGTTCCTGGCGTTGGCGCTGGG
>JAHJIN010000342.1 GCA_018823415.1 Chloroflexota bacterium | reverse complement strand
CCCCCGGCTCTTGTTGTGCTCACGTCCTGTTGCGCATTATAACACCTTCCCCACTGGAAGGCAATACCAAGCGACAGCGATGGGCCGCCGTCAAATCACTCGTATACAAAAGTGCCCCGCTCATTGGAGCGGGGCACTTTTGTACCGGTTCAGTCTGTACGTGCGGACTGAAAGTGGCTTGGTATCCCTTTGGCTGACCTCGATCCACGCGCTGGTCGCTGCGCCGGGCTCGTAAATTCCACTTTGGGCGCCTCCGAGATGTAGTATAATGTTGGTGATAGGTGAGAATGCGGTTCTCCCCGAGGTGCGGGAATCGCATAGTAGTGTTCCTCGGTCCAGTCCTTGAAAGTGCTATGTGCTGGTCATGGCCAGATTATAGGCTCAACTTCGTGTAGGAAACTCTGAGCGCCGGAAGCGCCCCAACGGGAACGTGCCCCTTCATTGCTACATGCCCTCCACTGCCGCTGGAAATGGCATGCGGGACGGTCTACAGGCCATTTGTACCCGTTCTGCCAGTGCTCCGAGCATAAAGGATAGCCGTTCAGACCCGGACCAATCAAGTGCCTGCTATATTTTGGGCTCTGGGGCTGTCTGAAACTGGTCCGATAATCCCGCCAGATAATAGATATTGGGGTACGAGTTAGGCCCGCAAAACGCCCCCCAGCGCCCTTAAATGGGCCGCTAAGGGCCAAAATTCTCGTACGACAATCACCCAAGCGGGCATTAACCCGCACCCACACCGACCCGGAGGAGGTGCTTCATGAGCGACTTGCCATCAGTCGAACAGGAACGCTGGGCCGCCTTCGCCCAGCACCTGACCGACCAGGGCCGCAGCCCGCGCACGGTGCAGGGCTACCGCGGCGACTATGCCCACTTTGCCCGCTGGTACGTCCAATCCACCGGCGAGGTCCTGGACGTGGGCCGCCTGGCCTCGGTGGACGTGGTGCAGTACAAGAGCTGGCTGCAGACCGTGCGGGCAGCCCAGCCGGCCACCATCAACCGCCGCCTGGCGGCCCTCAAGCGCTACGTCCGCTTTGCCGAGAGTCAGGGCTGGATCGCGGCCGCCATCGCCGCGCGCATCCAGGCGGTGGAACCGGCCAGCCGCACGGCCCTGGCCCCCCGTGGCCTGACCCAGCCCGAGGTGCGGGCGCTGCTGCGCCAGGTGGAATTGGGGGGCGAGGTTCGGGACGTGGCCCTGGTGTACCTGCTGCTCTACGCCGGGCTGCGGGTGGGCGAGCTGACCCAACTGCGCCGCGACGACGTGGAGCTCAAGCCCCGCAGTGGGCAGGTGCGGATCCGGGCGGCCACGGCCAAACGGCGCCGCGAGCGCACCGTGCCGCTGCCGCTGGCCGCCCGCAAGGCCCTGGCGGACTACCTGGAGGCCCGCAGCAATCTGGATGATGAGTGCCTGTTCCTGGGCCAGCGCGGCCCCCTGACCCCGGCCGGGGTGCGCCACCTGCTGCGTCAGTACGGCCGCCAGGCCGGCCTGACGGCCCTGGGCCCCCACGCGCTGCGCCACACCTTTGCCTACACTTACCTGGCGCAGAACCCTGGCGATCTGGTGGGGCTGGCCCAGATCCTGGGCCACGCCGACGTGCGCACCACGGCGATCTACAGCCAGAAGCGGCTGGCGGATCTGGCTGCCGGCATGGAACGGGTGAACTTTTACGACGTTTGAACCTGCTAGTGTGGCGCCTACTCTGAGGTTGGCTGCGCACTCTTTCCAGTAGCCCCAGGTCCACTGAGCCACGGGGCGCGCTCTTTCCAGTGGCCCTGGGGCCACTGGGTCATGGGGCGTATTCTTTCCAGTTGCCCGCGGGCAACTGGAAAGAGCGGCGTTTATAGCGGTGTCTTTTCTGCCGTTATCACTTTCTCCAGATCCAAAATCCACGACGTGTCCATCGCCGGGGGTGCCAGGCCTACCGACACAGCCACGGCGCGCAGGGCTGCCCGATAGCCCGCCAGGTACGCGGCATCGGCAGCATCACATCCCCCGCGCTCGCGGGCCAGGGCTGTTGCGGCATCTTCAATAGCGGCCAGCTTGGCAGCCAGGTCCTCTCGGAAATATACCCCAAGTGACATCACACGACCTCCTGGTGCAATTCAGTCCCTACAAGGGGGCGCTGCTTCACTGGCCGGGTGCCGGCTCGCCAACGCCGCCACACCGGCGTGCCCCGTGCCGCACCAACGTTTCCACAGTGGCGGGATCAACGTGAAACGAGTAGACCTTGCCCGCACACACGGTCACCACGTGGCCGTTCGGGGCTACCCACAGCTCCGCCACGTCAAAGCCCCACCAGGGGGTGTCATGCAGACACGTCGCCTGCACAGCTACCGCCGGCGGCCGGCCATCGGCATACAGGCGCAGTTGCGCCGGGGAGGCCAGGCCGGTAGGGTGAGGGCTGGCCAGGTCAATGCGTTGGATATCATGTTTCAAACTCATGGGAGCAATTCCTCACAGGTCAATTATCTCGTCGCGGTTTGGCGAATCCCGGATAAGAACATCAGGGAAGCTAAAAGGCTGCTGCTTGATGCCCCTGATCCACTCGCGCAGTGTTTGGCTTCCTTTGGCCCGATTGCAGGCCGGGCAGCACCATACCAGGTTGTCGATGGAATCGCGCCCGCCGCCAGCCAGGGGCAACACGTGATCAGCCTCACCGTTCGGGGCCAGTTGGCCGCAATACTGGCACGTGTTGTCGTCCCGCCGCCGGACCATCTCTCGTACTCGCCGCCAACTGGCGCCGGTCAGGCGCGGGACCGGGCTATGAGTCTTCAACCAGTAGGCTCCCCCCAAGATGCCAATGACCAGGCCGTTCAAAGTTCCCAGGATAAAGCTGATCAAGTCCATCGCCCACCTCTCTGTGCGACAACAACAACAGTCCACCGTCCAGATTAGCTCCGGGGAGCGGTTTCAGTCCGCGCATTGTTGTTGTTGTCGTGCCAATGATTCCTTGACCTTGCGGATATAGAACGTGTTGCCGTGCCCGTATACCTCGAAAGCAATCGCAGTCGGGCTTCTGCCGTCCTGGTATAGCTGCCAGATAGCCTCGTCCCGCCCTGTGTCGGCCCCGGGGCCAGTTTCCCCACCCGGCCCAGGTTCTGGGAATGCCTCGCGGGGTCCAGCGCCGGCCACTGCCGCCAGAATATCCGCATGCCCGATGTACGGCGTCTGGATCTCCACCAGGCCCCGGCCGGGCAGCCAGGCCAGCGCCCGGCCTTTGGTGTCCAGCAGCTCGGCGCCGCCCTTTTGCAGGAGCACTCGGCTCTGGCTATCAGACATCGCCCGAAACTGCACCCGCGTCGATAGTTGATTGCGAATCGCCGTGTCCAGGCTGCTCGCTTTCCAGTCCTGACCGCCCAGCACCAGCCACAACCCGTACTTGCGCGCCCGTAGGGCCAACGTGCGCAAGGCGCTCTCCACGCCTTTGTCACCCAGAAGCGCCGTGGCCTCGTCTACCAGGCACACTACCGGGGCCAGCGGGGCATCAGCCAGCCGGTTGTAGGCCGCCAGGCTGTCCACGCCAGGGTGCTCCCCAAAGGCCGCTTTGCGCCGATCCAGCTCGTCCGTCAACGCCTCGCACACAATCCGGGCCGCCTCCTCGGTATCCGCCACCGGCCACAAGAGGCGGTCACAATGCGCAAACGGAGCAAACGTTACCCCCTCCAGGTCTACCAGGACCAGATCCACCGGGTCTACACTGATAGCCAATTGGTAGGCCAGGGAACGCAAAAACACCGACTTGCCCCACCCGGAGGAGCCACCCACGGCGACGTGGACCAACTCGTGCATACTGCTTTTGACCAGCTCTTGACCGGCACCGGCGCCGTCGAGGTGCACCCCCAGCACCAACGACTGATAAGTCGGCTGGGCCGTCAAAAGGTCGGCCAACTTGACCATGCCAGGCCAGTTAACCATCACCGGCGGCGATTCATCGAGCACGCTCGGCGCCGCCCGACCTGGTGGCCAGCCGCCGGCGGCTCGCAGGAGGCGGGCCATACCCTCGATCTGGACCAACGCCGGCGTCAGCGCCTCTACGCCACCGGGCAAAGACATCACCAGGCCGCGGTTGGGGTCCAGCAAATGCTGGCCGTCCCACAGCATAGGATAAACGCCCTGGGGGTCCGCCTGCACCTGCTGGGTGATCTGGAGGCGGGCCTGGTCCACCGTTACCCGTTGGGCGTCCACTGTGAGGCGCCGCGTGGCCAGGTCCAGTTGGATGACGTGCCACCGCTGCCAGGCCCCCAGACCAATCTGATAGATTACCGCCAGCGCCACGCCCAGGGCTGCCAGGCTCAGGCCAACGCCACACACCATACCCACAACCTCGTAATTCACAGCTCTACCTCCATAACAAAAGGCCCCCACGGTTTCCACCGGGGGGCCTACTTGCCGGGTTGCGCCGGATATGGTACGATCCAACGCAGCCGGACCGCCGCTTCACCGGGGGACCGGTCAGGGTCGGGGGTGGTGCTCGCTACACCTCCCCGGCCCGTTCATTTTATTTTATTGTCAGTCTGTGCTAGTAATGCATATCGTCAATCGCACCCTGTATCCAGCCTTTTGGATACAGGGTCTGGTATATAGGGTAGATATAGGTACGACGGCGGTATTGGCCTAAATCCAGGGGATCTACCAAGTTACCAGCGCTGGCGTTGGTAACTTGGTCACCTCATCGCCGTCGCTCCAATAGCACCGCCGCTGCAATGTCCCCGGCCACCAGCATGCAAGGGGCCAGCCCCCATGTCCAGGACCTGGGGTCAGTTGTGGATGCTGCCATCGGGCATGGTGGCCCCCTCCAGGATGGCCTCGTCCAGGTTGGCCCTGCTCAGGTTGGCCCCACGCAGGGTGGCCCGGCGCAT
>JAHJIN010000341.1 GCA_018823415.1 Chloroflexota bacterium | reverse complement strand
GGGCTACCCGGACCGGGAGTCCCTGTTGGCCACCAACGCGGCCGACCTGTATGTGGATCCCGGGGATCGCGGGCGGGTGCTGGCGCTGCACGAGCAGGACGAGGTCGTGCGAGATCTCGAACTGCGATTTCGCCAATACGATGGCACGACCATTGTGATGAAGGACCACGCCCGAGCGGTTCGCGATAGCGAAGGTCGAGTGCTGTATTACGAGGGCAGCCTGGAGGATATCACCGCGCGCCAGCGCGCTGAGGAGGAGATCCGCCGCCGGACCGCCCACCTGGAGGCCCTCAACGCGATCATTGCCGCTGCTGTCGCTGCGCCGGACCTGCCAGTCCTGCTCGAGACCACCCTGGGCTATACTTTGCAGGCCCTGGAAGCGGAGAGCGGCGCTCTGTGGATCGCCGACCAGCAGGTCACCCGGGGGCTCCCCCTGGAGTTCGGCCCCGCCACTGCCCAGACCGCCCACACCGCCGGGCTGGACATCCCCGGCCCCATCATCGTGGCGGATTGGCCAGCGCGGGCGGAGGGCGAACCGCTGGCCGTCTTGGGCTCGCTGATGGCGCGCTTTGGCATTCGGGCTTCCCTCACCGTCCCTTTCCTGGTCGAGGGCCGCCGCGTTGGCGGGCTGAGCCTGGCCGCCTCCGAACCCCGCTGCTGGTCCCCCGAGGAAATCGCCCTGGCGGAGGCCGTCGGACGCCAACTGGGCGGGGCCGCCGAACGTCTCCGCCTGCTGGAACAGACCCGCGAGCAAGCCCAGCAGGTGCAGCAGATCATCAGCACGGTGCCGGAAGGGGTGGTCCTCTTGGCCGCCGATTCGCGCATTCTCCTGGCCAACCCCGCCGCCCGTGAGTACCTGGCCCTCCTGGCCGGCGCCAAGGTGGGGGATACCCTCACCCACCTGAGCGGACGTTCGCTGGCCGAACTGCGCACCTCCCCGGCCCCGCGGGGGCTGTGGCCCGAGGTCACGGTGCCTGGCCCCCCGCGTCGGGACTTTGAGATGATCGCCCGGCCCATAGCCGCCGGCCCGGAGGCCGGCGGCTGGGTGCTGGTCATCCGGGATGTGACCCCCGAGCGGGAGCTGCAGCAGCGGATCCAGCAGCAAGGGCGGCTGGCGGCCGTAGGCCAGATGGCGGGCGGCATCGCCCATGACTTTAACAACATCATCGCGGTGATCGTCCTGTGTAGCCAGTTACTGCTGCGCACGCCGGATTTACCAGCCAAGTACCGCGAGCGATTGCTGATCATCTTGGAGCAGGCCAAGCAGGCCACGAACCTGATCCGGCAAATCCTGGACTTTAGTCGGCGCTCGGTCCTGGAGCGGCAACCCCTTGACCTGGTGCCGGTCTTGCAAGAGATGGCGAACCTGCTCCGGCGCACCTTACCGGAGGACATCCACGTGGATCTGGTCTATGGACCGGGCGAATACATCGTGAACGCGGATCTGACGCGTTTGCAGCAGGTGCTCCTGAATCTGGCGCTTAACGCGCGGGACGCGATGCCCAGCGGGGGGGCACTGCGGATCGAATTGGAGTGCCTACGGGTCGAGGATAGCCAAACCGCGCCCGTGGCGGAGATGAGGGCCGGGGAATGGGTGCGGGTGGCAGTGGCGGACACCGGGATGGGCATTCCCCCTGAGGTGCTGCCCCACATCTTTGAGCCTTTCTTCACCACCAAAGCACCGGGGCAAGGCAGCGGATTGGGGTTGGCCCAGGTCTACGGCATTGTGACGCAGCACGAGGGCTACCTTGACGTAGCCACGAACGTGGGGGCGGGCACGACCTTCAGCCTCTACCTGCCCGCTCTGCCGGTGGCCGGGGCAGCGGTAGTGGTAGAAACGCCGATCCTGGTCCGGGGACAAGGAGAGACCGTGCTGGTGGTGGAGGATGACGTGACGACGCGAGCGGTGCTGCGGGATGCTCTGGAAGACCTGAACTACCGGGTGCTGGAGGCGGCCAACGGGCAGGAGGCGCTGGCGGTTTTCGAGCGGCGAGGGGGGGAGATTGCCCTGGTTTTAACCGACCTGGTGATGCCGGTGATGGGCGGGCAGGCGTTGTTCCGCGCGTTGGCCCAGCGGGCCCCGGCTGTGAAAGTGGTGGCGCTGACCGGGCACCTGTTGGAAGCAGAGATTGAACGCCTGCGATCGGAGGGGCTGGTGGACTGTTTGCCAAAGCCTCTGGCCCTGGAGCAACTAGCCCAGGTGGTCGCCCGGGCGCTGCAAGAGGTCTAGTTGCGCCCCCCATCGCTACGGCAAGCCGGAGGATTGGGGGGCGAATGGGCCCACGTTGCTGGCACTGCCAGAAAGATCAGTGGGGCCCCCATCCCGCTTCAGGCGCAGATGCCGCTCAAGGTCGCGTTGCAGCTGCTCGAAATAGGCCCGGGCCATGAAGGGGGCCAAGTCCCGGCCAACCTGGTCAATGACCGCCTCTGCTGGTGTGAAGCTGCCAAACGTGCGATCTCGCGGTGTGCCGTCAGTCCCCGCCGTGGTTTTCTCTGTACCCACGGTGGGTCATTTGAACCCATAGGTACGATGGAAAGCGAGGTGATGTGCGGAAGCCAAACCGGCCAGTCGGCAATTCAGCAAACTTTTGCAGGAGGTGCGAACCATGTCCCGCATAGAAAAGACCATCACGATCAATGCTCCCGTAGAACAAGTCTTTGGTTACATTTCCGACCCGGCCAACCTGCCCGAGATCTGGCCCAGCATGGAGGAGGTCAAGGACGTACTATGGCTGCCCACCGGCGGCACCAGCTTCCAGTGGGTGTACAAGATGGCCGGTATGCGTTTTGAAGGCGCGTCCGAGACCACCGAATACATTCCCAACCAGCGCATCGTCACCCAGAGCACAACGGGCATCGCCAACACATTCACGTGGACGTATCAGTCCGAGGACGGGGGGACCCGGGTGACGCTGGAAGTGGCATACACGGTGCCCGTGCCACTGCTGGGCAAGCTGGCCGCGGCCTTGATCGTCAGACAAAACGAGCGCGAGGCCGAGACGCTCCTGGCAAACCTGAAGGCCCGGATGGAAGCCTGAGATCCACACCAGGACCGAATCAGAGTCCACCCCAAACCTGGCTTGCGCCCACGCCCGGCTTGGCCCTCGGTCATCGGCGGGGCGCAAGCTTCTGCCGTTTGGTGCGATCCGCTGGCAGTAGCGCCAGCAGGGCGGTGTGGGCCATCGCCTGGCGGATGCGCTCGGCGGCATGCCGGGCTTCGACCGGGCCGGCTGTGGGCCGGATCACCGCAAACTCGTCGCCGCCGTAGCCGGTCCGCGCCCCGGATGTTCTCCTGCACCACGCGGGCCACCGTGCGCAGCATCTGGCGCAAGGCCCCACGGCAAGGCCCTGGCGTTGTGCCGCTCACTGCCGGTCCCAATGGTGATGACGCAGTCCATAGGGATCATCTGATTGAGACTGAAACACAAATGGAGCTTGATCCCATAGACCTGATCCCGGACCTTGGCCCAGGCCATCCCGCGCAAGGCGGGAAAGTACGACCCGTCCACGCCCCACAGGGGACCCAAGTCCTGCAATTCGGGAATCTCGCGCCCCGCGATGTGCTGGACCAACTCCAGAAAGGCCTGCCGCATCAGGTGGGCGGGGAAGCGGCGAAAGGCGTCGGACAAGGTGGCGGCCGGCACGGCGGGCAACGCCAACTCGGGGTCTGCGTTCTCGAGTTCGGTCGCCAGCAAGTTGAGACCCTTGCAACCAATGGTGTAACAGAAAATCAAGATCTGGGTGAAGGTATACCAACTCAAAGTCTCGTTACCATGCTTCTTGCGTTGGTCTTCGATAGCCTGGGAAATGGGTTGCAAAGGCTGGGTCAATACCGCGAAAGTGGTGGGGGTAGGATGGGTATCAGACATCACTTCGGCCTCTCGGTGCAGATTTGATGACGAACTGACACAGCCTACCACACTATATGCTGGCCGTCAAACCCATACACTTGGAATCCCGTATGGTATTGGATTGCGTCCCTCTTGTGCATAGTATAGCAGGCGATTGCCACAGTCAGATGGCGGCACGGTCACAGAATGGTCAACTGGGCCGCCACGCGGTCCATCCGATTGGCTAGTTCGATTATACCATGGAACTGGCCGGTGTGTCTGTCCCGGGCAGGAGCAGGTTACACGCTGGGGCGCATCTATCCGACGCTTCAGCTTGCTCGGTTGAAACGAGTCTCAAACTTCCAGGGATAACCGATGGGCGAGGTGTATCGCGCGCCAGGCCAGGGAAGCGGCCCCTACCGAGGCCGGGACTGCGCCATGGGGAGGGTGACGGTGAAGCGGGCGCCCCGACCGATCTCACTGTCCGCTTTGATGCGGCCACCATGGCGGCTCACGATCTCCTGGGCGATGGTCAGCCCCAGGCCGCTGCCGTGGCGGCCGCCGGGCCGGGACTGATCGGCCTGGTAAAAGCGGTCAAAGACGTGGGGCAATGCCGCCGCGGGGATGCCGGGGCCGGTGTCCTGCACCCAGAGGGAGACAGCGCCGGCCGGCTCGACGGCGCCACCCACCGTGACCGTGCCCCCGGTCGGGGTGAAGCGCAGGGCGTTCTCCAGCAGGTTCACCAGGACGCGCTCCATCTGGGTCGGGTCGGCCGCGATGGCCGGCAACGCCGGCGGCAGGTCGTCCACCAGGCATAGTCCCTGGCGGTGGGCCTGCGGGGCCAGGTCGGCCAGCACCCCTCGGGCCAGTTCGACCAGGTCGAAGGCAATGAGTTCCAGCGGCACCAGGCCGGCCTCCAGGCGGGCCAGTTCCAGCAGGGTGACGACGAGGCGGGTCATGCGTTCTGTCTCGCGTTGGATGCCCACCAGCGCCCGCCCGCGCGTGGGCTCGTCGGCCGCGGTGCCGTCCGCGAGGGCGCCGGCGTAGCCCTGGACGATGGCTAAGGGGGTCTTGAGGTCGTGCGAAATGCCGGCCAGGAAATCCCGCTGGCTCTGCTGGGCCTGGCGCACCTGGTCCCGCATTGTGTTGAAGGCGCACGCCAGGCGGCCCAGCTCGTCGTCCCCGGCCGGCAGGGGCGGGTCGTCGTAGACGCCCTGGGCCATGCGGTCGGCCGCAGTGGTGAGGCGGGTGACCGGGCGGGTGATGGCGCGGGCGAGTAGCAGGGTCAGCAGCAGCGAAACGGCCAGCCCCACCAGGCCGGCATAGAGCAGGGGGCGGGCCAGTTGCCGCCAGCCGACCTCCAGGCTGGCGGCGGGCGCCACGGCCGCCAGCAGGGTCGGCGTCTGGTCGTCCGGCGCCGCGGGGAGGGCGACGATCACCAAACCCTCGCGCTGAACCGTCACGGCACGCCGGTAGGGCAATTCCCGATCCAGGATGTCCTTCACGGCGGCGATTTCGGCGGCGGACAGGGCGTATCCGTCGGTTGCATAGAATCGCGGCCGTTCATCTCCATACACGACCACCAGGGCCGCGCCCAACTCGGCGCTGCCCCGGTGCAGGGCCTCTTGGGTCCGGGGCGACAACCGGGGATCGTCAGTAAAGTCCAGCGAGTAGGTCCACAGCTTGAGCTTCAGGTGCAGTTCACCGGCCTGCGTATGGCGATAGTAGTCGATGAGCTGGCTCACGGTCAGCCCCAGGAACAGGGCCACCGAAACCAGCCACACCAGCGTGAAGGCGATGAACAGGCGGGAGCGGTAGCTTTTCAGCATACTACACCGGTACGGTACCTCAATCTACATTCAGTCGATAGCCCACGCGCGGCATCGTGGTAATGCGCAGGTCGTGGACGTTGGCAGCCGCAAGCTTTTTGCGCAGTTGCGCCACGTGCATGTCCACCGTGCGGGTCCCGCCCGGAAACTCGTACCCCCAGGCCCGCTCGATGAGTTGTTCCCGATCCAGGGTCTGGCCGGGGTGAGTCGCCAGCACCCACAACAGGTCGAACTCGCGGGGGCGCAACTCCAGCGGTCGTCCCCGGACGAGAGCCGTGCGGCCGGCCTGGCTGATGACCAGGCTGCCCACTTGCACTGTCTCGACCACAGAGCCTGGCTCTGACGCGGCGACCCGCCGCAGGACCGCCCTGGCCCGCGCCACCAACTCGCGCGGGTTGAACGGCTTGGTGACGTAATCGTCGGCCCCCAGTTCCAGGCCAACGATCTTGTCCACGTCCTCGTCGCGGGCCGTCAGCATGATGATGGGCACGTTCGTGGTGCGCCGGAGCCGGCGGCAGACCTCCAGGCCGTCCAGCCGGGGCAGCATCAGGTCCAGGATGATGAGGTCGGGAAGTTCCTGGGCCGCGGCGGCCAGCGCGGCCTCGCCATCAGCAGCCAACACCACCCGGAAACCTTCGCGGGCGAAATACATCTGCACGACGTCCAGCAAACCCGGCTCGTCGTCCACCACGAGGACGGTGCATCGCGGGCTCATCCGTTCCCCTCCAACATGACATTCGGGCAGTCGGGCTCGCTCGTTTCAGCCCCAAACCAAGTATACACCCGATTGGCTGCCCGGTAAAGCGGAAGCTACCGGATATCGCTCGGCCAGCCAAAGCCCGGCCGGTCGCTGATGACCGACAGGAAGTAGCACTGCTTGAGGGGCGTGACGGCGATGGTCGCCGGCGGTACGGATTGGCGCATCATAGTTGGCCCTGTCTGTCGCGGGATTCCACTGGCATGTTCCGCAAGATATGGTACAAGACCTTCATCCGAAAGTACCGGTCCTCGCAGGCGCGCACGAACTTGGCGGCCAGTTGGCGGGCAGCCGGGTCGGCAGCCAGCGCAAAGGCGAGCTGGCCCCTCATCCAATAGCAGCCCACGAGGCCGGCCCGGATCAGTGGCGTTACCTCGGCCTCGAGTGCGTTGCGGTCCCGGCGTATCCGTTGGGCCAGAGCGTCCGCTGGATACACGGCATCCGGCTGCTGGCAGAGAAAACGGAGGACGTCCCATTTGACGAAGGAATCCAGCCAGTTCTTGACCAGGCGCAGGAGATCCGCGTCCATCTTGTCCATGACGTTGCCCAACAGCGCATCTTCATACCCGGTATCCCACACCATCTCCCGTCCGACCAGGTCCTGCTCCCACATGGCTTTCCCTCCCTCTGGTGTTCCCGCTGCTGGCAGGGACCGGGATGCCGAATGACCGGCCGCCGCACCCCTCGACATCCCTCATCCAGCCCTAGTATCGCATAGTTTGGTCACGTCCATATCGCAACCGTGTCAACGTTTTGTCACAGCATCTAGTTGCGCGTGGAGCCTCCTAGCTTCGCCAGATCAGGGGCAGGTAGATGCCGCACCAGTTTGGCGGGATGATCGGGCAGGCCAACGGTGGGAGTCGCCAGAGAAAGCGGACCGGCGAGACGGCGCGGCGCGGGACAGAGTATGAGGCGACGTGGTACGTGTTCTCGGCCTCGACGTAGTAGGCAATCTCCTCGTCGATTCCCACGCCCATCTGCTGCAAGTCCACCCACCCGGAGACCCACCCATCCTCCGACCAGGTCAGCGGCACCGCAACCCACGGCGCGTTCTCCTCGTCGTTCCATACCCGGTCATCTGAATGGCTCCACCACAGGCGCACCTGCTCCGGCTCCGGCGTCACGGTGACAAAGGCCCGGAATCGCCGGCCATCGGTTTCGCTTGTCTCCACCCGGTCGCTGGTGATCCTGGGATAGACCTGGTCCAGATAGCCCGGACTGTCGTTCACCAGTTGCTCCAGGAGCAGCGTGCGCAGGATTTCCTCTTTCGTATCCTCCTGGCTCTCGGCGTGCAGACGCACGTACCGCCAGGGGACGGCCGCAAAGTGGTCCAGGAAGTAGGTCTCCATGCCCAGGGCAAAGTGGTGACCATCGTGCATGTCATGCCGGGTGACATCGCCGTTGATGAGGGCGAAACGGGGGTACAGGTCGTGCTGGAATAGACCAACCGAGAATGCCTGCTCCGCTGCTCGCCCGGCCGGGGTGCTGGTCATCCAGTCGAGGAAGATGAGCGTTTCCGTGATGCTTTCGACCCCCGCGGCGGGCGGGGGCTCGCAGCCCCAGTCGGTGGCGTAGACGGAGATGGCGGTGCGCAGGTCCTCGCGCTGGTAGCCGCCGCTGCTGACCACCTCCACCCGGTCGTCCACGGCGGAAGCCATCCAGGTGGCGAATCCCTCCTTGGAGCCGCCACGCAGGGCCACCCGAGTGACGGTCCCACCGCGCTCTTCGGCCAGGCATTGCAGCAGAGTAATGGCCCGGACGTTGGTGCGCGCCAACACCCACCCAAAGTTGCCGCGCGCCAGGTCCACCAGAGCGCAGGGGTTCACTTGCACCAGGTTCGGCCCGGACATGTTCGTCAGATCGCCCCGGCCGCCAAACCCCAGCGATTCCCAGTCCACGGCCTCCTCGCCGTGGTGGAGCACCGGGAGGCCGAAGGTCAGTGCCAGTTGCTCGCCGACGGTCACATGGCCGGTCAGCCCCATCGCCACGTGAGCAGCGTACACGTGCCCGAACCCGGCCTGGCTGTTGAGCGTGCTGGGATAGCCCGGCGGCCAGTAGATGGCGGCCCGCTCGGAGAGGGTGATGGTCCGGGCCTGGCCGGTCACGTCGAACGTCTCCCACACGCCCCCGGACCAGGAGCCGATCGTCTCGGTCACGCCGGAGGGTAAGACCCGAGTCGAGATCTCCGTCCAGTGCAGGTCGCCGTCCCGGAGGGTCAAGTTCTTCAACTCGGTCATGTTGAAGAGGTCGCGGGGACCGAAGGAGCCGGCGGCCTCGTGCGGCCCGGCGTGCCCGGGCGAGGCCGTGAGGAACATCCCGGCGGCCACGAGCAGAACGAGGGCCAGGGCGGCCCAACCAGTGACGAACATACGCACGGGTTTCATGTGGGCACCTCCAGGTGTGTTGCGCGGAGCGTTCTCTTACCGCTCTGCTCCAAGTCCATTATGGCGCACGGCCATTGGAATCGCATTGGAGAATCGTTAGAGAACTGCAACCTCTCCGCTCAACGGGAGACAAGCGGCAGGTAGGCGCGCGCCGGGTACGGCGGGGGCGGCCACAGCAGGTTGACCGCCGACGCGCCGGTGGTGACGCTCAGGCGGCCCAGCCCATCCTGGTTCAAGGCGAGCGAGCCGGGGTCCTGCGCGTTCGTCTGCACCATGACCCCCTCATCGCGGGCGTGGACGAACAGGCGGCGCGCGCCGTCCGGGTAGCGATAGAGTACAGTGGCCCCCAGGCTGTGGTTTTCGTAGCTCCCGGCCCCCCAGGGCGCGAAGGAGCCGCCGGCGTTGGTGGACAGACGCAGCAAGCTGCGTGTGCCTGCTGGGCGTTCGATATCTGGGCCGCAGGCCACGGTCATCACCCAATAGTCCGGCTCCAGCGGGTCGTAGGCAAAGCCGGCGCCCCGGCACGTGGTGATCGGCACTGTGGCGTCCAGCCCTACGTTCACCTCCTCGTGCCGCCAGGCCACGCCATCGTGGAACACACGAAGGAAGGGCTGCTGAAAGCGTCGGCGTAGTGCGGTATTCTCGGCCAGGCCCACGATCAGCTCGCGCAAGTTGCCCTGGGCGTCGCTGACCACCCACAGGTGCTTGAAGCCGCCGGTGTCGTCTTCCTGGAGCAACAGCTTCCACGTCCACGGCTGGCCCGACGCGGCCGGCCGCCGGCCCACCCACAGGCCGTTGCCACACTCCGTCGGGTCGGCCCAAGAGTCAAGGCCGGCGTCGGCGGTGCGCAGGATGGCGAAGACCTGCTCCTCCCGGGGGTCCACCGCGATGTAGTGGGCGATGGGCGGCGGGTTGATCGTCGGGTTGGTCGGGACGGTGATGGTGCAGGGCTGGACGGCCGGGTCCCACACCTTCTCGATGGCGGGCACGGAGCCGTCGCCGAGGGCGGCGTGCTGCACGCTGAGCGTGTCAGCGGGGTCCACGGCGTAGACGCCGCCGCCATCTGTCGGCAGGCCCGGCGCGCGGGACGCCGGCCACAGGCTAAAGTAGACGCGCCGCCGGCCCACCGCCACGGCGTGCGGGGCCATGTAGGGCGCCGACTGCCAGCGGCCAGCGGGGCCGGCCCGGACGTGCAGGCCAGTGACCTGCAGGCCGGCCGCCGTGACCCCGCTGCCAAACATCGTAGAGTTGCCGCCGTCGGCGCCGGGCAGTAGCTTGTACTGAATCCCGCCGGGGATAGACAGGACGGCGAATGGCCCCAGGTAGAGCCCGCGCGCACCACTCATGTCCGCGCGCCAGCCCGGCGCCACGGCCAAATCGCCCAGTGCGGCCGGGTCCAGGTTTGGAACCGTGAGCAGGCTGGCAAAGGTGTCGCCATAGTCATCCGAATAGAGGATGTCTACATCCACCAGGATGCGGTCATAAGCCGGGTTCGCGGACGGTTTCAGCACGGGCACGTAGAGCCGCCATCCGCCGGCTGCGTCCGGCGAGGGGGCCAGGTTGGCCGCGCCCACCGGGGCATCCGCCAGGCCCGGGCTGGGGAAGCCGACGATCTGGTAGGGATCGCCCGGCGCAGCGCCCGGCTGCACCCGCACCAGGCAGCGCGCCGTGTATCCGCCCAGCGCCCCGGCGCTCCACGCGCCGCCGGAGAAAAAGATCGCCTCCTGGGTCGGCGTCGGCCAGGTGGTCAGCCACCGCGCCGTGGATGTGGGCGCGTCCCAGATCAGGTTGTGCGGGATGCCGCACCCCGCCGCGATGGCCGCCGGGTCCAACTGGCCCCAGTTGCCCAGGGGCGCGCCGAGACGGTCAAAGTCCCGGTAGAAGATCAGGCCGTTGGCGCACTCATTCCCACCGCCGGCCAGGCAGCCGACGTCGGCAGTGGCGAAAAAGACCGTGAAGCGGTCGGCGTCGTCGGGGCAGGGGTAGAGGTGCGCGGAAACCACGTAGGTGGTGGTGATGGGCAGGCTCTCCGGCCCGATCCAGGCCATCTGGCTCGCCTGGCCCTGCGGCCACACGTAGCGCCAAACCTCGGACTCACGCGCGACGATGAGGGCCGTCTGCGCCGGGCTGAACCCGGCGGGCCGGGGGAGCAAGACCAGCCGGCTGCCGAACCAGCCGATGAGGTCCAGGCCCTCGTCCACGCGCTGCAGGGTGGGCGTGATCGCCGTGGCGTCGTACGAGCAGTAGATACCCGCCTGCCCCATCGTGGATGGGCCGGCGAAGCCCAGCGCGGCACAGGCCACGTCGCCGTGCACCCGGTCCACGTCCACTGCGCCGGAGGTCCAGGCCCCATACCCCATCCAGCCGGTTTCGCCGGCCACGCCGGGGCCGATCCACTGGGCAGCGTCGTCCTGGGCGCGCAGACGCAGAAGGCCCCCGCCGGCCCCCACGGCGTAGTAATCGTGCGTGCCGTCGGGGTAGGGCTTGAATGCCACGCTGCGGATGTGCGTCTCGATGCCGGCGCTGTCCCAGGTCCAGCGGAACGTCGTGTCGCCGCCGGCCGGGGTCTCCGGCGTCAACAACCACAAGCCCCCGTGGTGCGTGCCAAAGGCCACCACCGGTTCGTCACCCAGCCCCACGTCGCCATTTGCCTGGGTCCCGGCAGAAACCAGAGTCGACAGCGCCGACCGGGTCTCCTCAACCGTCGGCGCAGCGGGCAACCCCCAGGCCAACGGGACCGGCGCCAGTTCCAGCGCCAGGACCAAGGCCATGACCAACAGCCCGTTCTTGTTCATTGTTCGCCACCTCCATTCTTCCATCGTTCAGCGCATACGCGGGTGATCTGCACATACTGGTCGCCGTACAGTTCACTGGGCTCGATGTAGGTGTGCTCCCACCACTCGTTCCAGGAGGTGATGAAAATCCAGTCGGGATCGCTCTGAAGCGCGGCGTCGAACGTAGCGCGGTATAGCGCTCCGTCCTGGCGGTCCAGGATAGGGGTGGTGCGGCCGGGGATCAGGTGGTCGTCGTAGCCCGGCTGGACGGTGGCCGCCCACAGGCGCAGGGTGGGCGTATCCATCAGTAGCGGGTGATAGCGCACGGCGCGCCCGGTGGACGCGTAGACGCGGCAGAGCATATCCACTTGGTCGTTGCTGTGCATCACGTTGAGGATGTTGTATTGGTACAAGCCATCGAACAGGTCGAGGCTGTCGAGCGTAGGCCACTCGCCGGCAAACTGGGCCAGCAGGAAGGCGTCCAGCCCCTCGGCCCGGAGCTGAGTCCGAATGTTCCCCCAGGTGTCATTCGAGACGGTGGACGACGCCCAGATGACGAAAGCAGGCTTGTCGTCCACCCGCATGTACGCCGGGTGGTCGCCGTATTCGGACATCGCGTAGCGCAGCCAGGCCAGGATTTCGACCTCGGGACGGGGCTGGCCGGCGTCGCCCAGCAGCTCGAAATTGATCATGACCCGGAAATTTCGTTCCTGCGCCACGTCGAGCAAGGTCGGCAGGTTCTCATCGGTGTAGCTGCCCGGCCCCCACCACGAAGAGATGAACCCGTCAATCCCGGCCCCCTGCGCCTGGGCGATGTGCTGCTCGATCGCCGCGCGGCTGTCCGAGCCGTAATAACCCATCAGTGGCTGGTCTTGCAGGATGGCGGTATCCCAACCGTCGGCATAGTACCAGGGATAGTAGTAGGCCCAGAGCATCTTCTGGGGACGGGCGGGGATTTGTCCCTCCAGGGGGGGGCGGCCGGCGAGGACGCCCAGGTCGAGGGAAAAATCGAGCGGGGTTGCGCCGCTGTGGTGGACCTCCTGAAGCAGCTCCGGTTCCTCCCCCCCGACGTTGTATACCCGCAGGACGCTGGTCCCCTCGTCTCGCTGCTCGAAGCGGCTGGGAACGGGCTGAAACAAGAGCCCGCGCGAGGTCACGACGTAATCCGCCGTCACTGTCACATGGTCGCTCCCCTCCTCCTGCCCGACCCACACGCTGTGCACGTTCGCCCCGTGTCTGGCCGGATCGCCCTGCGTCCCCATCTGGCGCACGGTAACCAGGAACCGCGTGAACTGCGTGTGGGCCGTGACCCGCGCCGCGCGGGCGGTGGTGGACAGTTCCAGGCGCAGCCGGTAGTAGGTCACGAGCTGGGGCGCATCCTGCACCAGCCCGGCCAGGTACTCCCCCACGTCGGTGTCCAGGCTGTAATAGACTCGGTGGATGCCCACCATGCCGCCCTGAAAGTCCATCTGCAACGTTGGTTCCTCGCCCTGGTAGAGGTCCACCTGGTACTGATAGGGCAGGTGCGGTGCGACCTGGACCGGCAGGCGAGAGAAGATGAGAGAATCCATCAGGTCCAGGAAGGCTGCGATGGCCCTGCCCTCGACGACGTAGCGCTGGCCGTTGGTGCTGGTGACGATGATGCGGGTCACGGTCGAGGCGTCGCCGGGGTAAAAGTCGCTGAAGCGCAGGGCTTGGGGTTTTGTGGCCGTCGGGACGGCCGGCGGCGAGGGCGTGTTCAGAGGATACGCCTCGGCTGCCCCGGTTGGTGAAACAGGGATTGGGGGGATAGCGGTTGGACCTGGGGGCGTATGGAAACCGGGGCTACAGGCCGCGATAATCAGGACGAAGGTTGCCACGACAAAGAGCAGGTGTGAGATATTCATTAGACCCTCCTTGCGGCGTCTCTCAGCCGCCGCGCACGACGAGCGGCAGGTAGAGCGTGTGCGGCGCGCCCAGGTCGCCCAGCCAGCCAAAGCCCGGCCGGTCGCTGCTGACCGACAGGAAGTAGAATTCCTGCAGGGGCTGCACCGGGATGGACGCCGGCGGCGCGCTCAAGACCTGGCTGGCAATGTCTACCCGGCTCCGTTCCTCTGGCGTGAGGCCCTGGCAGTCCACCGTGGGGCATTCCGGCCCATAGACCCGGGTCAACGTAACCTGCTTGAACTGCGTCGGCGCGCCGGACAGGGGCAGTTTCAGGTTGCCGGTAGTGGTGGCGTTGCTCCAGATGGCAATGATGTCCTCGTCGCCCCGGGTGAAGAGCTTACAGACCAGGCCGGAGTAGTCTGTGCCGGCCAGCGGCGCGTTCCACTCTGGCCGGTAGACCGGCGTCACCCCCACCAGGTGTTTGACCATCACGTTGTACGGCTGCGGGTCGGGGTTGTTGCCGATGAACAGCAGTCCGGCGAAGCCCTGGTGGGCGTTGATGGCCCCGATGCGCAGGCCGGCGATGGCCGTGCGGCCGCCGTTGGTGGTCTCGTCCTTGATGCCGAACCCGCCGTGCAGCTCGGTGTCGAACAGGTGGAAGCGGCCGAGCAAATCCGGCTGCCCCATCTGCTGACCCAGCGCCACCACGTCGCTCAGGATCTCGCTCACGTCAATGGCCTCGTCCACCCCCTGCCACTTGACGCGGGCGGCGACGGGGCGGCCGGCGGGCGTGGTATAGTCCTGGAGCGGCGGCGCAGTCTCGCAGCCGGGCGGCAGGTACCAGCCGGGGCCGTAGACACACTCCTCGTGGGTGATCCAGTCCGGCGGCGAGGGGTAGGGGAACTGGTGGATCATGAGGGCCACGTTGTCATTGTCCAGGAGGCCCAACTCGATCATGCGGGCGGTGGTGGTGGTCAGGCCGGCCCCGCTCAGCTCCAGCCCGCCGGCCACCAGGATCGCATCGGAGCCGGCCGCTTGCAGCTCTTGGGCGGCGATGTCGGCCGAGGCATACAGGAACTCGGCGTACACGTCGGCGAACGCGGCGGTCTGGTGCGGTTGGAGGTAGCCCGGCGGCAGGTCGTCGCACACCTGGTGGTCGGGGCCTCGGGCCCAGGTCCGGGTGCACGGGTATCCCGGTCCCAGGGGATCCCGGCAGGGGCACAGGTAAAAGCTATAGCAGGGCTCGTTCATGGTCTCCAGGAAGCGCAGCTCGGGACCGTAGCGGGTAGCAAGCTGGCGGATGTACCGGCGGTATTGCTCCACCAAAGCGGCATTGCGCTCGTCGTAGAAGCCGATGGACCCGCCGGAGCCCTGGTTCACGATCATCGGGTACTCTTCCGGGCAGGCCATCCAGCCCCCTTTGCCCTCCATGACGTCGTTGAGCAAGGGCGAATAGTCCCGCTCCTGGGAGGGCAGTTGGAAGAACAGCCAGTCCAGCCCGTCCAGCAGGTACGGCTCGGTCAGGGCCTGAGTGACGGGGAAGGGCTGGAGGGCCGTCCAGCCGATCTGATGACGCAACACCTGGCTGGCGTACTGCTGGACGATTGGCGCGTCCTGACTGCGGATGCTGGCGTCCAGGGTCTCGCTGTAGGCTTTCTGGATGGGGCGACAGCAGCATTCGCTGAGCTGGTTCATCTTGACGCAGCGAGTATCGCGGGTGGTGCTGATAGGGTCGCCGGGGGTCCAGGGACAGGGGGGGCAGTCCGGCCCCCACACGGGCACGTATGGCTCGCGTAGCGTACCCCACCAGCCGGCGTAGCCGGGGATGAAGCCAGCCCCAAAGACCGGCGCCCAGCGTTGGAGGTCCGGCGTGAGGGTGATGGGTATGCTGACCTCATCCCCGCCAACTCCGAACGTCAGCGTCAGGGGGTGGAGGCGCATCCGCAGAGTTTGGAGTTGGAGCTCGCCCTGGGGTGCGGCCAGCGTGCCCACGACGAGGGCCGGCGCATCGCCCGGCTCGTCGGGCGTCACGTCGTTCACGTAGGTGTGGATGAGGGCCTGCGCGGTGACGGTGATAGGCCGGTGGTAGCCCTGCACCTGGACCGGCAGATAGGCCACGTGGCCGACGGTGAGGGGGATGGTAGCCGGCACGGAGACCAGGGTCAGGCCGCCGGGCCCGTCGGAGAGGACGATACCGGGGGTGAACGTGTGTTGGCTGGCGACTGCCGGGACCGGGCTGCCGGCCGAGGCGACGACCAGGGTCACGCCAAACAAGGCCAACACCAAGACGAGGGCGAATACGAGTCGGATGTGCATGGACCACTCCTCCTACATGGGATTCGAGACACGCTCTACCGCTTGCCTGCCATCCTCATTATCGCCCAGCCATGTTATCGGCATGTTGTGCAGTTGTAAACGAGTTGTAAAAGCGAAAACTGAGCGGTTGACCATTTGTCAACCGCTCAGTTCGCTGTTTTTCTCAGACTCGGCCAGTTGCCGGATAGCCTCGATCTTGCCCCAGTCCTACACGCAACCGCTCCAGCAAGTTCCCCCGGTGCTGTTTCCATCGACGGCCCAAGACCAGAAATCGTCGTGAGGCGAGGCGGACATGGGGTCGTCGCTGCATTATCAGGCGAGATTTTCAGGCGTTTGCAGCGTCTCAAAGATAATGGCAGCAGAAGGCCCCCCCAAAGGCCACTTGTCTCAAAGATAGTGGCAACAAGGGCCAAAGATAGCGGCAGCAGGCTACGGCCATACTGGAGATATTGGCAGCAGCCTACGGAAATACCAGATTTCTGTCTCCAAGATAGCGGCAGCAACCTCATTGCTGCCGTTTTGATTTTGTCTCAAAGATGATAACAGTAGCTCCAACCACCCATACTGCCCCTGAGTTGCTTCGCCCGACCCTGTACCCATCCTCTTGTACCGGCTATCAAGCCCATGTTGACCGGTATCGATATTGACGATACAATCAGAACCAGCCATTTTACACAATTCCGAATCAAGGAGGGTACAGATGTCCGTTAGAAAAGTGTCCAATCATGGAGGGAATGTCATTGGGAGGTTTCCCTCGGTCAAGATGAAGCGAATGATGGCATTCGAGTCCTTGATCGAGCGTGACTACCTCTACCTTCTGGACTACGATCCAGACGTGGAATGGTTTGAGGAACAACCGCTGACCATCGAATACCAGCATGATGGCGAAACCCGGCACTACACACCTGACTTTCACCTGGTCGAGCGGGAGCGCGACATACTCATCGAATGCAAGCCAAACGGGTTCGTTGCCGCGGATGAGAATCGTCGCAAGTTTGCTGTTGCTCGTGCTTGGTGTAGGCAACGCGGTTGGATCTCTGACTATGCCTTTTATCTACAAACGGGGATCACCAAGCGTGTTATTCGCGAGTGAATCGATTCCGGCCTACTTGAGCCTGTTGCTACATTCTGGCGCAGGCACTACTTCGATGTGCAAAGCATCGAACGGGTCGCCGCTGAGTATTTTGAACAGGAATAATCAACAACTTTATCGTTGACGATTGGGGGGCTGCCAACAAGTTTGAGACAGAAACGGAGGCTGGCCTGCTGCCACTAACTGTGAACCTCGACTGCCATTATCTTTGAGACAGGCTGCCACTAACTTTGACTACACTGCCAACAACTTTGAGACGCTACAGCGTTAGCAGCCCGTTTTGGCCCTGTTTGGGCCTCTTTTCAGCCCATTCTCCCCCGATAAGTGTTCTTATGGGGCCAGTTGACTGCTGATCCCAGCACCCCGGTTATCCACCTTATTTTGGCCGCCGGGTGGTCCAGAGAGTGGGGTGCACCTCAGCCAACTGGGGATCAAATACTGTGACCCCTAACAGCCTCGATAGCGCGGTCGGGTGCAGCGACTTGTTGGGCGGCACAATGACTCAACTGCCCAAGAAGTCCAACAATAAGGCGTTGAAGGCCTGTGTCTGCTCAACCATCGGGAGGTGTCCGCAGTTATCGAAAATATGCACACGCGCGTTCGGTAATCTTTTTGCCGCCACCTGTGCATGAGCTACAGGTATATATTGGTCTTGCCGTCCCCATACAAT
>JAHJIN010000340.1 GCA_018823415.1 Chloroflexota bacterium | reverse complement strand
GGCTGCCGGCCGGGGTGGGCCTGGCCGGCGCGCTGCTCACGGCCTGGTCCGTGGCGGCCCTGGGGCGGTGTTTCGGGCTGTTCCCGGCCCGGCGCGGCGTCGTCGCCAGCGGCCCCTACCGCCTGGTACGGCATCCCCTGTATGCGGCCCAGGCCCTGGTGGGCCTGGGGGTCTGCCTGGCCGGCGGCGCGGGTGCGCCGGCCTGGAACTGGCCGCTGTGGGCGGCCTTTGTCCTGGTCCAGGCGGCCCGGGCGGTGCGCGAAGAGCGCGTGCTCGGCCAAGATCCGGCCTACCGGGACTATGCGGCGCGGGTGCGCTGGCGGCTCGCGCCGTGGGTGTGGTAGAGGAGGTCTGATGCGTGGCATGCCAACCATCTGGTGGATCGGCGCGGGCTGTCTGGTCCTGCTGGTGCTGGCCCTGGCGGCCCTGGCGCTGGTCGTCATCGGCCTGGCCGGGGTGGTGTTCGTCGGCCTCGTCACCGCGCCGCCGCCGACTCCGCCGCCGTGGTGGCCGGGGCCGTGACCGTTCACCCGGGGCGAGCACTCGCTGCTCGCCCCGGGTGAGGGGTTCAGGCCCGCCCGGGCGCGTCTGACCCGGGCACCTCCTGGCTCTCGTAGATCTGGGCCGACGGGTCGGGCGGAGCGTGCAGCTCTGCCCCGGAGCGGCTGTTCCGGGTCAGGGGTCCACGCTTCGCCGCGACGCGAATCGTGCGCTCGTAGAGCGAATCATAGGCCAGGAGGTGTCCGATGGAGTACGCGAGACGCAGACGACGAATGGTGCGGCAACCATCCAAACTGGAGCAGGCCTACCACACGGTCCGGTCGGTGCAAGGGATCGCCATGCTGCTCATCCTGCTGGGCAACTGCGTCGCAGTCCCGGTGGTGGTGGGTATCGCCCTGATGATCCTGGGCTACGCGGTGACGACCTTCGTCGGCATCGTCAACGCCCCGCCGCCGACCCCGCCCACGTGGTGGGTCGGGTCCTGATCCTTCACCAGCTGCGCGGCCCCGGCCGCGCAGTTCACCAGTAACCTGGCCACTGGCCAGTGAGGAGTGTCATGCGTCAGTTGTTAGCGGGCCGGCTGGCCCTGGTGCTGGTCCTGGTTGGTGGGTGCTGGTGCGGCTGGCCGGCGCCCTGGCGCGCCCCCACTTGCCGGCCGACCGCGGTCGCCACGCCGGACCCGACCCGGCTGGTGCCGGGGCCGCTGGCCACCTTCACGCCGGCGCCCTAGGGCCGCCAGGCCCCTCGTTGCCAGCGCCTCGCGCGGGACGTCCGCGACGCGACGCGGGGCGTCGGCGACGGTGGGTGTGGTGGGTGGTCCCTTTATTGGCCCGGCCAGTGGAGCGTGTACCTTTGCCCCGGCGCCCGGCTCCGAGGCAGCGGTCCACGCTCCACTGGAGTACGTGGACCTGCTCGTAGAGTAGGAAACTATTGTAGGGAGGGAACCATGAAAAACCGCATCTTGTTGGCTACGGAAGGCTGGTTCTGGAAAGCGACGCGGGTCTGGGGGTGGCTGATACACCTCGTGCCTACCTCCATCTACCTGCGGTTGTTCCCGCTGTTCTGGTGGACCCGGCCGGCCACCTGGTGGTGGGAGTTGATCCATCTCTAGCCACTCACCGTCTCTCCATCTCGCTCGAGATGGATGAGCCTGCATCCACGGCGCACCGCCGTGTTATTACAGTACCACATACTATTTCACGTAGGAGGGTATATCTATGACTATCCAAACCATGACGACCGAGCAGAGCGCGACGATCCAGCGTTGGTGCCAGGAGTGGGCCGCGCCGGATGAGGCGGACCAGGTACCGGGCTGGCAGGCCCTGGTCCAACGAGCCCTGGGCAGCCCCCAGGGCGGGGTACTGGCCCATCTTGCTGACGACACCCCGGTGGGCCTGGCCGTGTACTGGGACCCGCCGACCCGGCATACCATGACGCCTAACCAGATACAATTGGCTGATCTGTATGGCGTGAGCACCTGGCTCGAACTCGTGCTGGTGCAGCCGGGGGCACGCCGCCAGAAGGTGGGCCAGACGCTGGTGGATGCGGTGCGGGCGCATAGCCAGCTGGTCCCGGCGCGGCTGCAAGCGCACACGGCCGTAGCGGACCCCGCCGAGCCCGCGAATGCCTTCCTCTACGAGTGCGGGTTGCTGCAGACGGCGGGCCTCGCTGACGACCCCGACCGGCCCGTGAACTGGGTGCACTGCGAGTCCCTGGGGGAGGAGGAGCGGTCGGACATGACCGAGTGGATCGGGGAGTGCGCCTACGAGGTAATCTCGACGCTGCGGGAGGGATTGCCGGTCCAGGTCTATCAGAACGCCCTGGCCCACGAGCTCGGGGCCTACTACGACGTGACCAGCAACGCCAAGGTGCCGATCCTCTGGCACGACCAGCACATCGTCGGTTGGCGCACGCTGGACCTGCTGGTCACTTGTCCAGAGACCGGGCAGCGCGTGGTCGCGCGCTGTTTGCCGACCGCCGCGCCCACGCCAGCGGACATCCGGGAGCTCCAGCTCGACCTGGAGCACGCGGGGGCCTGGCTGGGCCGCCTGTTGTACTTCGGGCACCCGGACCTGATCGACTATGACGTGGCCATGTGGTGGCTTTATCCGGAGAACCTGGCGGTGGTGCGGCGCGCCCAGGAACGGCACGCTCCCACCCCATCCCGGCGCCAGCCGACGCGCGCCCGCGCCGATCAGCCAGTGCCACAGCCACTGCGTCGAGTAAACTAGCAGCGAGAACGCCGGAGGAGGTAGACGATGCCGCGTGAGATCATCATCCCCCGCCGCCTGGTCTGGCTGGCCGGGTTCATCCTGGCCGCCAGCCTGGTCCTGACCCTGGCCGGCGCGGTCTGGGCCAGCGCCGGGCTGCCCCTGACGCCGCCCGACCCGGCGGCGGTGCGGGCCGCCCTGCGG
>JAHJIN010000339.1 GCA_018823415.1 Chloroflexota bacterium | reverse complement strand
GTGGAGCAATCCACGCGGTGGCCCCAAGCGGGTATCGTGAAGCTGTGACGGGTAGTGTCTGTCACAGCGGGTCCTACCAGGGGGCCTTATGAGCGGCTTGAGCGGTCTGACGCGAAAGTGTCACGGGCCGTTCTGAGGGGGCCGGGGGCCAGCAATGGCCCCTGGCTACCCGACCGGCCAGTTACGCGAAGCGAGCGTTTGCTGACATGCCGCTTTGATACGCGCGGTGAGCATCCGCCTGGAGGACAATATGAAAACGCAGATTTCATTTCGCCAAGCGTTGTACGTCGGTCTCATCCTTGCCGCTCCCATCGTGACCGGGCTGGTGTTGTGGTGGCTCTTCAGTCTCGACGGAACGTTGGGGTTGTATCAATGGATGCCGGAGTTCAGGAGCATCTTCATCGCGGTCGGCGCGCTCGGCGTCATCGCGCCGTTTCTCGCGCTCGTCGCGCGGCTCGTCACGCGCGCGCACCGCGCGCTCCGCGTTCTCGCCGTCGCGTTCGCGATCCTCGGCATCATCGGCCCGCTTGCCTTCGGCGGCTATTTTCTGCGTGCCTCGCTCGAATTCTCCGCGTCTACACCGCCGCTACTGCTCATCGCAGATGGCGCGGGCGCGAACGGTGTACCGAATCTCGCGCTCGTCTTTCGCACGGAGCAGGAGACCCAGAACACGCTGTACTATGGCGTAGAATCGTTGGGCGAGAAGATCGCCGAAGCACGCGCGACGCGCGAGCATGTGCTGCCACTCAAGGATCTCAAACCGGGTACGCGCTATCAGTGGCGGCTCAACGATGGCGCGCTGTGTTCGTTTGCAACGCCGTCCAATGACGCGCTGTATCATTTCGGCGTCAGCGGCGATTCCCATCTTGGCGCGGGGCTGAGCGCGAGCACTGGCGGTGATCCGAACGTCGCGCGGAGCGTCCTCGAGTACGTGACCAACCCGGGCAACCAATTCCACGCGTTCTTCGTCGTCGGCGATACAGTGAACCTGGGTTCGCCGAATGAAAACTGGACGATAGCGTTGGAGACGCTCGCGCCGTTTGCGTGCGGCGTCCCGCTGCGCCCGCTGATGGGCAATCACGATGCCATGATCAACGGCGCGCCGCATTACCTCGCGTACTTGTATCCGGAGGGGATGGAGACCCCCAGCGGCACGCGGCTCTACTATCGGATAGATGCCGGGCGCGTGCATATCATCATGCTAAAGATGCTCTGGGGCGTCGGGAGTTTCTACGCGGAGCAGCGCGCGTGGTTCGTCAAGCAAATGGAATCCATTCCGTCTGACGATTGGACGATTGTGATGATGCACTCGATGGTGTATTCGTCGGGGAGTGTGTTCGGCGGATACGCGTGGTACGATCCGGTGGAGATGGTGCAACAGGTCGCGCCACTGCTGGAGAAATACAAGGTAGACCTTGTCGTCTCCGGGCACAATCATCACATCGAGTTCTTGCAGAAGAATGGTGTCAGTTATGCAATTGTCGGCGCCTTGGGCGGCGCACTCGGTCCCGAAGCGTCGCACAAATCGCCGGCGTCCGTTTGGTATTTGCCCAAGCAATACGGCTTTCTGGATGCGACCGTCCGCTCCGACACCATCGAACTCCATTTCCGCGATCTAAACGGCAGCGAACTCGAGGCATTCAATATCGCCAAGAACCAATAGCGAGGAAGAGGCGGCATAATTATGGTCAGTGGGGCGGTCGCCCGCTGCGCACCGCCGCCACTTCACCCTACGGGCCGGGCGTGAAACGTTGACCTCACCCGGCTGCTCAGACAATGGGCTCTGGTCATAAGCACCGCTGGCGGTGAGTTTCACCATGGCAGTGACGGTGGAGTAGCGCCAGAAACGACAGGTGGCAGCAGTCATGGCCCAGAAAAAGCAACACAACACGCCTCGGCGGCGGCGATTCACTCGGCACCAGCGCCTGGACGCGGCTCGCAGTTGGCTGCCCACCTATGATGGCGACCACGTCGCCCGAGCCTATCGTCGGCGCTATGGCGTGGATTGGCCTACTGCGTTCAGGGAACTGGAACTGCTGGGAGTTGAGCTGGACCCAGGGTACCAAGAACGAGTCCGAGCATCTGTCCGGGGCCAGGCCGCGGCCAGAAAGCACCGACGCCAGGAGCAAGCTGCTCTGGCAGAGAATCTGCTGGCCGACTGCCAGGACGCGGATTTCGCGTACATTGCCGGTTACACCAGTTGGGGCTTGCCCTACGGCATCACCTGGGCTGAGATGGCGGCCTTGGAACTTGAGAGTGGGGCAGTTGAAAGCCCCGATTCATCCGACCCCGCTGAGCCGGGCCGGGCGCGTTCCGGCGCCTCATCCGCTGACCAGCACTGAGAGAAGCGGCAGCCCCGTGGAGCTGCCCGGAGGAAGCCTATGCCATCCGACGATGCCACCCGCCAGTCCGCCGGTCTGCCCGAGGGAATCGCCTATCCCCGCCGCTACGTCAAGGCTCGCAAGGCCCGGCGTTGGTTCCAGGCCGGGGCCTGGGACGGCGTGGCCGATAAGCCCCCGGTGGTCGAGGCCGAGGTGCGCCAGAGCGGAGGTCCTTCCGCCTGGATCGCGTACCAGCGCGGTTACGCCGCTGGACAGCAGCACCGGGCGCCGCCGTGACCGGGCCGCATCTGGGGGGATCGTGATCGGGCCACCAGTGTTTTTTCGTGCCCAAACTGGATCCATAATCGCCAATCACAAGGTATATCCATAACAGGTCTTGTGTTGACATTTCCGGTGAAAAAGGGTATAATAAGCCCTGTTTAAGCGACTTTTAAGGTCGCTAAGGGCCAAAAAAGTGGCAACATAATAAATCAGGCTACCCTATTTTCTGAAAGGAGCACCAGCCATGGCAACCACAGCCCCGGCTGGCCTCCGGCTGGCGATAGGGCCGCCAACCGAGTTGGCCCGACAGGCCGCGGGTGCGGCAGCTTTACCTACGAGTAACTGGTCTTTCAGGGGGTGCTCATGACTGACAACGACTTGAACTTGGCGGCCTTGATTGACCTCTG
>JAHJIN010000338.1 GCA_018823415.1 Chloroflexota bacterium | reverse complement strand
TCGGCCCCGGTCGTCGATCGCCGCCGGCCCGGGGGTTATATCCTGGCCCCGCCGCCCACGTGCCCGACCTGTGACCGCCCCATGGAGACCACCGCCGGCGCCCCCTGGCCGACGCACTGGATCGGACACCAGCCACCGCACTGGCACCCGGTCCACAGCTTGACTCCCCGACCACTCTTCCCGGAGGTAGCACCCATGCCCATTACAGACGACCATATCAGCCAGATGCTGGCGGCGCATTACCTGGGCCGGGCAGCGCTAGATCCCCTGGCCCCGGTCATCAAGGTCGAACAGTGGCAGCCCGCGCTTCTGCCCATCGTGTGGGACATCCTGGGGATCCCCGCCCACCAGCGCGAGCAGGCCACCCAAATGCTAGACCATGAACTGAACGCAGCGGCAGATTTGGAGGGACTACTGGCCAGACTGCGCACCGCATACCACGTGGCGTCGCCACCACTGCCAGATTCCTCGCTGGTGGCGGCCCGGTTGCTGAGCATCCTCGGCCGGTTGCGCCACCAGATGACCGCCTACCCGGCGGTCAATGTAGAGATGTTGTTGCCGTCTCTGATGATGATGACGGTCACGGTTATACAGTTGCTTGACCTGGATCTTCAGACCGATCGGCTGATGGAAATGGTGGACCTGCTACTGGCTTATCGCGACCGCTTTGCTCCCGACGACACGCCGACCGAGTGGTTGGCGGCCTTGCCCCAGATCAAGGCCGAGTGGCACGCGCGGGCTCAGTTGCTGACCCAGCTAGAGGGGCCGGCAGACGGCGCGCCGGCAGACGGCGCGCCGGATCTGACACCGGAGCTGGATGATCTGTTAGAACTGCCCAGCCCCGCACTGCGATATAGCATCCGGGTGCTGTTGCAAGGAGCCACCGGGGACGAACCGTGGTGGCGATTTGACACCGGGCTGGAGATCCGGGATGCGCTGGTGGAGGCCTGGATCGGCCGCCGCCAACATGACGGCCGGGCCCGGCCGTTTGCGTGCTTTCCCATCTCGCCCGGCTGGCTGGTGGCCCTGGCCCTGGATGAGGTCCAGGCCCTGCACGCATTGTGGGATGCTCCGGGCATAGCCTCGCCCGATGACGTTCACGCACCGCTGGTGGGCACCACGGTCGAGTTCTACATGCGGGATGGTCAGCAGCGCGATGTGCAAACCCTCACTGGACTTGACGTGTTGGCCTTGTTCCGGCAACTCGCTGCCGCCGCCGATCGGTCCGGCGTGGTGCGGCTCACCGATGGGGAGGGCGAAGAGATCCTGATCGCCATCAGTGAAATCCAGCTGGTCATGGCCACGATAGGCTGGATCGTCTATGGGCGCGTGGACCTCCCTGAAGACGAGGACGAATATTACGATATGCAACCCTAGCACCCCGCCGGCCAGAGCACCATTGAGGAGGATTTGATGCGTCGTCTGTGCCTGCTCGTCGTACTCGTGCTGTTGGTCCCGTGGGGCTGGCCCCAGGCCGCTGTCACGATGGCCGCTTCATCCTGGCTCACCCTGACCCGGCCGCCGGGTGACCGCCTGGCCCAATTGCAGGCTGACGCCGGGCAGCCGGGCGTACTGTACGGCCGCACGACCGCGGCCGCCGCGCCCCCCCGCGAGGCGGCCCTGTACCGCTCCCTGGACGGCGGCCAGACCTGGACTGCCCTGGGCGGGTGGACTCTGGAACAGGGGCCGTTCTGCTTGGCCGTCTCGGACGTGCTCTCGGACACCGTGTTCGTCGGCGGTGCCGGCGCGCCGGACCGGCCGGACACCGTGTGCTACACCACGGACGGCGGTCAGACCTGGGCCGGGTACGGCCAGGACGGCCCGGCCTACTACGACGGCTGCCACGACCTGGCCGTGGCCGACGCTGGCCCCCGGGTGTATGCCCTGACCGCCAGCGGCGACCTGTACCACGCGGCCGGCCCGGCGGAGGCCTGGACCTACCTGGCCCACTTTACGGCCACGCTGGGCAGCGGGGGCGCCGCCGGCGACGTGGCGCTGCCGACCGTGCATACCAGCGGCGACGGCCACCAGGTCTACGTGGTGGATGCCGAGTCCGTGCTGCACGCCTCCACCGACTATGGGACCACCTGGCAAACCGGCGCCCCGGAGCCGCGCCGCGTGCCGGTGCCGCTCGCCGGCGCGGCCTATGCCAACTCGGCGGACTATGGCCTGCTGCGGTCTACCGACGAGTGGGCCAGTTGGCAGCAGGCCGACCCGCGCCTGGCCGGGGACCCCGTGCGTGCCGGCGCCGACGCCCTGCTCCTGGTCGCGGCCGACCAGGTGACCCGACTGCAGGACCAGGGCGCGGCCTGGACCCAGGAGGTGCTGCCGCTGCCCTTTGACCCGCCGACGACCACCACGCCGGCGACGACGGTCCACAGTGTGGTCGCGGACGCCGCCGGCGACATCTACCTGGTCGCGCAGACCGTGGACTACCAGCACGGCACCTACCAGTACGCGCTCTACCGCTACGCGCCGGCCGAGCTGATCTACTGGACCTATCTGCCGCTGGGTGGCCGGGGCGAATTCCCGACCCTGCCGCCCAATGGGCAGGTGGCCGTGGCGCGCATCAATGCCTGGCGGGCGGTAGCGGGCCTGGCGCCGGTGCAGGACCAGTCGGCCCTCCGCTGCGCCGCCGAGCACCACGCCCACTACCTGGCTCTGAACTATGCCGCCACCGGCGAGCCCCACTACGAAAGCCCCGACCGCCCGGGCTTTACCGGCGAGCGGCCCAGCAACCGCTCGGCCTACTGCGGCTAC
>JAHJIN010000337.1 GCA_018823415.1 Chloroflexota bacterium | reverse complement strand
TAGGGATATACCGGATGCCCGGGCGCGGGCCGGCTGGTCTGGGCCCGCGGATAGATGGCCTGCAATGCCATCACACCCATCAACCGCTGGACCCGTTTGTGATTCACCGCATGGCCCTGCCGCCGTAGATGGGCAGCCACGCCAGAGGCGGTCGGTAGCCGTAGAAGGGCATTTTGGTGTACTGCTCGTCAATCAACTGCATCAACTCCATGTTGTACTCGGATTCCGGCGCTGGTTCATAGTACAGCGACGACCGGTTGAGCCCCAGGAGTTCGCATTGGCGCCGAATGCTGAGCTCCCCCTGGTCCCACTCAACCAACTGACGCTTGGCCGCGACATCAGCCGGTAACTTTTTTTTTCAGCCACTCCAGTTCCATCTGGAGCCGGCCAATCTGTTCGTAGAGCTGGGCTTGCCGGGCTTCTTGTTCCCGTTGCTGGCGGGCGGTGCTGGTGGTAAACACCTGCGGCCCCTCCTCCAGCAAGGCTTGCTTCCAGTCGCGCACCAGGTTCGGATGCACATTGAATTCGCTGGCGACCTCGTTGAGCGTGCTCGTTTCTTTGGCCGCGGCCAGCGCCACCTTGAACTTGAAAGTCGCGCTGTGGCGGCGTCGCTTCTGCGTCATCGGCTGGACCCTCCTTCATGCTAGAATTATACACCAAGTATCCTACCTTAGCATGTGGTCCAGTTTTTGGGGGTCATATCACTCTCCCGCCTCTATCAATCCATCGCGGAGCGGGCTAACCGGGTCCCGCCCCTCACTCCTCCTCCCCCAACCGCTCCGGCGCAAACGTCACCACCTCCACTGTCTCCCGCCGTACCCCAACGCCATGCTCGATCAGCAGGTCCGTCACCCGGTCCCCATCGATCAGCGAGATGGGCGTCACGTTGCGCAGCCGGGCCACCTGCTTCGCCCCGTCAGAAAAGCTCCCGGTGGTGATGATCATCCCCTGGTCCACGTCCCACTGGGCCATGTCTCCCCGCAACTGGCTCACCACCGGCCGCTGGACGTTCCCCTTTCGTCGCTTCACCTGCACGGCGGCCCGCAGCCGGAGCACCCCCACCTCGATCTCGGCCAGCACGTCCACGCCGCCGTCGCTATTGTGCCGGGTGACTTGGATGTTCTCGTAGCCCATCGCTCCCAGGAGCCGTCCCACCAACTGCTCAAACTCCCCCGGCTCGATCCCGCGCAGCGTTTCCAGCAGCCGGCGCTTGACCTCCCGGCGCTGGCGGGCCGCCTGCCGCACGATCCCTCGTGTACCTTCTTCCCACTCGGCTAGAGCAAAAGTGCCCCGGCCTTCCCGGCGGAACGGCGACTCGCTCCCTCGCCGTTTGAGGTTGCTGTAGAGCTGCGCCCCCATCGTCGCATCCGGCGTCAGCCCTTGCGGGTTGATCAGCTCCTGCTCGATGGCCTGCCGGGCGATCTCCTGGTAGTGCAACGGTTGCCCCGCCTCCTGCAAGACCTGCAAAGCCGCTTCCTTGTAGCTCAGGTACGACTTGGCCGGTTCGGGTGGAGGAACAAGAGCAGCCGGCGGTGCTGTGATGGTATCTGCTTCCGGCTGCCATTCCGCCAGGCCAAAAACGCCCCGGCCCACCTTGCGAAAGCGGGAGTCGGGGCGCTTGATGTCCACGTAGAGGCGAGAGCCCATCGTCGCGTCGGGCGTCTGGCCGCGCGGGTCGAGCAGGCCAGCGGCCAGGGCGCGGGCAGTGATGTCGGCGTAATGCAGGGGCTGGCCCGCCTGTTTCAGGACCTCATAAGCGGCGTCGAGAAAGGTCATGCTCCACCTCCATTCACGCCCACAGACGCTTGATATGCGGCTTTAGCGCCTGCTCCAACCTTACCATCGCGTCGATCATCGCCGCCTGGATTTCGGGCCAACGGTCCTGATCTGTCAACCCACCTACGGTCAGGCGGCAACGAATACGACAGGCCTGGCGGCCTTCGAGGCGCTGCCATTCGAGCGGGCCGCCAAAGGCTGTCTCGATCTCGTCCTTGCTGGCGAGCAACTGGTCAAAGATGCGCTCGTTCGCTTCCGCTTTGCCAGTATCGATGTATAGCTCGGGGCGTTGGTCATCGTTTCGGCCAATAAGCTCAGGCGGCGGCCTGGACCAGGAATTTCTTCGGCTTGGGCCGTGAGCGTTTCCGAGCGGAGCGGCCGGGCAGATCCACCTGATCTAGCACCCAGCCAAACAAGTCCCTGGGCTTCGCGCCAAAGAATCTCTCCGCTGCCGTAGTGCCGTCCGGCCGCTGGACAAAGTAATTGTGGACGGTAGTCAGCGCCGCCAGCTTGCGGTCACCAAGCCGATGCAAGCTATGGTGATGGAGCGCCAAATAGCCATTGCGCCCTTCCACGCAGGAACTGGAACGTTGAAACAGTTGGGCGCACTCCTGGGCTACCGTTTCGAACATCACTTTCTCCTCTGGGGTCAGGTCGGCCAAGGGGCCAACCGCGCTCAACAGGGGCGCCAGTAGCTCGGCCGATTTCTGCTGTAGTGCGGGGCGTCGCTCCACGTCCGGCGTCTTCGCTGCTACCAAATGCAGATAGATGGCCGGAATCAGATGGTGGTACAGGGCTTGCTCTACGTGCGGCGCGAGAGACAGGGCCTCCACCTTGGCTCTAACTGTGAGCCGAAAGAAGGCCACGGTGGCGACCATGTCGACCGTCACGCGCTGCGCTTTCTCGATCCTCTTGACACAGCGTTCAGACAACTGGGCGGCGGCGGCGACAGCCTCAATCTCGGCAAAATGCTGCGCCAGTGCGACCGCGACTGCCGCGGCACTCTGGGGCGCGCCCGTTTCCAGATCGTAGGGGTGGTAGACGGCACTGATCCCCCGGATCGCCTGCCGGGCCCGCTCTTGCTGCTCTGCGGCGGTCGCCAATGCCTGCTGCGTCTCGCGCACTTGTTCCTGAGCTTGCTCCATCCGCTCATCCAACTCGGGCCCACACTCTGAAATCTCCTTCTGGAGGCTCGCTTCTTTCTGCTGCTGAAGACGACTGAACTGCTGGGTGGCTTTTACCACGGCCTCCTCAGCCTGCCGTTTCTTGCTCGCCAACGCGCCACTGGTGCCTTTGACCAGTTCATGTTGCACGTGGAATACGTCAGGAGAGTGGTGCGCGCCCAGATCCTCCTGCACATGACACAGCAGACCCGGGCCCTCATCACTGGTAGCCTGGACGATCTCCACGGGTAGCTCGGCCGTCGCTGCCGCCATCGCTTGGGTCCAGGTCGCGGCCTTGCGGTTGTCGGCATACTGCTCCAATAGGATAAAGTTCGACACCGGCTCGATGGCCACGAGGCAGACTGCAGGATGAAATGTCTCGTCCTCACAAACGGTAATCTGCTGGGGCGGCATGTCCTTGGCCAGGCGGGTCTGCTCCAGTTGGTCGAACACGACTACGCTCTCCTCCAGGGCCACGGAGACCTGCTGTTGGGCACCGTAGGAGGCAGCCACAAACTGATCCAGGCCGGTCAGTTCCAGGAACAGACAGACCCGGCGAATGCCGCTGGGCCCCAGGAGCGTGATCACAAAGTGGGCCGCCAAAACCAGGCGATGCAGGAACGCCACCCCCACGGGGGACTCGAAAAAGGCCACCACTTCCGGCTCGGCATCGAGGCCCTCCTGGCGCTCCAGCCAGTGCTGCAGCGTACTGCGCGGGACCTGCAGTTCCTCAGCCACTTGGCGCTGACTGGGGGTCCGTTGATACGCTTCTTCATAGGCCGCCATCTTCGCCGCAACCTCTGCCCGCGACCACTGGTTCTTCCTGGTCTCTGCATTCTCCGACACCCTGCACCCTCCCCACAAGTTTGAGAGGGCATTGTACCAGATTTCGTTAAGGTTGTCTGCTTCAGCCAGATGTATCAGCTACGTAGTGGCCGAAACGATGACCAACGCCTAGCTCGGCCTGTGCATCGTTCATGCGAATGGCATAGTTGAACCTTACCCCGCCCTTCCCAGACCCCGCACCGATCCAGCTTTTTGTGCTCGGCGAGATGCGCGCGTGCAGATCGGTGTGTTCGTTCGCCTGTTCCAACAACTGCCGCCAGAACTCCAGGCACAAGAGGTGGTGTTCCGCCAGGTCCTTCTTCTGCTCCCCGATCTGCCGGGCCTCCGGGCTGGGTCCAGCCACGATGGTCAACAGTGGTGCTGGTGGCGAATCCCCGATGCGGTAGGCTTCGATCTTGACCAGGAAGAACGCCGTATCGACAGGCAGGGCCTCATTGAGCCAATGGACGGCCTTTTCGTGCTCCGGGCGGGGCTCGCTGGTGATCCAGACCGCGGTCTTGGCATTCAGGTTGCTCAGGTAGGTGATGAGCTTGCCCAGGTGGTCGTGGTCGGTGCGCTCCAGTTGGTTCTCAATGATCGCTGGGTTGCCATCATCGTCCTCCGCCAGGATGTCGGCCGAGAATGGCCCGGCGGCGGCTTCCTGCTTCACCAGGGAGAGGTCCATCCCCAGGGTCTCCCCCAGCAAATCCAGGTTCTCCACCAACCAGGAGGTGAAATCGCGGGCCTCGTGGCGCCACAACTCCCGCAAAGGAACCGGCTCCAGACGACCGATCTGGGTCATTCCCGACCTCCTACAATTCTCCCTTGTACGTAGACGACCAGCCAAAGAGCTTGCGCAGCCGCGGGGAAGGGTTGAACCTGAAGACCCAGCTTGCCCGCTCCGGGCGAACGTAGAACGTGCCCAAGTTGCGCAGCGAGACGCATTCCCCGTTCTTGATGGCCTGGTAGATCTCTTCCAACGTGGCGTCCACGAATCGACCCGCGACCTCGGCATCCACACCTAGCCGCTGGGCGACGCGGTTGCCCAAGTCTTCTTTCTGGATACGACTGTTCATAGATTTCTCTTTAGGTGGATCACCTTTACTTCTGCATACCTCAATCGATCCTACTCTTCAGCCAACAAACCGCATCTTTGAACTCCTCACGTTCTTTGGGCTTTTCAAGGGCACCGGCCAGACTTATGGAAGGCCATTTTGAGAAATCAGCGCGGACACGCTTGAATGCTGGTATGCTCGTTAGCTTGGCGTGAAACTGTTCCAGGCTCTCGTGATCTAGCTTACCCGATAACGCGCCATAATTGAGCCCGAGTTTACCATTTGTGTAGATAGTGAACACAGAAAAAGTCTTGCCATCTCGAAGATAGTGATAGGTGAAAGAACCCGTTTCTTTACCAGTTCCAAACCATATTCTATCGGCTTTGCTCTGTCCCCATTCATAGATCTCTTTCACCAAACTGACAACACTTGGATCGACGTGCGCAACAAGCACACGGAAGAATTCCTCTGGAGACCACGTTTTTCTTGTCGGCTCTCCACCATTCTCGGCATCGGATAGCAATTGGAGGAGGGCATCGATCAGGCGTATGAATAAACGTGCTGTATCTTCAGGATATTCTATCAACCTGTGCATCGGAGGATTTCTAGCAAACTGCATCGCCCCTCGATAAAGCATCCTCACCCCATCTTGTTCCCCACGATGCGAACTGAATCTAAGCGTTCCTGTCTCTGGATTCAAGACCGCATCGACCAGTTGTGTTCCGTGAAGTGTACTGTCAGCCTTGCCCACGGTTCGGAGTCTGTCCTCAAGTACCACACCGGCCTCTCGAATGACCGTATCCAGAGGAGCAGAACCCAGTCTGGCCAACCGACTTCTCAATGTCTCGTCGCTTATTTCACCCAGCGGAGCGAGGCGCAATTCAAGTTCTTGGCGCAACTCTTTGTTCTCTTGCTCTAGTACCTCTATGCGTCTCTCATAACCTTGGAGTTTTTCCTGCCACTCCCTTTCATAGTCTTCGGCAATTTGACCAAGTCTTTTCAGCAAAGATGCTTCTGTCATTGAATCCCCCTATGGAACGTGTGTACACGTACCGCTTTCTATGCGATCGTTTTCGTTTGGAATTACAATTATCTATCACTCCCACCAGCGCGGCGAAGCAGTCCGCAACTCAAAGACCTTGATCTCGGGATCGTCATAGTATGCGGTCAGGTGCTCGGGGGTCATTTTCCACCCAATCAGCGCTGTGTCAGGCGATGATAGGCTTTGCAGGTGTTCCATGGACAACACAAAGACCCGCATCAGGTCAGCAGCATCGACCACGATGGCGAAATAGGGTACACAACCAAAAGCTTCACAGGCCTTTTCGGCTTTGGTCAGATCGCCGCGCGTGATATTGACCGAGGTCTTTTCCTTGCCAGGATTGCGGGACCGACTTTTGACCGAGATGCCCATCAACTCGTCCGTGTGGGGGTTTCTGGCGATGAGGTCGATACCGGTGTGATCCACGCGGGCGCACTCAAAGCCATGCTTGGAGAGCCAATACAGCACGAGCGTTTCCCCGAAATCGCCGGCGACCTTGGAATGCCGAGAGCTTTTCTCGATACGCACGGGACTGTCTCCATTTGTGAGCTAGACAAGGTGACTCGCAAGCTATGATCCTTCTTGAGTACTAATCTTGTCGTCATTATCAGCATTGCCAATGTCAGATACGGTTGATGGTGGATGTATTGCTTTGGGGTCCGATGCTGCACTTGCGGTGAGGGCGCAATTAGGATCTCGTTCTTGGAAGAGTAATGATGCAAAAGTAGACACGGTTGATAGTGGAGGCACCGCTCTGGGGTCCGATGCTGCACTTGCGGAGAGGACGCGACCAGGATCTCGTTCTTGGGAAAGTGATGTTGCAAAAGTAGAATCGAGCACGCGCATTGCCTGCCTTTGATCCAGTGTACTGGCAGTAACGCTCTCCGTTTCAATGGCCTGCAACCAATCCGATTGTGACCAATCGCCCCAGTTTGCCATTTCCCGATACGCAGATTCTTCGCCAAGTTCCCGCAATAGCGGTATGAGATGTCCCCAAAGTCTGTTTGCTGCTTGCAGCAAATCGTTGAAGTATTCCCAGAGTAGACCCTCCAGTGGGACAAAATCATCTTCATTCGCCCCATAGAAAACGCTAGACCAGGATTGGGCATAGTTTTTCAGCGCACTGTATTTTGGAATGCATGGCTGCTTGCCATCATCTAGTTGCATTGCTAATATCGGGTTGTGCGTGAAATAGTTCCTGTAAGTCCTGATCTTGTCTGACAATCCGTGAAATTGCCCAAGATCCTTTTTCCAGTCTGGACCTAGATCTCCAAGGTTGGTCTTGGCAACATCGCGGATATTGCATATCGGGAAAGCCATATTGCGACCAGTCTCTAGGAGGCGAGTAAACTCTTTCTGTAGCCTGGCTTGATCAGGTTCCATTTGACTGAAGCCTGGTTTTACTTCCTCGAAGGTTGGCTCGCGCTGGATCCTGACCTTGACTTTGATTCTTGAAATGATCATCAATAAACGATCTATCATCTCCGTGGTTGCGGCTAAATGAAAGAACACTGTGTCACCTTGCGGTAACTTGTCCAGTTGAGCAAAATCGGCCTGGCCCAACAGACGGTGAGTAGTAATGAAATGGCGGAAAACAGAATAGTGAGTCATTGCAAGCTGTTCAAGAACTGGGTCGAGATTGCACCGGATGCGCTGATCCTTTCTGTACTGAATACGGTTGGACAACGGCACAATGAATGTTTTCCAGAAGACTTCATAGTTCGGAAACGATTCTCTTATTAGATGCCAGTATTTCTGTTCCCAAAGGTCTCCATCGTTCTCCAAGCTGAGTATCATGCGAAATCTCCACTCTTTATCGTATCTCGTAGGTTGGCTGCCCGCTCACCCAATGGATTACAATTTGCCAACTATCCCTAGACTGACGCGCCCCATCCCCGCTCACCTCCGAACCCGTGCATCCGTACCGTGCCGCCCGCGCCGTACTCTCACAACTCCCCCTTGAACGCCCGGTCCAATATCGACGGCAGTAGCGCCGCCAGCTCCGCCGCCGTGGCCGCCTGGAGCCGCTTCACCGCGTCCACCTGGGCCTGCAACCCGTCCAGGTAGGCCACGATGCGGCGTTGTTCATCAGGCGAAGGTATGAGCACACGAATGTTGGACAGTTTTCTGCCGTTCACGTTTGCTTGGCCGGTTCCTTCCTTTTCATCGATGATCTGCGACCAATATTGAGGTGATTGGAAATACTTGTACAGATACTCAGCCGTCACCATCTTCCCAACACGTAGCCGAATGAGGTAAGAAGCGAAAACGGATTCAGGACAATCACGTACCAGAAAACTCTTACCTGTTGTTGCTCCGGTTCGTGCAAAGAGGATGTCGTCTTTCTGTAGTAGATATTTCTCTGGCGTAGGGCAATCACAGAATGGGACAGTTTTCCAATTGACTTGCCCATTTTGGATGTCCGTGATTCGCAGTAGCCGTGGTCCGATTGGTTGGTCTATGGCCGATGCTGTGTAGCCATATTGCGGCTTATCACAGAAGTCTCCGATTCGTAACTCTGACCAGCCTTGTTTTGGTTGAAAGACTGCTCCAAAAGCAGAGGCGAGTAGTGCCTCCGTCTCCTCCACCGCCCGGTCCCGCAGCCCCCGCGTCGCCTCCACCTTGCCCGCCAGCTCCTCGATCCGAGCCACGATCCGCCGCTGCTCCTCCAGTGGGGGGAGAGGGACGTTGGTTGCCAGGAATCGATCCACCTGGAGCCGCACGCGGTTGGTCGTCCCCTCACTGGCGGCCTGGCAAAAACCAACGAATTCTCTCGTCTTGCTCATCCACTCCAGGAATCCCGGTTCCAACCGCTGCTTGTCGACGTTGAATGCAGGAAAGTCATTGCTCACCACGGCCCCGTCGAGAAATTCCGGCACCAGCCCAAATGCTCCATTGCGCGCGTCGATCCGTGACAGGATGAACTGCTGTGGGCGGACAACGTAGCGTCTCTTGGCGGCGATTTTCGCGCCACTCACTTCGTCGCGTAGCACGACCCCGCCACCCCAAAGGCGCACCGTCACCTGTCGGTATAGTCGGTCAGGCTGGATTTCGACCTGTGTCTCGGACTTGTGCAGTACGTTGCCCAGCGGCACCATCGGCCCCGGATCGTTCGTCATCCGCTACCCCCCAACGCCGTCTGGATCTCGGCCATCAGTGCCAGGATCTGCCGCTCCTTTGCCACAATGTCCCGCACCAGTTGCTCCGGCGCCACGTGCTCCAGCTTGTCGCCGCCGTGGGGGTTCTTCAGGTCCAGGTTGACCGAGACCAGGCTGCCGGCCTCATCGTACTTGAGCACCTCGTCGGTAGCCACTCGCCAGGCCCGCTCGTTTTCCTCCCGGTCGTTCCACCACGCCAGTAGCGGCCCCAACTCGTCGTAGCGTAGGGGCTTGGTCTTGGTATAGTTCTTGCGCCCCTCCGGGAGCACGTGCTCGTAATACCAGATGGTCCGAGTCGGGCCGGAGCGGTCAAAGAACAGCAGGTTGGTGGGGATGCTGGTGTACGGCGCAAACACGCCGTTGGGCAGCCGGACGATGGTGTGCAGGTTGAATTCCGTGAGCAACTCGGCCTTGATCCGCGCCGCCACCCCGTCGGCAAAGAGCGTCCCGTTGGGCACCACCACGGCG
>JAHJIN010000336.1 GCA_018823415.1 Chloroflexota bacterium | reverse complement strand
CCAGGCGGCCTTGCAGAGTTTCGCCAACGCGATCTGAGGTGTAAGACAGCACCGACTGAAAAGTGTACCACTGAATGAGGCCGGTTGGAAAGACAGGCGACCACCAACACGAAAGCCAGATCCTCACACCTGGCTTTGGGCACTCGCGGCTTGTCAAGACAGAACAGTTCTTGGAACGACCATCTCCCTGACCTGGCTTATTCCCTGGTGAGCGAATAGTTTATCAGTTCTGCCTTGTGTCCGATGGGAGGATACCGATACCCTCCTTGCCAGTGCGCTTCCCAGTCAAAACCTACGAGACCTACGCCCAGACAGAAGTGCTTGTTGACGCCGCCTCCTTTAACAAACACGCCAATAGTGTAGCAGTCGGTAAAGGTGCCTGCAGAGAGGGTTCGTGTAGTCGGCCCAGATTTCACATAGTAAAAGTCCATCCACGAGTATCGAGAAAGATCCTCGCGGCAACGTCGCTCATCCCCTCGGGCAAACCAGCAGGGGTGCTCGGAGAACGGCAAGTAGTAGTATGCGGGTGTTTGCGAGATGGCCGTCGCGGGAGTGTAGGAGAGGTCCAATTCGTCCTGATAGTACACTCTGGACCCGTCGATGATATCCCAATAGGTTCGCGAGGCCGGGTTTACAATACCCCGATCGAGCGAGTTCCACCTAAATTCTGGCGAAGCTGGATGCCAGGTCCGATCGGAAGGATACAGGCCGTAAATATCAGGCGCTACGCCAGCGGTGAACAGTGATGTGCGTTGCATCTGCGCAGCGAAATAGGGTTCGTGGATTTCCGTCGCGATCACCCGGTCGGTGATGATGAATGTGGAGGTTATGACGATCTCGGTCAGGTTTGTTCCCTCACCCTCAACATAGTATCCGTAGTATGTTGCGGAATACACCCAGGTGTTCCCCAACGTGAGGGGGTAGTAGGCCAGTGTGTCGAGCGAGTCTTTGATAGTGACCGCCGGAGCGCCGGTTGGCTCCACCGTGTACGCCGGATATGCCGGGATCGGACTGATCACTGGTGTAGCTTCTGGCATAGGGTAAGGAAACGATGTCTGCGTTGGGCTAATCTGGAGCACAGTGCTTGGGGGAGGATAGGACAGTCGTGTAGGCGACGACGGCGTGTCATTTGAACAAGCAGCACTGCACGCTACAGTGATACATAGCGCAAACGTGCCAAGCGCACCCCACTTGATACATGCTGACGGCTTGGACATGCGACAAGATTCCCATACCGAAGAGTTGCAACCACAGAGATTGTATCATGTCCAATCAGCCCTGGCAAGAGGAACCTGTCTCATGTTTTCTGATTATCCTGATCAGCAGAGGCCCCTGATGCCCCATCACTGGCGTGGCCAGAGGGGCTCCACGGCCGTGGAAGCCCTGGTGGTCCTGATCATTCTGTCCATGCTCACCTACGCCGCTCTGGAGTTAGGCCGGGCCTACGTCCAGCGCCAGGCCCTGGACGCCGGCTGCCTGCGGGCAGCCCGCTACCTGTCCGTGTATCCCGACGACCCAGCCACGGCCGCCCAACTGGTGCGGGACGAGGTGAACGGGCTGTTCCCGCCGGTGGACCCCGGCGCCGTGACCGTCTATACAGACCCGGCCGACCCCGGCAGCCTGGCCTTCCTGGACGAGTTCACCGTCTACACCGAACTGCCCTGGTCCCCGCTGACGCCCCTGCCGTACCTGGTAGTGGCCCCCCGGACCATCCAGGTCCAGCACCGCCGGGTCGTGGAGCGCTACCCATGAAGCGTCATCTTGTGGGGCAGCCCGGCCAGGCCGCTGTCTGGGGCCTGTTCGTCATCCTCATTGTGACACTGCTGGCGGCGGCCCTGCTGGACGTGGGCCGGGCCGAGGCCACCCGGGCCGAGCTGTACCACATCGCCGAGGACGCGGCCTTCGTGGGCGCCGGCCGGGGTCGGGACTATGCGACCTACACGGCGACCGGTGCCTGGACCCTGGATAGCGCCACGGCGCACGACGAGACCCTGGCCCAGGCCACGGCCCGGCTGAACGAGCTCCAGGCCCAGGGTCGCATCCAGGGCTACACCTTCCAGGTGGCGGTCCTGCCGGAGACAATGGGTGGCACCGTGCCTGGCTTTCCCCCGGTGCCTCGGGCCGGCCTGGCCGGTACCACTGACTGGACCGAGTCGGAACCGGCCGTGGGCGTCTACATCGCCGCCGACGTGCCGGCCATCCTGTTCGGTCTGGTCAATGGCACCGACCACGTCACGGTACATGTGTTCTCGGCAGCGGGGCTGGCGGAAGCCCGGCAACCATAGCATAGCACAAGGAGACCCGCATGAAACCGCGATTCGTCATGGCCCTAGCGAGCATCGTGCTGACCGGGCTGGGCCTGAGCGCCGTCGCCCAAGCCCACGAAGTCAGGCGCCAGCGTGAGGCGCCCCAGCCGGTGGTGGCGATCTATAACCTGGCCCCGGGGACCTCGGCCACGGCCCTGGTTGCCGGGCCCGGCGGGGCCTGGGTCCAGGACTATGCCCCGGCCCTGACCCACCTCGCCGCTGACGCACCCCCTACCGGCGGCGTAGTGCCGGTCCAGGCCGTCACCGTCACCCTCACCGGCATCACCCACACGTTGACCATCACCGGCCTGCCGTTCCTGCCGGCCATCACCGGCACGGCCACGGTGACCGAGACGCCGGTGCCGGTGTTGGCGGTCAGCCCCGGCATCACCCGATACACCTGGCTCTCGGACACGCTCTGGCTGAGCCGTCCGGTTTCCGGCGCCTTGAATCACCAGGCCGGCTTGTGGGTGCAGCGTGCTGGCGGTCACCTGGACTTTCTGGACCCGGCGGCCGGCGCCATCACCACGTACCAGTCGGCGTTGTTCGACACGCCGGCCCCGGCCAGCCTGGGCGCGGAGCCGGGACTGGTCTGGGGCGTGGCCGACGAGCGCATCCTGGCCCTGGACCCGGCGACCGGCGCCGCCCTCGCCTTCCTGGGGACCGACCGGCCGGCGGCCTTGGCCCACGTCGAGCACTTCGGCAGTACCTACACGGTCTGGTACAGCGACTGGGCCCAGCGTTCCGTCGTGCGGTTGTCCTACACCTACCCCGGCGGGCCGCGCGCCAGCCGGATGGCCTGGCTACTCCCGGGACTGCGCGTAGCCTCGTCGCTGGCGTACGTCCCGCCCCCGGCCGGCCCGGACCTCCCCAACCCGCCCGCCGCCACGGCGCTGTGGTACTTGGACCGGGCCAACAACCGCCTGGGTCGTCTGATGCCCTATGCCACACCGCCGTACGTTGAGGAATATGACCTGCCAGCTTTGGGCGCTGGCGAGTTGAGCTATGCGCCCGGCGACCGGCGGCTCTGGTTCACCCTGGTCGATGCGGTGGCTGCCTTTGACCCGGCCACCGGCCTGCTGACCCGGTACGAGGCGGCGGTCCTGCCGGGGCTGGGGCTGGCCGGCGCAGCCGGCTGGATGGCTCACGGCGAGCAGGCCTTCCAGATCCTGTCCCGCCATCTGCTATTCTTCCCGGACGTCCGACTAGGCGCGTGGCCGGAGGAAGGTCGCCATGACCACCCGTGAGCGTCGCCGGTGGATGCTGCCCGGCGCAGCCATGCTGCTGTTCATCGTCCTGCTGCTCCTCCAGGTCAGTGGGCCAGGCTGGTCCGGGCCGGGGTCGGCGACGGCGACGCCAGCCCCCATCTGTCCAACCCAGTCAGGCCTGGGCCTGGCACCGCGCCCTCTGGCTGCAGACCGGCCCAGTGACCCCACGGACCTGGTAGCCATCACGCTGCCGCCTG
>JAHJIN010000335.1 GCA_018823415.1 Chloroflexota bacterium | reverse complement strand
GGCCACAATCTTGACCTGGGGCTGCCCTGGGTGATCCGAGCTATAGCCATATTGCATCAGCCCCTCGTCGCGGATCGTATGGTAGCCATGCACCGTGGTGGGGTCCAGTCGGACTCGGGCGGGGCGCAAGCGGTAGACTTGCACCGTTTGCTGCCACAGGTCGGCCTCGAGCGCCGCCCAAGCCGCATCGTCGCTCAAATGGGTCAGGACCTGGCCCAGCCGGTCGTCGGTAAAGTCGGTGTCGCGGATGGGGGCGTCCAGCCACTCGGCTAGTAGGTCCGGGTGCTCCGCCGCCCACTCCCGGACGCGCACCTTGCGATGGTCGGCCTGGGAGAGAATGTACGCGGCCCAGCCCACGACGAGTTGGCCGATGCTGAGCCCCTGGTGCAGCCAGTGCCGGCGAATGTGCCGGTCGATCACTGAGGCCAGATCGAGCCGCTGCTGCAAGGCTAGCAGCAATGGCAGGTCATCCAGCCGTTCGATATACGCTTCTTCGGTATAGGTGGTTGTGTCCATGCCACCAATGATACCGCAGAATTCGCTTTTTGGCTACGCCGATAGTGCGAAAGGTAAGTTAAAGGATTGCAAAGGTTTGGTTAACGGGCGTTCGGGGTCGAGCCAACAAAATAGCTCAGTGAGCGAATCACATTCACTCACTGAGCTAATAATCCTGGCTCAGTGAGCCAATCGCGTTCACTCACTGAGCCAGACTGACGGTTGATCGGCTCGATAGGCGCTTTTAGCCGGCGATAGGCAGTGCAAAGCGGAACGTGCTGCCCTGGCCCTCCCGGCTCTCGACCCAGATGCGGCCGTCGTGCCCCTGGACGATGTGCTTGGCGATGGCCAGCCCCAGCCCGGTGCCGCCGCCGGCCCGCGCCCGGTCCGCCTTGTAGAACCGCTCAAAGATGCGAGCCAGGTCCTCGGCCGGGATGCCCACCCCCGTGTCGCGCACGGCGATGACGACCTCGCCGGCACCGGCCGTGGCCGTGACGGACACGGCACCCCCGGCCGGGGTGAACTTGAGGGCATTATGCACCAGGTTGGTCACCACCTGCCGGATGCGCTCCGCGTCGGCCAGGACCGGGGGCAGGTCCGCGGGCAGATCCACCGTGAGTTGCAGCCCGGCTCGGTCGGCCTGGGGGCGCAGGCGCTCCACGGCCGGCAGCACCACGTCGGCCACTGGCGTCGGGGCCAGCCGGAACGGCACCTGGCCCGATTCGATGCGTGCCAGCTCCAGCAACTCGCGCACCATCTGGGTCAGGGCGTCCAGCTCGCGGTCCATGTGGTTCAGAAAGCGCTGCGCCGCCGGCGGGTCGGCCAGCGCCCCATCGCGCAGGGTATCCACCAGGGCCTTGAGCGAGGCCAGGGGCGTGCGCAGCTCGTGCGAGATGTTGCTGATGAAATCGCGCCGCACCGTCTCTAGCCGGCGCACTCGGGTCAGGTCCTGCAGGATGACCAGGCAGGTCCCAGGCTCGGCGCCGGGCTGGGGGGCCACCACGACGTGCAAGAACAGGCGCTGCCGGTCCAGTTCTACCGGGCTGGCCTGCTCGGCGCACTGGGCCACGCACTGCTGCCACAGGTCGATGATGCGGTGGTCGCGGGCCACCTGGGCAAAGGAGCGCCCCAGAGCAGAGGCCGTATCGGTGCCCAGGAGCCGGGCCGCCGCCGGGTTGATGAGCCGGATGCGGCCGGCGCCGTTGGTGATAACTACGCCATCGGCCAGGTTGTCCAGCACGGCGTCCAGCCGGCCCCGCTCCTCCGTCAGGGTGGTGATGGTGTCGCGCAGCCGGTCGGCCATCTGGTTAAAGGCCTGGGCCAGCGTGCCCACTTCGTCGGCGGTGACCGGCAAGAGCCGGGCGTCCAGGTCGCCGGCGGTCATCTGCTGGACCACCTCGGTGAGCTGGTGGATGGGCCGGGCTGTGCGCGCGGCGATGAACACTGCCAGCCCGGTGGCCCCCAGGCCGGCCAGCAGCGCCGCCAGCAGGATGGTCCATTGCAGCCGGGTCACGTGGTTCTGGATCTGGCGCAGCGGCAGGGCCACCCGGGCGATGCCCACGGTCTGGCCGGCCGCCGGCATGGGCACGGCCACGTACAGCATGTCATAGCCCACAGTGCGGCTGTAGCGGATGCTGCTGCCCGGACCGCCGTCCAGCGCCTGCTGCACTTCGGGTCGCAGCAGGTGGTTGTCCATCTGGGTGCGGTCCTCGTGGGACTCGCCCAGCACGGTGCCGTCCAGGCCAATGATGGTGACGCGCGCGCCCAGCAAATCGGCATAGCGCCGGGCCGCGACGTCGAACGTGGCGCCCGGCTCGCCGGGGGCCAGGGCTGGGGCCAGCACGTCGGCCACCAACCGGGCCTCGGCCGTCAACTGGGCCTGCAAATCGGCCAGATACGCGCTGCGCACCAGGTCCGACAGATACATGCCCAGGCCGGTCATGGTCAGCAGGATGAGCAGGATGTAGGGGATGGCGATGCGCCAGCGGATGCTGTGGATGTGGAACATGGTCGCGCCCCCTTGAGCCAGGAAATCTGTCAGCGGACGCGGAGCGAGCGGATGGCACAACCGGGAGATCAGGACTAGCATGCCACTCGCTCTATGGTGGCCCAATCTGCTGCATTCGCTCAATCCGCTGACGGTACTCTGGGTGAGGGCATGATAGCACACGGAGGTTAAAGTGAGGTCAAGAACACGTTAACGTTTCTTTAACGCTGCCCGCGGGCTACCCCTCAAAGCGATAGCCGGCCCCGCGCACGGTGACGATGCGCGTGGGGTGGGCCGGGTCCGCCTCGACCTTTTCCCGCAGCCAGCGCACGTGCACGTCCACCGTGCGGCTGCCCCCGGTATAGTCCCAGCCCCACACTCGTTCCAGGATCAGGTCCCGGGTCAGCACCGTGCCCCGGTGGCGCGCCAGAAAGAGCAGCAACTCGTACTCCATGGGCCGTAGCGTCAGGGGCCGGCCCTGGAGCCGCACCTCGCGCCGGGTCAGGTCGATGACCAGGTCGCCAAAGGCCAGTTGTTCCCGGGGAGCGACCGGCTCCTCGTCATTGGCCTTTTCCTCGCGGACCAGGCGGACCCGGCGCAGCAGGGCCTTGATGCGGGCCAGCAACTCGCGCATGCTGAACGGCTTGGTCAAATAGTCGTCGGCGCCCATCTCCAGCCCCACCACCTTGTCCACCTCTTCGTCGCGCGCGGTGAGCATGAGGATGGGCACGCTCATCTCTTGCCGGAGGATGCGGCAGATCTCGAACCCATCCAGGCCGGGGAGCATGAGGTCCAGCACGATGAGGGCCGGGCGCTCGCGCCGGGCCACCTCGAGCGCCGCCCAGCCATCGGCGGCCGTGCAGACCAGGTAGCCCTCGCGGGTCAGGTTATATTCCAACGTGTCCAGCAGGGTAGGCTCGTCTTCCACGATCAGGATTTTGTCGCCCATGTTGCTCTCCTTCACCAGGTGGGATTATACTCCGATGCCGGGGGCCGCGCAACCCCTTCCCTTTCATTAGCCGAATGCAAGCGAGCAGCGGGCTACCCCTGCTGTGCAGTCTGGTACTCGATCTTGTCAAAACGATTCCAATTGGTCGGTTCAGATATTTTGAGACTGGATTACCATCAGCCCCGCTCTGTTTCATAGTTTTTGAGACTGCCGAACAGGCTACCCTACCACCGTCTTATTCCATAGTTTTTGAGATTGTTTCCAGCGTGCATGTTTCGCGAGGCTGTTTCGTACGCCGGCCGGAATGGGTTTGCGACGTAGTCTCAAAGACTGTGGAATTCGACCATCTCCCCCCGCGTGAGCGCGTTTTTTCTCGCTGTTAGTGCCCCCATAATGTGTCAGCATAATTGACATTGTGTTGACATTTCCGGCGCAAAAGGG
>JAHJIN010000334.1 GCA_018823415.1 Chloroflexota bacterium | reverse complement strand
GCACGTGCCGAACGCACCGGTCGCGGCATCGCCCTGGAAGACCTCACGGGCATCCGCGAGCGGGTCCGGGCTAACAAGGCACACCGGAGCCAGCTGCACAGTTGGTCCTTCTACGACTTGCGCACCAAGGTCGAGTACAAGGCCCGGCGGGCCGGGGTTCTGGTGGTGCTAGTGGACCCAGCCTACACCTCGCGGACTTGTCCGGCCTGTGGCAGCGTCGACTCGCGCAACCGGCCCAACCAAGCCACGTTCTCCTGTGTGTCGTGCGGATACTCCGGGTTCGCCGACCATGTCGCGGCGGGCAACATTGCCCGTCGGGCTGCTGTCAACCAGCCGCACGTCTCAGCCCGCACGGGTTAGGGACAAGCTACCGCCTTCTCCACAGGACACACGCAGTGTCCTGTGGACTGTGTGCAGGCGCTAGTTGTTGACCGAGGCTCCTGTTGTAAAAAGTCTAGTGCATGGCGCTTGTCGGCAAGAAATAGAACGCCAGGGCAATGATGAGGTATACGCCCAAAAGCTGCGCGCCTTCCAGCCAGTTGCTCTCGCCGTCCAGCGAGATGAGCGACACGATGGCAATGGCCGCGCCCAGGGCAGCCAACTCGAAGGGATTAAAGATCAGGTTCATGGGATTGCCCATGAGCAAGCTGACAAAGACCAGCAGCGGCGCCACGAACAGGGCCACTTGCATGCTGGAGCCCACCGAAATCGCCAGCGACAGCTCCATCTTGTTCTTCCAGGCCGCCGTAACGCCCACCAGGTGCTCGGCCACGTTGCCCACGATGGGCACGATCACCACGCCCAAAAAGAACTCGGTCAGACCCAGGGTTTGCACCACCGGCTCCACCGCGCCCACCATGACCTCGCTCATCCACACGGTCAGCAGCGTGCTGCCCAGCAGCACGGCTGCCACCAGGGGCAGGCTCCACGAGGGCTTGTGGCTGGCAATCTCGTGGATCATGGCATCCTCTATCTCCAAATCTTGCTCTCGCCGGGTAAAGGCATAGATCAGGCTGAGGGCATAGACGAACATCAAGATCACCGCCACGCCGATGCTGAGCCATTCAACAGCGTCATGGTTCACCTGGTCAATGCTGTGGCCGAACACGGCTGGGATCGCCAACCCGATGGCGGCCAGGGTGAGCATGGAGGCGTTCACACCGGCCCCGCGCCGGTCGTATACCTGCAAACCGTGCCGCAGGCCGCCCAAGAGCACGCTGAGCCCCAACACCAGCAGCAGGTTGCCCAGGATCGAGCCGGTGATAGAGGCCTTGACCAGTTCCAACAGCCCCTCGCGGATGGCGACAATGGTGATGATGAGCTCGGCGGCGTTGCCCAGTGTGGCATTGAGAAACCCGCCCACCCGAGGCCCGGTGTATAGCGCCAACTCTTCCGTGGCCTGACCCAGCCAGGCAGCCAGAGGGATGAGCGCCAGGGCACCAGTGACAAAGATCCAGATCGGATCGGCATGGACGAACTGCAAGATAACGGCGACGGGGATCAAGGCCAGCAAGATGCTAAGATATTTCAAGACTACCTCCCTGTGAGCTGTGTAATGCGTCCACCGCGCAGCAATCGGGCGACGAACTGGCTATCGCGAGGCTGGCGCGGCGGGTCGAGGTATACCAGCCGGGCACGCAGGCCGCCGGGCGTTACATCCATCAAGGCCAGGGCGCGGTCGCGCCGGCCGCACAAGGCCCCGGGGTTCACCATCAGCACGCCGTCCAAGTTGCCGATCCAGGGCCAGTGGATGTGCCCAAAGACCAGGGCGTCCAGCGGACCAAACTGCCGCCGGGCGCGCCGGCCCACCGGAGCAATCAGCGTATGCTTGTAACCCAGCTTACCCACCACGAAATCGCTCAGGCGTTGGGGCAGGTTTTGCACGCCATGCGCCACGCCGATGCGATATGGCCCCACGCGTACCGTCAGCCGCCGGGGCAAAGCTGAAAAGTTGCGCCGGTCGCCGGCGTTGTTACCCCGCACGGCCAGGACCGGCGCCAGTTGGCGCAACTCGGCCAGGGCTGCCGGCGCCGAAATGTCCCCGGCGTGCAGGATCAGATCCACCCCGCGCAAGGCCTCTAACGCCGCCGGTGGGACGCACATCGCCCGGTCCGGGATGTGGGTATCTGCTACCAGGCCAATGCGCAGGCCGCGCTCACTCACGATGCCGAGCCGGTTCCTCACCGAGTTCCTGGTCACCGTAGGCATAGTACGCCGCGCAGGCGCCCTCGGCCGAGACCATGCACGGTCCCACCGGGCGCAGCGGTGTGCAGACCCGCCGAAATAGCGGGCAGTCGGTGGGGCGAACCACGCCGCGCAGTACCTCGCCGCAGCGACAGCCCTTGGG
>JAHJIN010000333.1 GCA_018823415.1 Chloroflexota bacterium | reverse complement strand
GAAACGCTCGGCGGTGCGCCGGGCATAGTCCCGGTAGCGGTCCAGTTCGTACTGACCGGTATTGATCAGGGCCAGCCGGGTATAGTTCTTGAGCATCTGGTCGATGAGCCAGTCGGCCTTGGCCGGGCCGTATTGTTCCACCCAACGGTCATATTCGGCAAAGGGACTATCGCCCACCTCGATCCAGCCCTTGGTGAGGTAATAGGTGCCCGGCTCGGACCGGACCTGGCGCCGGTACGCCGCGCCAGAGCCCAAAAAGATGGCGATGCAGTCATCGACGCGGGGCACCACCAGTTGGCAGTGCGTGGCCCGCAGGCCAATTACCGCCTGCGAGCACAGCCCATAGCCCAGGATGATCACGTCGGCCGTGGCGCCGGCCTGGTCGATGCGGTCTTGCAGGGCGCGTTGGAGTTCGCCGGGGTTGACGTGCAGGCCAAAGTCGAGGACCTGGTGCGCGACGTCCGGGGGCAACAGCGGCCGCATCTCTTCGATGACGGTGGCGCAGGCAATGACCGTGGTGCGGCTGTGAGGGGGCATGGTGAACACCTTTTGGCAAACTCGACGATTGGCCGGGTATATTATTCACCGTATACTAAAAGTTGTCAAGGCACCCGATCAGCCATACCCACGTCCATTTGACAGCGCGTGCGCTTAATGCTATGCTTGCCTCGCTTACGAGGTCTCGTAAGCGAGGAGGTTGCATCACATGCGCACACGTCTCGCCGCGTTCCTGTTGTTGCTGTCGCTGGCCCTGGCGGCGGCCTGTACCGCCGACTCGCCCACGCCGACGCTGGTGCCTCGGCCCACACCCACGCCGTTGCCCACGTTCACGCCCCGGGGCCAGGCCCTGGCGCCGACCGCCGCACCCGAGCCGTCGCCCACCATTGCCGAGCCGACCGCTACCGCCGCGCCCACCGACACGCCCGCGCCCGAGCCGACAGCCACCACTGCGCCCACCGTGGCCCCCACCCGGCCCAAGTCCACCGCCACGCCGCGCCCGCCTTCGCCCACGCCGGCCCCGGCCTTTGATTACATGATCGTTGAGCAACGGATCAAGAGCCGGGAAGAGGAACCGAACCTCATGGCTGTTAACATCGAGCTATACGCCGTGGACAAGGCCGGTAACCCCATCGACGGCGTGGTCTTTCGCGACCTGGAGTTGAATGAAGCGGTGGTGTCCGGCGACAAGGGGTCGGGCAAGGCCCAGTTTACATTCACCACAGACCGAGCCTATCGCATCATCGTCGAGGCAGATGGGTCGGGTCCAGTGACAAGCCAGACATCGCTGACGTTTGCCCTGAATGCTTTTCGTTCGGACGACGTCAATCAGCTTCTCATGGCCGCCGGACTGTGCGGTTCACTGGCAGACTGCCGGCGCGCCATCCACTTTACCGCCGTCATCAAGTTCCAGCGTCAAAGGTAGCCGACATGCTGGATTTCGCCATCGAGACGGCCCGCGCGGCCGGCCAGCTCCTCCGCGACCGCTACCACGAGCACCACGTGATCCGCAGCAAAAGCTCGCCGGTGGACCTGGTGACAGAGGCCGATGTGGCCTCGGAACAGCTCATCGTGGGCCGCATCCGCCAACAGTTTCCGGATCACGCCATCCTGACCGAAGAGGGCTCGGGACAGGCGAACGGCAGCGCCTATACGTGGCTGATCGACCCGCTGGATGGCACCACCAACTATGCCCACGGCTACCCGGTGTGGGCTGTGGTCATGGCCCTGGCCCAGGCCGATACCGTGCTGCTGGGCGTGACCTATGACCCGCTGCGCGACGAACTGTTCGCCACGCAGCGCGGCGCGGGTGCATTTCTCAACGACCGGCGCCTGCGCGTCTCGACTGCCGCACGCCTGGGCGAGTCGCTGGTCGCCACCGGCTTCCCCTATGATCGGGCCACCAATCCGCAGAACAACCTGGGGCCGTTCAACCACGTGATGCCCCGGGTACGCGGCGTGCGCCGGGGTGGGGCCGCCGCGCTGGACATGGCCTATGTGGCCGCCGGTCGACTGGACGGCTACTGGGAGTTCCGGCTCAACCCGTGGGACTGGGCCGCCGGCTCCCTGCTGGTGACAGAGGCCGGCGGCACCGTGACCGATGTGGCCGGCGCGTCCTGGCGACCAGGCCTGTCCAGCCTGGTGGCGACCAACGGCCTGCTCCACGCCGAGCTATTGGGAGCCATAGATCAAGGATTGCAGGCAAAAAGCAACCAGTGACCGAGTCAGTCATCTGCGCTCATATCCAACAGCGAGGCCCCATCCCCTTTGCCGAATTCATGGCGCTGGCGGCGCGGGCCTATTACACCGGACCAGGGCGCACGCTGGGCCGGGCCGGCGATTTCTACACTAGCGTCCACGTACACCCGCTCTTTGGGGCCATACTGGCTGCCCAACTGCGCGAGATGTGGGCGCTGCTAGACCGGCCGGCGCCGTTCACCGTGGTCGAGTGCGGGGCCGGGGCCGGCCTGCTGGCCGACGACATTCTGACCGAGGCCGCACGCTGGCCGGATTTCCACGCCGCCCTGCACTACGTGCTTGTGGACATTCGTACTCCCTCCCCTCGTGGGGGAGCCCCTCGCTACGCTGCGGGAGGCTACGCACGGCCGGGGAGAGGTTTCCACGCCCTGTCCGACGTGGCTCCCTGCCCCATTGTCGGCTGTGTGCTCTCGAACGAGTTTGTGGACGCGCTCCCGGTCCATCGTCTGCGCTGTGTGGCCGGCCAATGGCGCGAGGTCTGGATCACGCTGGACGGCGGCGAGTTGGTGGAGGTGCTGGGCGAGTTCAGCACGCCGGACCTGGCCGCGTACCTGACGGGATTGGGTGTGCCGCCAGTCGACCGGCAAGAGGTCGAGGTCAACTTGGCGGCCTTGCGTTGGCTGGAGGATGCGGCGGCGCTGTTGGCGCGCGGCTTCCTGCTGACCATCGACTATGGCTATGAGGTGAATGATCTGCGGGCCGGGCGATTCTCCCAGGGCTCGCTCATGGCTTATCGTCAACACACGGCCCACACTGACCCCTATCAGGCTGTGGGTGAACAAGACCTCACGACCCACGTCAACTGGACGGTGTTGATGCAACATGGTGACAAATTGGGCCTGCATACCCTGGGTCTCATCACCCAGTCGCGTTTTCTGCTGGCCCTGGGCATTCTGGAACGGGCCGCTGCCTGGAGCGATGACGAGGCGCAGGCCGGCCGCGCCCGGCGCGCCGCCTGGCAATTGGCCGCACCGGGCGGCCTGGGTGACACGTTCCAGGTGCTCGTCCAGGCCACTGGCGGTCTGCCGACGGCCCTGCGTGGCCTGGCTGATCCATTCTCAACTTTCGAGCCGAGCCGGCCATGAACGAACCGTCCCCGTGTCACCGGCGTACCCATTTTGTGCTCAAGCGGGTCAACAAAACCATCCGCGAGCACGGCCTCATTGCCGATGGCGACCGCATTGCCGTGGGTGTGTCTGGCGGCAAGGATAGCGTGGCATTGTTGCACCTGCTGGACGTGCGCCGGGCTTGGTCGCGCGAAAAGTATCATGTGCTGGCCTTGCATGCCTTTGACCCGGCCAATCCGGCCGATGACCCAACCTGGCGCGCGGCGCTGGTCGCGTGGTTCCGGGCGCGCGACATCGAGTACGCGCTGGTACCCATGGACGTGCCCGCGGACGAGCCCCGGCCCATGAACTGCTTTCGCTGCGCCCGGCACCGGCGCAAGGCCCTGTTCTTTGCCGCCGACGCCCGAGGCTATGCCAAGTTGGCCCTGGCCCATCACGCCGACGATGTGGCCGAGACCATCCTGATGAACCTGGCCGGCCAGGGGCATGTGTCGAGCATCCAGCCCCGCACCGAGCTTTTCGACGGGCGCATTACCATCATCCGGCCGCTTTTTTACGTCCCCGAACGCGAACTGGTGCGACTGGCCGCCCGGTGCGACTGGCCGCCCCCGCCGCCGCCCTGCCCTCGGGCCGCCGACGCGGGCCGGGCTCATGCCCGGACTGCCCTGGAAGCCTTGCGGCGCATCAACCCCCAGGCCCGGATCAATCTGTACCGGGCCACGCTGCGCCAACCCTGAAACGACTCACACGGAGGTTCTCATGCGCATCATTCGTTATCGCTATCAGGATCAGGTTGATTGGGGCGTCGTCGTCCGCAGGACACTGCGTGTAGGCGACACGGTGCACGCCCTGGTCGGCACGTTATACGGGGACGTGGCCCCGGGCGCGCCCGTGCAGCCCCTTGACCGCGTGACCTTGCTGGCGCCCTGCCAGCCCACCAAGATCGTGGCCGTGGGCCGCAACTATGCCGCGCACGCCGCCGAGCTGGGCAACGAGGTGCCGGAAGAGCCCATCATCTTTCTCAAGCCGCCCAGCGCCATCATTGGACCGGAGGAGACCATCGTGTGGCCCGCCGCCAGCGAGCGGGTGGACCATGAGGGCGAATTGGCTGCCATCATTGGCCGGTGCTGCCACGCCATCACCCCGGCCGAGGCCGCCGGCGTCGTGTGGGGCTATACTTGCGCCAATGACGTGACGGCCCGTGACCTGCAAAAGCGCGGCGGCGGCCCGTGGAGCCGGGGCAAGGGCTATGACACGTTCTGTCCTCTGGGGCCGTGGGTCGAGACCGAGCTGGACCCGGGCGATCTGCGCATCACCACCCGGGTCGCCGGCGAGATCCGCCAGGATTCCCGCACCAGTCTCATGATCTACAACATTCCCACGCTGATCAGTTTCATCTCGCACATCATGACCCTGGAACCCGGCGATGTGGTGCTCACCGGCACGCCGGCCGGCGTCGGCCCCGTGGTCCCGGACCAGACGGTCGAGGTCGAGGTCCAGGGCATTGGCGTGCTACGCAACCGCGTGGCCGGCCCGCAATAAGGGTTGGCCTCGAGTCCTGGTTGACGTTCTAGTTGAAATGGAGTATCATTGCCGCTGGTGCCCGGATCAGGGCGCTTTGCATTGCCCATGTTCGCACCCCGGGAGGGTTTGTTGAGTCTCGTAAAGTCGTGCCGGGCAAAGTCTCACAAAGTCGTACCGGTCAAGCCATGGGCTAGCATCATCTCCCGCCATGTAGCTGGCGAGAAAGGTAAGGCCAGTTGATACGCTGGTTGGGCTACCAGGAAGTTCAGCTCACCCATCAGATCGGACTTGGTGAGCCCTTGAATCGGGCACCGGATTTCTTGCTGACCATCCTCCGCCAGGCAGACCAATTCGCCCGTCTGGGGATCAAAGGTGATTTCCAACATGTGGTTAGCCCAGGCGCGACCCCCGGCACCACGGTGAGCTTTTTCCTGCCCGGATCGTGAACCATTCGACGCTGTGGCCTGTATATAGAGAGAAAGCATCACCCACTGCGAGGGCAAGCCATGTCACACACCATCTCGCGCGGATGCGCCATTTTGCTGATCCTGGCGGCCATTGTTCTTGGCGCCTGTGTAACCCCTACTCCCACCAAGTCCCCGCCCCCGGCAGACTGGCCCACCCGCTGGCTCAGGGGTATTCCCTGCTCTCCTCCATGTTGGGAGGGGATGATTCCGGGAGAGACAACAGCCGCAGAAGCAGTCGAGATCTGGCGTGCTAGCCCCGTGATCGATACAGTCGAGATCTCCATTCCCCGCATAATGCCCGATCGGGGGATAGTGACATGGACCTGGGTAGGAGGGAAAGATGGTGGGGAGGCCATTTTCCACGCGCAGACGACAGACAATCCTATTTATATCATCCATCCTTACTTGCCTACATCGTTCAAGCTTGGGGATATCATCCAGGCCTACGGGGAACCCAGCCACGTTGCAGCAATAGTCACTTCTCGCCCTGACGATGACGGTATAGACTATTCTCTCAGCATCCTCTATCGTCTTCAGGGGTTTATACTCTTTGAAGTACTGCATGAGGGCAAACCAATCTTGAATGAAGACACGCCTTTTCATGTGAGCTTTTTTGCCCTCAATGATGAAGGATTACGGGCCGCTATTAAGGAAACCAGCATTTCAAGATGGGGCATTCCGTGGCAAGGCATGAAGGACTATGATTTCTATTGCCGGGATGAGCGCGGCAATCCTTGTCCTTGAGTAACTCGCTCGTTATCAGGCTGGACGGTTGATCGGGTGAAGGCTATGGCCCCCATCATTTCGCGAACATACGCCATCCTGCTGGTCCTGGCGACCATCGCCCTGGGCGCTTGCGTGTCCCAGCCGGCGCCGCCCGGCACACCCACGCCGGTCCCACCCCCCTCTGCCCCGTCGCCCATCCCCTCGCCCAAGCCCCCGCCACCGGCAGACTGGCCCACCCGCTGGCTGAAAGGCATCCCCTGCCGCCCGCCGTGCTGGGAGGGGATCACGCCTGGACAGACAACGGCCGAGGAAGCGGTAGAGATTCTGAGCCGTAGTCCTGTCATCGCCCGAGCAAACGCGACCACACTCCCTGTGCCGAACCCTGAAATGGGGTTGGTGGTATGGAGTTGGGTAGGCACGGAAGACGAACAAGGAGGACAAGCCCTTTTCCACGCTCAGATACCTTCCAGTCCGGTCTATGTTGTCGAGCCTTATCTCCCTGTATCCTTCAAACTAGGCGATGTCATCCAGACTTACGGCGAGCGGAATGTGTCAAGCATTGTGAGACAAATGTGAGCCGGAAATTAGGGAGCAAAACTCGCCCCCCGGGCTGGGGACAGCGCGGACAACTCTCCGCTGCGCTCCGAGTTGCACCCTGAAG
>JAHJIN010000332.1 GCA_018823415.1 Chloroflexota bacterium | reverse complement strand
GCCTGCTGGCCCAGGCTGGCTGGACGGACACCAACCTGGATGGCATCCTGGACGACGGCGCGGGCACCGATCTGACTATTGAGCTATGGTACAGCACCAACCCGCGTCACGAGGCCGTGACCAACGCCGTGGCTGGCGATTTCCGTGACATCGGCGGCAGCGGGCTGGGGGCTACGGTAGTCATCAGCCACACCGACTGGTCAGAGTACCTCAACCACCTCGACCTGTACCCCATGTACCGCCTGGGCTGGATCGCCGACTACCCCGATCCCTACAACTTTCTGGATCCCTTGTTCCACACGGGCAGCCCCGCCGCTCATACCAACTATGGCAACGCCCAGGTGGACACCTGGCTGGATCAGAGCGCGTCCGCGCTCGACCCGACCGCGCGCCAGGCGCTGTACGAGAGCATTGAGACGCAGGTGCAGGACGACGCCCCCTTCATCAATCTCTTTTACGACGGCGCGGTCTATGTCAAGGGGGGAAGCGTGCTGGGGCTGGTGATCCCCTCCTGGGGACTGGACGCCACCCAGATGGAGAAAGTGCAGCTCTTCTTCCAGACCCACGATATGGCGGTGCAATCCATCCTCCAACCCAAGTCCACCGCCCTGATCGGGCCGCTCACCCCCACGGCCAAGGTGCGCAACGCCGGCTCCAGTGCCGAGACCAACGTGCCGGTCCGCTGTCGCATCCTGCAGGGCAGCACCGTGCTGTACAACCAGACCCAGACCAGCGCCAGCCTTTCGCCCTTTGCCACCTCGGTGGTCGTCTTTCCAGCCTGGACGCCGCCGGCGGCCGGCACCTACACCTGCGAGTTCACCACCGAACTGCCTGGCGACGGGGACCCCAGCAACGACCAGCAGACGCAGGTCGTGACCGTCACCGATGTGGCCTTTTACGACGCCTATACCAAGGACCAGCCCACCGACATTGGTGCCGTCCCCACCAGCCAGTGGTGGCAGAGCCCGGACATCATTGTTCGCCACCAGGACGACGGCATCCGCCGCCACCAGGACCCCATCCTGGGCCAGACCAACACGGTCTACGTCCAGGTGCGCAACATCGGCAATGCCACTATCTCCGACGGCTATGTCAACGTCTACTGGCACGCGCCGGCGGCGGCCATCATCTGCGGCAGTTGGACGCTCATCAATCCCACGCCCATCCCGGTGGGGCCGGTGGGGCCGGGGCAGAGCACGTGGGTCAAGACCACCTGGGTGCCGCCGGTCGCCGGCCACACCTGTCTCTTTTCCCGCTTCTGGTCCAGCCAGGACCCGGTGACCCACGAGTGCGACGTGCCCTGGGACAACAACATCGCCCAGCGCAACGTGGAGGTGGTGGAGTTGGGCGGTGGCGGGCTGCGCGCCCTGGCGCAGACCGGGCAGGCTGATGTGCTGTTCCAAGTGGTCAACGTGCGTGACCTGCCAGCCGCAGCAGACGTCATCGTGGAGCGGGGGACCTTTCCGGCCACCGGTACCCTGGAGCTCGAGTTCGGCCAGGACCTGTTCGCCCGTTGGCAGGCAGCGGGCGGCACGGTAGAGGGCGGCGCGGTCATCGCGGGCACCACGCGCATCGCGGTCACGCATCCCATCTCGGCCACCGTCGTGGGGCTGCCCCTGGGCGTGCGCGAGGCGCAGCCAGCCCGGCTGTATCTGATCGGTCCCCCGGCCGCCGAGTTCGCGCTGCACGTATCCGAGCGCATCGAGGGCGACCTCGTCGGCGGGATGACCTACCGCACCGAGATTCCGTGGACCTTGTATCTGCCCCTGGTCTGGCGGAACTACTGATGTGGACCGGGGACATCGAGGTGAGTAACCCATGGACTGTTTAGAGCACCGTCTGGGCGCTGTCTATCTCCAAAAAGTCGATTCCGCTTCCCCCGAGTTGGCTGGCGATTGAAATCGCGCCGGGAGAGCGTCTGCGACGCTGGTCGCCCGCCCGTTGCGCGGCGGGCGAGGTGCCGCGTCCACCGCGTAGCGGGTGGACGCCCGGCGGTAACGCCCCATAGCCCCGATTTGCCGCAGGCCCCTGCCACGGCACAACGCCAGGGCCTTGCCGTGGAGGCCCCGGCGTTGTGCGCAATCGGCGGCTCGTGGGAATCCCACCCAACGGAACCAGTGCCCGGTGTGGGACCTGATCAAGAAATACGCCGCGTGGCCCAGTTGGGCGATGTGACGCCCCACGTGCTCCGGCAGTGCGCAGCCTCCTACAGCGTAGCGAGGGACACCTATGCCACGGCCACCCTGGAAATCAGTGGTCACGACCTGCGGCTTGGGCCACAGCCGCATCGAGACCACGGCGCGCTATTTGAAACCCTCGCCGGAGGCCGCGGCGAACGGGCTGAGCGCGTGGCTGGCAGACGACTGAACTGGCCACGCAGAATCAATGAGCGGGTCATGCGCGCGCGTGGTGCGCTGGCCAAGGGAGCCGGTACCGCCAGGTTCCGCGCCACTGGGCCACAGCCGCATCGAGACGCCGGCGCGCTACTTGAAACCGTCGGTGGAGGCGGCGCACGCAAAGCGGGCGTTGGACCGATCGAGTGTGGGGCTGGGGGAGGGATGCAGCTGGCCGCCACTGGATGAATCTGAGGAAGAAGTAGAAACCTGGGCAGTTGACGCATGGTCAGTCGCTCAGTCCGCATTCGGCAAGCGAATCCCGTGGCTAGTCGCACGGCACCAACTGACAGTTCCCCGGCCGAGCGATGGTGCACTCCTCCGCGTATGCCACCGGCGTGGGAGACTGCTACCAGGCCCGGGTTGGGGCGTACACCAGAACTCGCCGCCACGCCATCCAGTCTGGTTCTGCTGGCGCAGGTGGACCGCCACCTATTCGCGCACCTCGCGCCGCAGACCCGCGTGCTGATCCGCCCCTTTTTTGTCGCCCACGCCGTCACTCATAACGTATCACCTCGTTGTTGAAGCACAGTTCTTGAACGTGATCGGTAGGTAGACGAAATTCGTGAGCGGCACGTACTCGTCGGCCCCGATGTCGTAGCCGGCACCGTAGGGCCGGGCCTGCCCGTCAAAATCGGCTCCCGGCGCGACCACGGCGGAACCGTGGTCGATAGCCGGCGAGCCAGCCAGCAGATGATAGTTGCTCAGCAATGGATTCACGAACGTGGGCGACACGTCAACCAGGTCGCCCACGCCATAGAACTCGAACTCGGGGTCACGATCCCCGTCAGTCAGGTTGTGATCCACCGTCAACTCGGGCAAAATGCTGGGGTCGGCGGCCATCTGCGAATAGGTATTCTGGCTGCAGATGTTGTTTCGGATCACCACATGCTGCACCTGCGGGTTCTCGATGCCGATCCCCCCGCCCCAGCCATCCCGCCCATTGTAGGCCCAGGTGTTGTTGACGATGGTGATGTCCTGGAACGGGTGCGTCGCAATGCAACAGGCCGACAGCCACAGGCCCACCAGGTTATGGTAGGCGATGTTGTTGTACAGGCGGATGTTTTCCAACAGCCCGCCCTGCTCCGAAGCCAGGGCCAAGCCCATCGCATCAATGTCGTGAACGACGTTCTGATACACTTCGATGTCGAACAAATGCTCGGCCTCGGCATCCACATAGATGCCCACGTGGTTCAGGTTGTACACGTGATTGCCGTACACCTTGCCATGGGATGAAGCGTCTTTGACGGACAGTCCCTCTTTGCCCTCCGTCCCAGACATGACATCGTGGATGCGGTTGTAGCGCACCTCAAAGGTGTCGGTGTTGCTGATGGAAATATGCTCTTGCCAGGGGCCGGTGCAGGCCCCGACCACCTCGTTGCCGTCCACGATGACGCTGTTGCTGCCCCACGAAGAGATGCCGGACGAGTAGGTGTCATAGGTATAGTTGTACTCGATGGTGACGTGGCTGGAATTTTCGGCGACGATACCGTAATACTCCGAGTGGATCACCCATAAGCCCGACACGCGGATGTAATCTCGCCCCGCAAGGTCGAACAGCCCGCTATATTCCGGCACGACCACGCCCGTTCCGTCTATGATAGCCATCTCACCCGGATACGCGGCGTAGCTAATGGTCTGGCCGGCACTTCCCGAATGCTGGGGCACCACGCGCTCGTGGTACGCCCCGGCCCGGATGTAAACCGTGTCGCCGGGCACCAGCGTGTCTGCCGCGTGCTGGATGGTGCGCCAGGGATGGGTGATG
>JAHJIN010000331.1 GCA_018823415.1 Chloroflexota bacterium | reverse complement strand
GGGCTGCTTTGCCCTCTACTTGCAGGAACGTCAGATTACGGTGGCTGAAAATCGCCACCGGATGCAGCAACAACGCCGCGGCGACAAACAACTGCGCCCCGCCGTGGAAGCTACCGTGCGCTCTGTCAAACATCCCTTCCCAGGGGGCAAAGCACCCGTACGCGGCCAGGGCCGCCTGGGCCTGATGCTGACCGCTTCTAGCGCCATGGCCAATATCCGGCGCCTCTGGCGCTATCAGCAGGCCCAGCGAGCCCGTCAGGTAGTCCAGCAAGGGCCAGAGATGGCCAAGGTGGTCGCGAGTAGCGTCGCGGCGCTGTATCGTGCGGGTCTGCTGCTCCTTTCCTGGCCGCTCAAGGCCATGTTTGTTACAGAACGCGCGGTATCAGTCATTCCGATCTGAGTATCTTCGGAGGAGTCAGTACTTGACGCGATTTAGAACATCTACTTCTGTGAGGCCGCCAACTCGGTGCGACGATGCGACGCCGAGTACACTGCCTACTACAACCGCAAACATGACGAAGTGCGCAAGCACCAACACAAACGGGCTCTCGTCCTGACCGCCCGCAAGCTGGTCCGCCTGGTCGTGCGGCTGCTGACGACCAACCAGGTGTATCAGCCCCGGAGGTGCTGACCGACTATTGCGCGCACCATCTGGGCTCAACAAGCCCAGCTATAGCGCGATCCCCGGCTTGCTACGAAAAAAAACGAGTCCATAGCAGGTCTAGTTCCGGGCGTCCGCGAAACGCGCTCCAGCGCCTTGTTCACGCACTTGACATGTTACCGCATCGCTGTTTTTCACCACAAAGGACACGAAGGCTGTATGGTCACGAAAGGAACCTTGGTGTTCCTTCGTGTCCTTGGTGGTTTTTGTAGTCACTCACGCTCTGCAATGGCTTGCTGCCATTCTGCGTCCAGTTCTAGTTGCTGCGCCCGTTCCGAGGTGGGCACGCCGTCATCGTCCCAGCCCATCAAGGCATAGTATTCATCGAGCATGACGGCGAGGGGGACCACGTTGCCAGCGCTGGGACCGGTGGGCATGGGTTCCTCCAGCAAGCGCCGGGGCAGCGTGTCGTCCCGTCGACGGAACCCCTCGCGCACGTTGAACAGCCGTTCGAGGTTGGTGATCTGCTCGGCGGCCCGCAGCGCGGCCGACTCGTCGAGGGCGTGACCGGTCACGGCTCGATAGAGCGCCAGCACGTCGTCCAGGCCCAGCACAAAGCGCATGGAGGAGCACAGGGCCAGCGAGTCCACCACGGCCATGATCAATTGGGTGTCCCGGACCAGCTTGGCCTTGCCGTCGGGCCGCAGCCGCCGGGCCGGGTCGCCGGCGCTCTCGGCGCCCATGGTGGGGGCAATCATGTGGTGCCCGCCCTTGGGCGAGACGGCGTAGGACAGCCCCATGCCCACCACGCCGCGCGGCTCGTAGGTCGCCAGCTCTTGCCCCTTGACCTGCATGGCCAGTTCTGGCGCGCCCAGCTCCTGCGCGGCCCGCCGGGAGCCTTCGGCCAGCAGGCTGCCCAGACCCTGGCGTTCGGCGATGGCCTGCACCATCGCGATCAATGCCTCGCCGTTGCCAAAGCGCAGGTCAATGCCGCCGGTGTCCGCCGGGCCAATGAGGCCGCGCTCGTAGCACTCCATGGCCATCGAGACGACGGCGCCGGCGGACATGGTATCGAACCCGTAGGCGTCACAGATGGCGGTTGCCGCCACGATGGCTGCCGGGTCCGCGACGCCGCAGTTGGCTCCCAGCAGACCGATGGTCTCGAACTCGGACCCCTCGATGGCAGCCCCGGCGAATGGTCCAGCCATCACCGGTGAGATCTTGCCGCAGGCCACCGGGCAGCCATAACACGAGTTGTCGCCGACATAGACCTGTTCCTTGAGCCGCACGCCCTTGAGTTTGTCTGCGCCCTCAAAATAGCCAGTGGTGAAATTGCGCGTGGCCCAGTAGCCCAGGGCATTGACGCCTTCCACCATCTCGGGCGTGCCGTACTGCCGCCGGGCCTGGGCCTTGGGGTGCTCGGCCAGCGCGGCATAGATGGCCTCTGCCAGCCGCGCCAGGCCGGCCGGGTCGGCCACGTTTACCTGGCCGGTGCCGCGCACGGCGATGGCCTTCAACTTTTTGGCGCCCATGACTGCGCCCGCCCCGCCGCGCCCAAATTCGCGATGATAGTCGGTCTGGATGCAGGCAAAGCGCACCAGTTTTTCGCCGGCCGGGCCGATGACAGCCACGCGCACCGCCGGGTCTCGCAGTTCGGCGCGAATGGCATCCTCGGTGTCGTGGGTGAGCTTGCCCCACAGGTGCCCGGCGTCGCGCAACTCGGCGCGGTCGTTGTCGATCCACAGGTACACCGGCCGCTCCGATTGCCCCTCCACGATCACGCCGTCATACCCGGCGAATTTCAACTCGGGCGCCAGGTGTCCCCCACACAACGAGAACGAGTACGTGTTCGTGAGCGGCGAGCGGAACGTGACCGTGATCTTGTTCGCGCCTGGGGCCAGCGTGCCCTCCAGCGGGCCGGTCAAAAAGATGAGCTTGTTGTCCGGCCCCAGCGGGTCAGTGTCGCGCGCCAGTTCGTGAAAGAGCAGGTGCGCCCCCACGCCGCGCCCGCCCAGGAACCGCTCGAACAGCGCGCGCGGCGTCGGCTCGGGCTGCACCTCGCCGCGTGTCAGGTTCACCCGCAGGATGCGGCCGGCGAGGCCGCCTAAATCCTCAGTCATGGCGATGCCTCCTCCGCTTCGGCCAGGCGATGTACCCGATACCCCTGGTCCACCTGGTCCAGTTCCAGATACAGAATGGCTCCCTCCGGACAGTGCTCGACGCACTGCGGGTCCCCGCCGCACAGGTCGCACAACAGAGGCACGCCGGCGCCCGCGTCCATCTTGATGCAGCCGCGCGGGCAGATCTCCAGGCACAGCCGGCATCCGATGCACTTGTCGGCGTCCAGCAGCAGCCCGCCGGTGGCCGGGTCGCGGGTGATGGCGTTTTCCGGGCACACGGCCACGCAGGGGGCCTTGACGCACTGGGAACACGTCACCGGGATGTTCAGATGCCGGTGGTGGTTCCGGTGGACGGTGACCCGGGATCGCGCCGGGTTCACCGCGCCGTGGTGCTGCCACGAGCACCACTGTTCGCAGAGCCGGCAGCCTGTGCACCGGTGAGGGTATACAGCCAGCACTTTTTGTCTCATCTGGTCCCTTTCCCACGTTCTAAGCGGTGGAGCTTTTGGCTTCACCCTTGGTCACGCCCAACATGCACAAGAAGGCCAGCACGAAAAAGACCGGCGTGACCAAAAAGATCATGTTATAGTTGCGGCCGGTCAGGTCGATGATCCAGCCGTTCACGATCGGTCCCAACACGGCGGCCAGCGTGGCCGCGACAAAGTACAGCCCGGTGTAGGTGCCCATCACCTCATCCGTGGGCGAGATGTCCACGACCATGGGCAGACTGTTGATGTTGATCATCGCCCAGGCAATGCCGGCCAGGGCCAGCAGCGCGACGATAACCGGTGCGTTCGGCACGAAAAAGCCCACGAGCAGCAAGCCGGCGAACAGCAGCTCGCCCAGCATCATGGTGCGCTTGCGCCCGATGCGCGTGGCGAGCCAACCGCTGGGCAAGGCAAAGATGATGAACGAGATATAAGCTGCACTGAGCATCATGCCGGCCGTGGCTTCGTTCACGCCGAGGGTCGCCACGCCGTAGGAACTGAAAAAGGTCTCGATGGCGTTGAATCCCATCATGTAGAAAAAGATGGTCAGGATCAGCAGTGCCAGGCTGGCGGCGTTCTCGCGGGGGATGTCTCGCAGGCCCCGCAGGATGTCCCGTACCCCCTTTTCGTGCTCGGCTGCAGACTCGACCAGCTTGCGGGGTTCCTTGACTTTCCAAAAGAGGATACCGACGGCCAACAGGATGACCACCCCGGCGACCCAGAAAGGCAGCGGCCGGTAGATGCCATAGAGCATCCCGCCGATGAGAAAGGCGACGATCCCGCCGATGCCCCCCATGAGGTTGATTACGGCGTTGGCTTGCGAGCGCAACGGTGAGGGCACCAGGTCCGGCATCAGCGCCAGGAGCGGCGTGCGGAACACGGCCATTGCCAGCAACGTCACGCCAATGGCGACGATAAAGAACGCGAACAAGCCGCCGAGTTGGTCTACCTGGCCGTTCAATGGCGCCGGGATCAGCATGGGCGCCAGGGGGATCAGCGCAAAGGCCAGGACCGCGATAGGCACGCAGACGATGATGTATGGCATGCGCCGGCCAATGCGCGTGTACGTGCGGTCGCTGATGGGTCCCATGATGGGCTGGATAAAGAACGCCGCCACGTTGTCCAGGGTCATGATCACGCCCGTGATGGTGGCGCTGAGACCAAAGCCAAAGGTATGCACGGCGAGCTGAGAATCGAACGCCGGTGCGCCGGCCTGGAGAAAGATGGGCACGTAGGTATTATAGATGACCCAAATGATGTTGGCGGAGAACAGCCCGAACCCGATCAGGGCGGTTTTCCGATAATCCAGTTTCATGTGTACCTCCTCCTCCTCTTTATTTCATCCCGGTCGTTGCGATGCCGGTCGAGATATACCGCTCCAGAAGCGCAAACACCAGCGTGATGGGCAGCAGGGTCAGCACCGTCATCGCCAGGATATAGTTCCACTGGACGTTCAGCTCACCCTGGAATGAGTTCAGACCCACCTGCAAGGTGAACAACTCGGATCTGCTGACCACGATCAGGGGCCACAAAAAGTCGTTCCAACGCCACATCACCGAAAAGATGGCCAGCACGGCCAGGGCCGGCGCGGCCAGCGGCAGGATGATCTGCCAGTAGATGCGCCACTCGCTGGCCCCGTCGATACGCGCCGAGTCCAGCAGCTCGTCCGGGATGGTGAGCATGTACTGGCGCAGCAGGAACACGCCGGTGGGCGTGGCGGCCCCGGGGACGATGAGCCCCCACAGGCTGTTGACCCAGCCCACCTTGGCCAGCACCAGAAACGCCGGGATCAGGATCACGGACACCGGCACCATGAGCGTGCTGATGATGACCATGAACGTGATGTCGCGCCCCCGGAACTGATACTTGCTCAGGGCAAAGGCGGCCATGCTGTTGATGAGCAGGGTCAACGCCGTTGCCGTGATGGTGACGATGAGGCTGTTGTTCAGGTAGGTCATAAAGGGGAACTTGGCGATGGCCTCGGTATAATTGCTCAGGTCAAAGTAGACGGAGCGGACCGGCGTGCGCTGCGAGATCTTGACCTTGATGATGTCCCCGGCGGGGTTGGCCGGGTCGATCATGCGCGCCTCCAGCCCCACTCGCGAAACCTGGGCCAGTCGCCGTACCGTGCCGTCCTCGAATGTGATGTCATAGAGCTCCAATGGCTTGTCATAGCCCTCCACCACCACCGATTCGCGCCGGGTGGGCAGGAAAGAGGGCGGGAACTCGTACAGGCCCTCGATGGGCTTGAACGACGACAGGACGAGCCACAGCACCGGGCCAAACATCACCACCGTGCCCAGCAGCAGGTATAGATAGGTCGCCACATCGCTGAGCGTGAGCCAGGTGCCGCCCCGCCGCCGGGTCAGGAAACCCAGGATGCCGCCCGGTTGCTGCCGCGCAGTCGATTTGCTCGAAAGGGTAGTCATGGAAACACCTCCTTGTGCGCGGTCCGGTTAGCCGACATCCTGCCGGCGGTCGAGAAGGAGCTGACCGGCGGTCAGCACCAACAAGGCGGCGGCCAGCACCAGCGAGGCGGCGGCGGCCATGCCATATTCGCGGTGCTCAAAGCCGGTACGATAGATGTACTGGACGATGTACAGGGTCGCCGTGCCCGGGCCGCCATTGGTCAGCACGTACACCTGGTCAAACACCTGCACGGCCCGGATCACCGACAGCACCAGCACCACCGTCATCGTCGGCATCAGCAGGGGCAGCGTGATGGACCGAAGAGTCTGCCAGGCGTTGGCCCCGTCCATGCGCGCGGCCTCGTACAGGGTAGTGGGGATCCCTTGTAGGCCGGCCAGCAGGATCAGTGTATAGAATCCCATCTGCGCCCACACGCTGACGGCGATCACCCAGAACCGGGCCCAGTTCGCGTCCAGTAAGAAGGGTATCTTTTCCAGGCCCACATTGACAATTAGCGCGTTCAGCAGCCCATACTCGTGCTGCAGGATCCACTTCCAGATCAGGGCCACTACCACCGGAGAGAGCAGGACCGGGTAGAAAAAGACGCTGCGAAAGAACCCCCGCCCCACGATCTTGCGGTTCAGCACCAGGGCCGTGATCAGCGAGATTCCCACCATCGCGATCACCTGCCCCACCACAAAGCCGGCGGTGTTGGACACGCTGCGCCAGAACAGGTCCCGGCTGCACGAGTTCAGGTCCAGGTAATCGGTACAATACAGCAGGCTCTCCAGGTTGCTGGTACCCACAAAGGGCCGGTTCTCCAGCAGGATCGAGTCGCCGCTGGTAAAGCCATAGTAGAAATTGAGCAGCATGGGGAGCAAGATGAAAACGCTGAAGATCAGGAGGTTGGGCAAGATAAAGAAATAGGCCATCCGCTGTGTGCCGATGATGTTCTGGATGGGCAGGATGATCAGGTCTGCCAGGCCCAGTACCCATTCGACCGGCCTGAATAGGAAACCGCTGATAGACGTTCTCATCGGGCGACGGGGAGAATCGGAAGTACTCATGGCTCGTCCCTCCTCGATGCAAAAGACCCAGGCTATCGGCGCGCCACGCGCACGCTGAGGCAACGCCAATAGCCTGGGTTACGGATAGCGAATCACGAGACGCAGCAGACCCTAACTACCGGCCGTCGCCTCGTCCATCTTTTGCTGGATCTTGATGATAGCCTCATCCAGCGTGATCTCGCCGGCAATGACCTGGCTCAGGCGGTCGCGGATCTCGGTGTTGAGCACAAAGGTCAACGGATTATACTGTAGGGCATAGGCCTCCGGCATCAGCTTGGGGATCTCGGCCAGGAAGACATTCAACGCCTTGTCGTTGCTGGGGTACTTGATGCCCTTCTTGGCCAGGGAGAGCTTGCCGGGGATAAAGAGCGACTGGGCCGAGAACTCGCCCAGCACGTCATCGGAGCTGAGGTACTCCATCACTTTGGTCACTTCGGCCGGGTGCTTGGTGGACCCAAACGCCACCAGCACGGCGCCGCCGGGGATGCCGGTCGCGCCGCAGTCGCCGGAGGGGTTCGGGATCACTTCCCAGTCAAAGTTGTCGCCGATGAGCTTGGAGAACTGGCCCACCTGCCAACTGCCAGACATATAGAGTACCAACTGGCCGTTGACAAAGAACTCGTTGGCCGCGGCATAGCCGCCGCCACCACCGGCCCAGACCTCCAACGGGGTGATCTTGTCTGTGTGCCAGCCAATGATCATCTCGGCGGTCTTGCGAAAGCCCGGGGTATCGACCTTGAACGTACCGTCCGGCTGGATGTACGTGGCGCAGTTGCTCAGTGACGGCCCCCAGAAGCGATGGCCGGTGCGGTCGATGGCCACAGCATAGGGCGTCTCGGTGGCCTTGGCGACCTGCTTGGCGGCCTCCACCCACTCGTCCCAGGTCACGTTGTCCTTGGTATCGCTGGGGACAGGCACATTGGCCTGCTCGAACAGGGTGCGGTTGATAAAGGGGCCAGTGATGGTGAACTGGGTGGGGAAACCGCTCAGGCTGGTCTTGTCTTCCGCCTTGCGCATGGACTGCAACACGGCCGGCGGCCAGTCGGCGGCCCACGCGTCTGCGTTTGCCATGTGGGGACGCATATCCAGATAGTAGCCGGCAAAGCGCGCCACATCGGTAACGCGGGCCATGTCCGGGGCGGTACCTGCCTCTACCTGACCCTGCAGGATGTTGTGCAGGTCTTTGTAGGCCACCGTGTCCATGATGACTGTGATGCCCGGGTTGGCGGCTTCGAACTTGTCCAACAGGCCACGCATGACATCGCCTTCGTTGCCGTCGTTGTACCACATCATGCGCAACTCGACGGGTTCGGGAACCTTGGTGGCCTCGGGGACCTTGGTGGGCTCGGGCGCCTTGGTGGGTTCTGGCGCTTTGGTCGGCGGTGGCGGGGGCACCACCGTGGGCGTGGCCGGCGCGGGGCACTGGACGGCCAACATCAGTACGACGACGAGGAACACGAAAAGGGTGCGGTACTTCATGGGGTTCTCCTCCTTGAGAAAAAGTGATAGGTTTCGCCTCCCCGTTCGGCGGGGAGACAGGTCACATGGTTTACAATCGTCACCTCACGGTTGATTGTCTGAGCGGCCCACCTCCTTTCTGCGCGCTCGAGCGCGCCGGGCTATAGTCGCAAAACCGGTAAATCCAGCATCGCGGCCAGGGCCAGCAAGGCCGGCCCGTGGTCCCCATATGTTAATGAGAGGTGATGCTCCAACCCCTCGCCCAAGATGGTGTCGAGTACCTGAGCCGCCGGCCGGTCAAAGCGCAGGACGCCCGAGGTGCCCGAAAAGCTCAGCGGCGCCCGTATCATCTCACCGCTTCCCACGACCAGGCGATAGCCACTCGCAGACTCGCTCAGCCGGGCCAGGGTCACCCGGCCGGGTTTGAGCGGAAACTCCATCAGTAGAGGCAAGCGGCGGTTGGAGTGGATCGTGCCCCGGGGCCGGACGGTCGGATCGGCCATAGTCAGGGGGGCCAACCCGCAGTGCCATAGCACGGTCACGTCCTCGGCCACATCCACAGACACCAGGTCGGTGCCAAAGGCCGGCTCGCCGCTGATCCACTGGAGGATGAGCTGGGTGATCGTGCCGTTGACGTCGGCCTCGCAACTGCACGGCGTCTGCTCATCGCTCAGCATGGACATGGCCCCACAGGCGGCGCAGCCCAGCTCGGTGAAAAACTCGGGCCAGCAGCGCACGGCCAGTCCGTCCAGCTTTTCCCGCGCCGCCAGTTGGCGCAGCGCCCGATAGGTGCCCAGGGTCCCGTGCAGCGCGGATTGATCCAACTCGGCCAGGCCATCCACCCGCCCGCCCAGATTCGCCAGGCTCTCGTCGATCTCGTGCGGATCCACGGCCCGAACGCTCTGAAAGAGGGCCGGCAGCGTCACCTGGACGATGTCGAGGCCAAACCGGGCCTGCAACACCTCCCGGTCCAGCGAGCAGGGTTCAAAGCCTGCCGGGTTCTCGCCGATGCGTCCGATTCGGGCTTGCCGCAGCCGCCGGGCGACCCGGCCGGCGAGGGCCAGCGTGCGTATCGTTTTCAAGGCCTGGTCGTCGTCTGGAGGCGCGTAGAGGTGATGATAGGGGTGCCCGGCCCGCTTCAGGGCATGCGTGCCCAGGTTGACGCCGCACAGGGAATTTAGTCGCAGCCGGCCGCCCGTGCGGTCCTCCGGGATGGCCCACAGGAGCAGAGGGGCGTCCACCAACTCGGCCAGGCTCATCACCATCGTGCTGTTGGCAAAAGTGGCCTGCAAGACTAGCAGCAGATCAGGCGGGCTGGTAGCCAGCTCTCGGGCTGCGTCTTGAGCCTCATCCAGCGTGGTGATCAGCGACGCCGGGCCGGTCAGCGTCAAGCCGGCCCCGGCCAGACGAGATCGAACCTGGGCCAGGACGTCCGTTGCCAGGGGAATGTCAAACGTGGTCCGGGCCAGCGGGACCAGGCCCAGGGTCAGTTCGTTGGCTGTTGTCATACCGTCACCGCCAAGAAACGGTCAGGCTGCTGGTAGAAAAAGGTGTTCAGAGCCAGGGCAGCGGCCCCGACCGCGCCGGTGTGGGGGCCAAAGCTGGCCGTTTGCACGCGTACCTGTTCGCCCAGGTTGGCAAAGGCCCGCTGGTGGATCGTCGCCTCGATGGTCGGCAACAGGAGGTCGGCCCCCTGGACGCAGATACCTCCCAGCACGATCAGGTCGGGGTTCAGGACGTTCACCAGATTCGCCAGGGCGATGCCCAGGTAGCACGCCCGTTCGTCGAGCATAGTCACAGTGGCTGTATCGCCAGCGCGCGCCGCCGCAAAGACCCGTTCGATGGACGTTCCCGATCCGTTCTGCAGATGTTCAGCCAAGAGTCCTTGGGGGTTCTGCGCCGCCAGTTCTTCTGCCAGGCGCACGATCGCCGGCTCTGACACCAGGGTTTCCAGGCATCCGCTGTTGCCGCAGCGACACGGGCTCCCGCCGTTGGGGATGATCGTGGTATGACCGATCTCGCCGGCGCCGGCTGCGCTGCCCCGGTACAACTGGTTGTCCACCACGATACCCGCGCCCACGCCGATGCGGGCGTATACAAACGCCAGGGTGCGCACGTCCCGGCCGGCCCCAAACATGGCCTCGCCCAGGGCCATGGCACGGGCGTTGTTGTCCACGCAGACCGGCAGCCCCAGCCACTCGGTAAACCAATCGCGAATGGGCAGATCGCGCCAGCCCAGGTTGGGCGCCACCACATTGACCCCGGTGAGCGGGTTGACCAGGCCCGAGGCGCCGATCCCCACCCCGATCACGGCCTGTGGATTTATGCCGCTCTGAGCGATGGCTTCACGCACCAGGGCCGCCGTATCACGCAGGACTTGTTCAGGGGGTTTTTCGAGCGGATGGGCCAGGGAGACCGGGTTCAAGAGGTTCGCATGCAGATCGGTCAGGATGATCCGGATCTGGCCCACACCGATGTGAATGCCCACGGCGTAACGAGCGTTGGGGACCAGCCGCAGCAATGTCCGAGGACGGCCTACCCCTCGTCGTTGCGCCATCACCGGTCCGTCTTCGGCGACAATGCCTTGCTCCAGCAGTTCGGCGGTGAGGTTGGTGATGGTGGTGGTCGAGAGGCCGGAAAGTTCGGCCAGGCGGGTGCGCGAGGTCGGCTCATGCTGGCGCAACATGAGGAGCACCGCCCTCAGGTTGTGCGATTTGACCGTACTGACATTGCCGCCGATGACAAGTGCCTGTCGGTTGGTCATGATCCTGCCGCCCTCAACATAGACTGCTAAACACGGCCCAGTTCTGTGGCACGATTCGGTTTTCGAGGGGCGCTGGAGGGGATTGAACTTGCGTGCTGCGCCCTGAATCGCCAGGTGAAATCAGGAGGCGCCTTCAATCCGGTCAACCGGACTGAATTAATTAATCAAAGGGAAAAACTAATTACGGACTTATTATACACTGATTTGGAACCAATGTCAAGACAGAGCGGATTTTTAACTTGGGAGAGGTCATCCTTCTGCCTTTCGCCTGGGCACAGTAGACACTGCTTGCCGCGCACAAATCGAGATCCAGTTATAAACCCTCCGGCACATCTGGGCCAAGGAGGGTTCATAACTGGATCTCGGCGGGACAAACTACCTGCCGCTTGCGGCAACAGGCGAAAGGCAAGAGTACGCTGCCTCTCAGGGTGGCAGGCCAAGCAGCACCGCGTCTCAATCGGTGACGCGGTGCTGTCTTTTGGAGATATGGCTTTTCAGCGTGGCATAGTCCTGTTCCTGAAAGGGGCAGACCCGGATACAAATCGAACAGCCATAGTTTTGCGCAAAGTATGGAAAGCACTTGTCAGTCTCTGTGCAGGTCACCCGTCCGTTGGCATGGACGATGGGCTGTTCGAGGATGGCCTGGGGCGGGCACTCTTTGGCGCACCGGTGGCACAGGTTGCAGTATTCCTCGATCCAACCGTGTGGGTTTTCCGAGCAAGGAGGCAGGTTCTCGATGCTGGTGAACACCGCCGCCAGCCGGACGCGCGGCCCGAACCGGGGCGTGATGAGCAGCCCATGCAACCCTCGCCAGCCCAGGCCGGCCTGCTGCCCCAGCGGCGGGTACAGAGCCAGCCCCATCAGCGCCGGGCCGGCGTGCGTCGAGTAGCCTCTCTTCCTGAGCCAACCGGCGATCTGGTTGGCTGCCCGGCCCAGGTGGTGATACGTCTCGTGGACCTCGATAAAGGATTGTTCGCTGGGCGAGGTGTCGATCCGGCCCTTGTCCATCTCCATGGTCAGCACGATAGCATTTTCGTGCAGGACTGCCTTGTTTTTGAAAACCAGCTCTGGGCTCAACCGGGCATAGCCGATGTCGTCGATGCCCACCGAGCGAGCGTACGCTTCCAGTTTCGCCAGCCCTGCCTCCGAGATGTGGGTCCGGGGTTGGGCGGGGTTCTTGTCCACGGTCTGCAGTGAGCGCAGTATGCCGATCACGCTGGCTGCCATGTGCGGCATGGCCCGCAACGAGTCCGGCCGCTTGTATCCCCTCTTGATGATCTCGGTCATGATCTCGAATCGCTCGGGCGAGTCGGCTGTGGCATGAAGGCCATCCGGCCGGGCCGCCAGGGCGTCTTCCAGTGCCCACATGCGATCAATGCCCAGTTTCTGCATCACGCTCATTGGGATTTCTGCGAGGTTCATACTTGCTCCTGGTTTTCTCTAGTGTCCTTCCTCAAGCCGTTCAAAAACAGATCGACGATAAACTCGGCCGTCTGGTGTGCGTCCTCCAAGGGCGGTCCGCCAAACACAGGCACCTTTAGGGCAAAGACCATCAACAGCCCTAAGAGGGCTGTCGTCATCCGCTGGGGGTCCTGATCCTGCAACTGGCCCGCTGCCACCGCGGCCTCGAGAAAGCGGGTCATGACGACATGTGTTCTTTCCGGGCCCTCGCGCAGCCGGGCAAAAAGGCGCTGGGTCTCTTCCCCTTCGACCAGGCTCAACCAGATCAGGTCCCGGTTCTGGTGGAGAAAGGTCAACATCTCGGTGACCAGTTGGACCAGGTCGGCCCGGATGTCGCCGCTGCTGTGCAGTTCGACCCTCTCGAAGAAACGTTGGGGTGTGTGCCGTTGCAGAAAAGCCCGAATGAGGCTGTCCCGGTCGCCAAAGTGACGGTAGATGGTCGCCACCCCCAGCCCGGCCTCGGCGGCAATCTGCTCCATGGTGGTGCGCGCCAACCCATTCCGGCCAAAAGCAATTCCAGCGGCTTGTAGAATTCGAGTGGGGATGTCCGAGCCATCGAGAGCCTCGATCTCGAGCCCGCGCTCGCGAGCCAGGCGCTGTAGCAAGGCTTCTTTGCCGCCCAGTCGCCGGTAGAGCGTGGCCCGCGAGAGCTGGCTTTCTGCGGCTAGTTGTTCCATGGTCAAGCTATTACCCAACTCACCGCCCAGCAGCCGTTCGGCCGCATCCAGGATCTGGGCATCCACTTCATCTGACACTGTGCTGTGATATGACATGATAGATAGACCTACCTATTGTATCGTGTTGCCAAGTATATCACGGATCACCAGGGGGGTCAAGCCCCATACGCATCAAGCTAACAACTTTCTTGCCATAGACATGAGGATGGTCAATTATTGTGCGCTTGCTTTTCGCGGGACCTTGCTGTATCCTCTGGGGACTTGGAGTTCTGGGAGGAATCATGTTCGATGTGCAGCAAGCCAGCGCCACAATTCAGGAGTTTTTCACCACCACCGCGACTACTCTGGCCCGCGCGACCAAGTTCGTCCAACGGGAGTCGAAACTGACGGGACCTAGCTTTGTCCAGACCCTGGTCTTTGGCTTTCTGGACGAGCCCCAGGCCACGCTCAATGACTTGGCGCAGACCAGCGAGGAATTGGGCGTGACCATCACCCCTCAGGGGCTTGATGAACGGCTCACTTCGGCCGCGGTGACGTTCCTGAAGCAGATGTTTCAGCAGAGTATGGCCTTGTTCCGCAACACCACCCCGCTGGATGTGGCGTTTCTGGCCCAATTCTCTGCGATCGAGATCACGGATAGCACGGTGATCGCCCTGCCGCCGTCCTTGCAGGAGGAATTCCCGGGCTGTGGCGGTGACGGCCCCGCGGCGGCCATGAAGGTGCAATTGGTCTTTGACTACCTCCACGGCAATCTGGAAGTCGTCGAGTGGCAAGCGGGCCGCACGCCCGACCAAAACTATACGGGGCACCTGACCGCTGGTCCCGCTGGGGCGTTGCATTTGCACGACTTGGGTTACTTCAAGCTGACGGCCTTGCAACAAACTGCCGCGCGGGCCTACTTTTTCAGCCGGTTGCTGACCAGCACCACGGTCTTGGACGCCGCTGGCACGCCGCTAGACCTGCTGGACTTGGTCCGTGCGGCCCCACCGGGGGCGGGCGAACAGGCCATCCGCTTGGGGGCGGCGGAGCAGATTCCGTGTCGACTGATCTGGGTGCCCGTGCCCGAGGCGGTGGTCAATGAGCGGCGCCGCAAGGCCTACGCCACGGCCCAACGCAAGGGCCGCACGCCCTCCAAACGGCACTTGGCCTTGCTGGCCTGGAGCTTTTATGTCACGACCCTGCCGGCGACCCGGCTCACCATCCCCCAGGCCCTTATCCTGGCGAGCGTGCGGTGGCAGATCGAGTTGATTTTCAAACTCTGGAAGAGCTATGGTCGCCTGGCGCGCGTGGCGGGGCTGCGCCGGGAGCGGGTGTTGAGTGAACTCTACGCCAAGATGATTGGCTTGGTGCTCACCCAGGGCCTCATCGCGCCGCAGCGACTCACCCCGCTCGGCGAGTTGAGTCCCGTCAAGGCGCTGCGGGTCTGCCAACGCCAAGCCCTGGCCTGGGCCCAGAGCCTGGCGGACCGGGTGCAACTGGAGGACATGCTCGATGGTATCGTGACCAAAATGCTTCGATTTGGGCAGAAGGAGAAACGCCAGAAACACATTACCACTTGCCAGAAACTACTTGCCATGCACAGTACGGCTTAGCTTGATGCGTATGGGGTCAAGCCCGGCTAGACACGAACCAGCCAGCATGATATACTTGCGCATGAAAAATCCGTCGAGCGAAACAAAAAGGCCGGAAAAGGACTATCGTACTATAAGAGGCTGCCCGTTGGCTCACCGGCAAGGACTTCGAGGTTCAAGAGGTCGAGTGCCGGGACATGGGCGCCCCGGCCTGCGTAAGATCGCCAAGACGCCCGCGGAATGACGAATGAGCATCAAGCAATGGCGCGACATCATCAAGAACTTTGCCGGCCGGGGGACCTGTCCGCACCAGTTGTCATCCACCCTGGACTTGCCGATTCGCCGGTTCGTACTGTCGCCGGAGGAGTTGGCCCAGCGGCTGCACCTCGACGAAACGTCCCGGGTACTGGAGGTGGGATGCGGCCCCGGCTACTTTAGCGTCGAGGTGGCCCGGCGCGTACCGCAGGGTCGCCTGGAGTTGTTTGACTTGCAGCGCGAGATGCTGGAAAAAGCGCAGCGCAAGCTCGACCGGGCCGGCGTGGGCCACGTTGGGTACACGCAAGGGGACGCGCGCACGCTCCCGTTCACCGACGGCTGTTTCGACGTCGCGTTTCTCGTCACCGTCCTGGGTGAGATGCCGGACCCGGCGGCCTGTCTGCGGGGCGTCTATCGCCTGCTCCGGCCCGGCGGTTGGCTGTCCATCACCGAGCAGCCCGGGGACCCAGACTTTCAGCCGTTGCCGACCGTTCGCGCCCTGGCCGAGCAGCAGGGGTTCATGTTCGTCGAGACCTATAGACGGCGCTGGCGGCATTATACGGCGAACTTTCGCAATACAGAAAAAGTAACAATTACGTCATTCGGGTGGTAGCGCTTGCCACTGCTGTTCAATCTGACTGAAGAGCTTGTCTCTACCATACCGCAGCCGATAGCGGCGCCGGCGCTGCCCGAGGCGGCGGTCTAGCCGGGC
>JAHJIN010000330.1 GCA_018823415.1 Chloroflexota bacterium | reverse complement strand
TCAGGCGTCGCCTGAGGGCCAACACCGCCAAGATCCGACGGTGCTGACAGCCAAACAAGGTCTTGGGTTTCATCGTGACACCTCCTAGCCCAGTCTTTAGGAACGATCTTATTGTACCGCATATTTGCCAAACTGTGAAGGGTAACCGTTCAGATGGGTAGTACAAAATGAACCATCTAGAGACCGGGCAGCAACGAAGGCGGGATGTCGCCCCGAATCGCGGCTGCACAAGCCTCGGTCAGATAGTCCAATACATCGCGCTGCTGCTGGCGCAAGGTAGTGACCGTCGTCAACACCCGCCCGACAAAAAGGCTACCGGTTTCACTCTGCGTGCCGAAGCTACGTCGGCGCCACAAAACAGCCCGGCGCAAGGGTCTTTCGGCGCCGTTGTTGGTCGGTTCGACGCCTTCCCAAAAGACAAAGGTCCACAAGGCCGATTCCAACTTCAAGATGTTCTCGCAGGTACGGCGGGTCTTGTCATGGGACAACACCGTACCCTCGCGCAAGAGGGCGCCTACCTGCTCGCGAATCGGCGCCATTTGCTCTTGGAACTCGAGGCGCAGCAGGGTTCCTGCTCGCAGGTGGTGCCACAACTCGAACATCGTTTTGACCTGTTTCAACAGCGCTGCGCCCAAAGGGGCCGACGCCCCACCCCGGTCCACCAAGGCTTGAAAGTCTCGGGTGAGATGGGCCCAACACAGTTGCCGTTGCCAGACAGGCAGCCAGTTGTAACCCGACCACCGGTCCGAACCGACGATGCCCTGGAAGTTGAGACCCACCAACTGTTGCGCACTCACCGCACCGCGCGTGGCCAACACCAGGAAAACCGTCACCCGGGGCGTCGTCCCGATCCACAGCCAGCGGCGTTGTTTTCTTTCTTGCCAACTGGTTTCATCGGCATTGACGACTGGTTGTTCTTGCACATAGGCCTGCGCTGCCTCAACCGGTTGGGCCAAGGCCGCACTCACTTGCTGCTCCAGAGCCGGGACACTACCCAACGCCAAGTCGGTGTGAAAGAGCGCCGCCATGGCTTCTTCCACATCCCGGTGGCTGACACTCATGCGCCCGGTGAGATACCCGACCGTGGCCTGGACCCGCGGACCAAAACTACCCGAGGGCATCTCGGCCGGCCAAGCGGGCGTCGTCGGCCGCCCACAGGCCAGGCAGGTCAGCGTATGTTGGCGGTACTCCACCACTTCCGGTTCGACCCGCGGCAACTCGGTGACCTGATGACGAGCCGGTTGAACATCTGCTCCCAGCAACAAGGCCCCGCAGTCCGCACAACAAACCGGCTTGACATCCACGATGCGCGTCACTGCTGCCGGCGGTTTGAGTTGGCGGCCGTGCCCCTTGTGGCCCTGCTGCCCCCCTCGTTTGCGGCCCGATGGCGTGCGTTGGGCCCGACGTGGCGCATCGGGCGGATCGGACGACGGGGGTTTCGACGAGTTGCGCGAAGTCTGGTGCTGCCGTTCTTCCAGATCCGTTATCCGGAGGGTGAGGTGCTGGACGCTGGCATACAACGAGAGCACCAGCTCCTGTACTACCAGCGGCGTGGCGGCCCAATCTTCTGTCGAAATGCTGTCTGGCCTGGCTCTCTCACACATGGGCTCAAGTATACGGTTCTGGCGAGTCGTTGTCAATCACCAACATTTCCTATTGACAAAAGCCGCCAACTAGGTGAATAAGATACCAACTGAACGGTTACTTGAGTTGTTCGACGTGACGCCGCAGGATGCCGAGATCATCCAGCACATCGTTACCAAGTATGGGTTCCGGGACAACTGAAAAGTCGCCTGCCCCTGCCGGCCAGTGCCAACTGGGTGAGTTTGGGCCTGTGTTTTCCCAGGATGAGAACAAGTCGAGGGCCAGGAATCTTCCCGGCCCTCCATTTTGACGAGCGTTTTGCGCCAATGGTTCGCTGATCTGCTCTACGGCGACACTATCTTGCCGGCCCGCAGCATCGTCTCCGCGATAGTGTACATGTTGCTGATTTCGCCCACGGCCAGCTTGTCTTTCAACTCGAAATAGCTCAGGCAGGTGCCGCAGATCAGGACCTCGGTGCCGCCTGCGACCAGGGCTTGCAGGTCTTCCAGCACCGACGAACCCTCTGCCGCCAGCTTGACGCCGGTGTTCACAAACACCATCGCGTCCGGCCGGGGCTCGACCTCGTTCAGCGTGTGCAAAAAGGCCCGGATGAGGATGCTGCCCAGTTCCGGCTCGCCCCGGCCCATCACGTCGGCCGAGACATAGACCACCAGTGGGCCGGCGGCCGGAACGGCCTGGCCTACTGCCATTGTGGGTTCCGCCACGGCGTCGGCCCCGGCTTCCACCTCGGGCGGAAAACGCAAGTAAATGCCGTCGTCCTGGTTCTCCACGGCGGGCGGCCGGCCTATTTTGGTTGCCATCCGGGTGACGTTGTGCTGCGCCGTCTCGTTGTCCACGATGCACACCACGTCGGCGTGCGCCAGTAGCGCCTGCTTGGTGAGGATCACCGGTTGCGGACACGGCAATCCCCGGGCGTCTATGATTTCAGACATGGTTCCTCCATCTTGAGATGGGACGACCACGAGGGTCGCCCCTACGAGTGGGCGATTGCGGCCACAGCCGCCACCGCCCGGTCCACTTCTTCCCGCGTGTTGAACGCCCCCAGCCCAAAGCGCACCGCACCGCCGGGGAACGTGCCCAGCGTGCGGTGAGCGGCCGGCGCGCAGTGCAGTCCCACCCGACACAGAACGCCGTGCTCCTCGTCCAGCCGCAGCCCCACCTGGGAGCAGTCCAGCCCAGCGATGTTGAACGATACCGTGGCCGTCTGCCGGGCCGCGTCGTGACCGCCGTAGACGGTGACGCCGGGACCCCGCCCTGAGCAGCCCGTCGAAGGGACATTGAGCAGGCCGTCGATGAGACGCTGAGTCAGGGCTGCCTTGTGGGACTTGATGGCTTCCAGGCCGCGCTCCTCGATGTAGGCCAGGCTGGCGGCCAGGCCGGCCAAGCCCACGGCGTTCCCGGTGCCGGGCTCGAACTTGTCCGGCAGGAAATCCGGCTGGTGCTCTTCTTCGCTGCGGCTGCCGGTCCCGCCCCGGGCCAGCGGCTCGATGCGGTCCGGGTCCACGCGTGGCCCCAGGATCAGTCCGCCGGTGCCCGTCGGTCCCAGCAGACCCTTGTGCCCGGTCCACGCCAGCAGGTCGATGCCATCGTCCAGCAGGTGGATGGGGACGCTGCCGGCCGACTGGGCCACGTCTGCCAGCAGCAGGGCATTCGTCTGCTGGACGATGTGCCCGATCTCGCGCAGCGGCTGAATGCTGCCGCAGACGTTGGAGGCGTGGTTCACGGCGACGAGGGCCGTGTCCGACCGAATCGCAGCGGCGATGTCGGCCGGGTCCACGAACCCGGCGGCGTCGGCCGGCACGATGGTCAGGCGTACCCCCTGGTCTTCCAGCGCCCGCAAGGGCCGCATGACGGCGTTGTGCTCGATGCCGGTGGTCACCACGTGGTTGCCGGAGCGGAGCAGTCCGTGCAGCACCAGGTTGATGGCCCAGGTCACGTTGGGGGTAAATACCACGCGCAGCGGGTCCGGCGCGCCGAACAGGTTTGCCACGTGTTCCCGGGCCTCGTAGACGATGCGCCCGGCAGCGATGCTGAGATGGTGCCCGGACCGGCCGGGGTTCGCTCCCACCTCGTCGAGAAAATGTGCCATTGCCTCTGCCACGCCCGGCGGCTTGGGCCAGGACGTGGCGGCGTTGTCGAAATAGATCACAGTGTTGTGAGTCATGTCACCTCGATGCCCAACCCCTGGATCACGTCGCCTACCACCCAGTAGGATTGGCCGGCAGCCTGGAACGCTGCCTGTAGGTCCACCAGCCGGGCCGGGTCCACGGCGATGAGCAGGCCCCCGCTGGTCTCGGGCGTGTAGAGCAATTGCTGCATCTCTTCGCTCACGTGCGGGCCAAAGCGCACCAGGTGCTCGTAATAGCTCTCGTTGCGGCAGGTGCCGGCCGGGAATAGCCACTGCTCAGCATACGCCACAGCCCCGGGCGTAAAGGGCAACCGGTCCAGCCGGAACCGCAAAAGCGCGGGGCTCTGCTCGGCCATCTCGGCGCTGTGCCCCAATAGTGCGAACCCTGTGATGTCCGTCACGGCATGGACGCCATCCGACAGGGTTTGCAGAGCCAGCGACGCGCGCCGGTTGAGCTGCGCCATCTGCTCGATGGCGGCAGCCATGTGGGCCGGGTCTGCCACGCCGCCCTTGCCGGCGGTGGTGACAATGCCCACGCCCAGCGGTTTGGTGAGGAGCAGGGTATCGCCGGGCCGGGCGCCCCCTTTGGTGCGTACCTGGTCCGGGTGGATCAGGCCGGTGACGCACAGCCCGTATTTGGGCTCCTCGTCGTCTATGGTGTGCCCACCGGCGATAACTCCCCCGGCCTCCTTTACCTTGTCCGCGCCGCCCCGAAATATCTCGGCCAGGATCTCGCCAGGAAGTTTGGGCGGGAACGCGGCAATGTTGAGCGCCAACACCACCTCGCCGCCCATGGCGTACACATCGCTCATGGCGTTGGCGGCGGCGATGGCCCCGTACTGGTAGGGGTCGTCCACCACCGGCGGAAAAAAGTCCACCGTCTGGATGATGGCCAGCTCGTCAGACACACGATAGACGGCGGCATCGTCGGCCTGGCCCAGGCCCACCAGCAAGTTCGGGTAATCGCGCATCTGAAAGGTTTCTCGCAAAGGGCGCAGCACCTGCGCCAGGGCCTCTGGCCCACGTTTGGCCGCTCAACCGGCGGCGGAAGTGAGGGCAGTGAGACGGATGGGTTCGGTAGTCATTGGTGTACCTCAAGGGATGTGCGTCATGCGTCAAACGTCACGCGAAGCGGTCACGTTTGACGGTTCACGCAGGAAACCAGCGAACGCCTGTGCTGCTGACGACAGGAGTACATCCCGCCGCTGCACGATGTACAGATGTCGGGTGATGGTAAGGCCGGGCACGTCCACGACCACGACGCGACCGGCCGCCTGGTCCGGCGCTGCGGCCCACTGGGAGACAAGGGCCAGGCCCAGCCCGGCAGACACGGCATTGATGACGGCCGGGGTGCTGCCCAGCCGGACGGCCACGCGCAAGCGGGCCGGGTCCACGGCAGCCGCGCGCAGGGCCTCGTCCACGGTGGCCTGGGTGCCCGACCCGGCCTCTCGCGCCACGAACGGCCCGGCGCTCAGGCTCGCCAGGGCCAACGTAGCGGGATGGCCGGGCGGGGCCACCAGCACGAGCTGCTCTTCCAGGAACGGGGTACTCGTCAGGTCAGCACGGGCTACCGGTGCGCCGGTGAGGGCCAGGTCACACGTACCGGCGGCCAGGCGCGCGATCACTCCGGCCGAGTCCAGCGTCTCTACTTCTACGGCGATGCCCGGGTATAGGTCACGGAACCGGCCCATCAGCCGGGGCAAGATGTACGTCCCCGGCACGGTGCTGGCCGCCACGCGCACGCGCTGCTGCGCCACGTCGCGAATGCGCTCCTCGGCCTGCGCGGCCAGGATCAGGATGCGATCCGCGTAATCCAGCAGGAACTCGCCGGCTGGCGTGAGGCATAGTCGCTTCCCGTGCCGCTGCAGCAACGATACCGCCAATTTGCGTTCCAACTCGTGGACGCGCGCCGCCGCCGCGGCCTGGGTAATCCCCAGGGTGCGACCGGCCGCCGCATAACTTCCCTCTTGGGCCGCGATGCGAAACGCGCGCAGTGTGGGCAAATCCATTCGGGTTACCTCGCTGGAATAGTATAGCAAAAAAAATGCCAATAGTCAACACAAGTTATTTTTTTGAACCATAGGTGGCTTGACAATCGCCCTGGCCTCTTGTATCATGAATCTGCAATGGCGTGTCGGCATGGAGGCAAGCTGAAACGTCAAACGTCACTCTGGCATCTTGCCTGACGTCTGACGTACTAGGAGGTAGAGGCAGGCCATGTCTCAAAAGACCCTGTGGGTAGGCGCCGGTCACTGTCCCACGGCCGGTGGCACGTCTGGCTTTGGCGTGTGGGAGCGTGACATCAATATCCAAGTGACGGACCGGGTGTACGCATTGCTGCAAACGCGGGGCCTCCAGGCCGGCGTGGGCGGCGTGGTGCTCATTCCGCATGACCGTGACCTGGACCCGTCTATTCAGTGGATCAAGGATCAGGGAGCCAACCGGGCCCGTGGCGACATTGCCATCGAACTGCATCTACAAGGCGCATCGGCCGCGCAGCGGGGCGCGTTCATCCTCTATGGCCTGGACGCCGAGGTCCCGGCCCGCACCTTGCTGGACGAGTACACGGCCCGGGGCCTCATAGGCACCTGGGGGCAGGGCATCTATCGCTCCACCACGGCGGCCCAGAACTGGCGCGGCTGGGATGACTATGGCTGGAACAAGCGGCTGGACGCAGCGGCCATCACCCTTATTTTCGAGATGGGGCACTTGACCAATGCTGAGGATGCCGCCATATTCAAGGACGCCGCCACGCAGCAGGTGCAGGCCCAGGCCGTCGCCGCCGGCCTTTATCGGGCCTTTACGGGGCAAAGCTG
>JAHJIN010000329.1 GCA_018823415.1 Chloroflexota bacterium | reverse complement strand
CCGTCGTGGCGACATAGACCGGCGCGCCGTTCAGCCGGGTGTGTTTCTCATCGGCCAGCAGGTCTTGGGGCAGCTTCTCGGGACGTTTCACGGTGGTACCCACGAGGCTGGGCCGACCAAAGCCCAGTTCCAGACGTTCCCAATACATATCGTTGTGACCAAAGACCCGAGTCAGGCCCCAATAGGCCACGCCGAACTTGCCGCGTAGAAACAGCGCGTTCTCGACCGTGTCGGTGTAGCCAGTCATATACGGCAGCACGAAGGAGGGGGCAATCGTAAAGACGTTCCCCTTCGGATGGGCCGTGTCGATCACTTTGATCCGCCGCAGTTGTACCTGGGGCAGTTTCTTGGAAACGGGCAGGATGTCGTGCAGGGTGTAACCCTGGCCGATGGCCTGGGGAAACAACTCCGAGTACTGCGCAATCTGAGTGTCGAGCCACTGCCGAAAGGTCCGCGGATCGGCCCAGACCCGTTCATATTCTGCCGCCTCGCTGGGCAGACAGATGCGCTTCGACCCCGTAGCGAAGACAGTCATATCTTTCTCGGTGCTACAGGTGCGGATCCGTTTGGTGGCTGTCTCGGACATTGGTACCCTCCACTGGCCCATTGGCCCAGCGGATGATACCACAAGCTCTGATAATTGTCACTGCCAGCGCATCCGGAGACCCAAACCACAGAATCCGTTAGAAGTAGGCGCTGGTTGTCAGAGCCGGGCTTCGGATGATGCCCCGGATGATGACCGGCATGATGCAGAACATGATGGCCCAGATGGGTCAAGAGGACTGCGACCCGGCGGTGATGTGACGGCAAATGACGGGCTTGGTACAAGCCCAGGAGCAAGATGGGTAAGGGTTTGCTGGAGAACCCGCCCCTGTTCGTCGTGGTCGCGCTGGTGCTGATCCGGCAGGGCGACGATGTCCTGCTGGTCCGGCAGAGCTACGACCAGCGTTATTGGAGCCTGCCCGGCGGGATGATGGAGCACGGCGAATCCGTCGACCAGGCCGCCATCCGCGAGGTCAAGGAAGAGACCGGCCTGGACGTGCGGCTGACCCGCGTGGTAGGCATCTATTCCAAGCCAGCCGATGACGCGATAGCCATCACCTTTGAGGGCAAGGTCGTGGGCGGCGAACTGCACCCGGCCGCCGATGACGTCTCCGAATGTTGCTATTTTCCCCTCGACCGCCTGCCGGAGCCGATTCGAGATCACCTGCGCCAGCGCATCGCGGATTACCAGCTTGACCGGCCGCAGGTCCTACTTCGCACCCAGTAGAAGGAATGACCATGTCCAAGATGACCGACCAGATATACCTCGCCAAGGAACAATACAAGAACGCATCAAACCTGGATGCCCGGGCCGGCCTGCACGAGCGCTTTAGCGTGAACCCGTATCGCTGGCACCGGTGGGTATTCGACCAGTTCGAGATGGGGTCCGCGTTGCGAAGTCGCATCCTGGAGGTGGGCTGCGGCCCGGCCTATCTGTGGCGCGAGAATGCCGGCCGCATCCCGGCCGGCTGGGACATCACGCTCACCGACTTTTCGCCGGGGATGGTGCAGCAGGCCCGGGAGCACCTGTGCGACGCTCAACACCCCTTCCGGTTTGGCGTGACGGATGCCCAGGAGATTCCATTCCCGGACTCTTGTTTCGATGTGGTGATCGCCAATCACATGCTCTACCACGTGCCTGACCGGGACCGAGCGCTGGTCGAGTTTCGCCGGGTGCTCAAGCCAGGCGGCCGCCTGTACGCCGCCGCCAATGGCCGGTCCCATCTGCGCGAAATGAAGGAACTGACCACCAGGTTCTCGCTCGGCGCTGAATTGTTGACCGACTTGCCGCCCGGCTTTTTCTTTCTGGACGACGGACTGGCCGAGTTCGCGCATTGGTTCTCAGCGGTCGAACTGCGCCGCTACGAGGATGCCCTGCGTGTCACCGAGGCCGAGCCACTGGTCGCCTTTATCCGATCCTCCTTCCGTGCCAACTCGCCCGCCGAAGGCTGGGGCGCGCTCACCGCGTTCGTGGAGCAGGAAATCGCCGAGCACGGGGCCATCTATATCACCAAGGACCCGGGCCTCCTCGTGGCCTGGTAGATGAGCAAATGAACAATCTGCACGTATCCGTCATCGCCACGGTACTGAACGAAGGCCCGGCCATGACCCGGCTCATGGACTCGCTGGCCGCCCAGACACGCCTGCCGGACGAGGTGGTCATCGTGGATGGCGGCTCGACCGACGACACGGTAGCCGTCATCCGGCGCTATGAGGACCGGCTGCCCCTGCGCGTGATCGTGGATGAGGGCGCGGACAATATCTCCAAAGGCCGCAACCGGGCCATTGCCGCCACGTCCGGCGGACCTGGCGGGGGCGCCACCGGCGACATAATCGCCGCCACGGATGCCGGGGTGCGCCTCTCGCCGGACTGGCTGGCCGAGTTGGTGGCCCCGTTCGAGGAAATAGATCCGCCGGACGTGGTCTGCGGCTTTTTCCTGCCGGACCCACAGACCACCTTTGAGGTGGCGATGGGGGCCACGGTCCTCCCGGCCGAGTCCGACATCGACCCGGCCACGTTCCTGCCGTCCAGCCGGTCAGTGGCGTTCCGCAAGGCGGCGTGGGCGCGGTGGCCGTACCCCGAGTGGCTGGACTATTGCGAGGACCTCATTTTCGACCTGGGGCTAAAAGAGCATGGGGAGCGGTTCGTCTTTGCGCCCGGGGCCGTGGCCTGGTTCCGGCCCCGGGGCAGCGTGCGGGCTTTCTGGAAGCAATACTGGCAGTATGCCCGGGGCGATGGCAAGGCCGACCTGTGGCGCAAGCGGCATGCCATCCGCTATCTCACGTACCTGGTGGCGACGCCGGTGCTGCTGTTAGCCGGCTGGTTCATCCATCCCCTGGTATGGCTGCTGCTGCCGGTCGGCTTTGCCGCCTATGTATGGACGCCGGTTCGTCGGCTGTGGCCCCATCTGAGCGCAGCTCCCTGCGGGCGCGATCTGCCGCCGATCGAGCGGCTCAAGGCCCTGGCCTGGGTGCCGGTCATCCGCGTGGCCGGCGACTGGGCCAAGATGGGCGGCTATCCCGTGGGCTGGTGGTGGCGGCTGCAGAATCGGGGCCGGCCGGAGGTCCACTGGCAACGGGACGTGAAACGCCAGGTGCGTGACAGTGATGACCAGTAGACCACCGCGACCGGCACGCCGATTCAGCCGGGGGCGAGCAGATTCTCAAGCGTCGGTGGGGCGGCCGGCCAGAGGCCCTTGGCGATGAGCCATTCCCTTTCCCGCTGGAGCGCATCGTAGAGCTCGGGATAGGCTTGCCCCAGGGCGTGGGTCCGGGCGTGTTCGTGGTGGAGCAACATGGATTGCAAAGCGCCCCGGTAGAATGTTAGTGGGTCCACCTCGGCCAATCGCCGTCCAAATTGATCCTCATCCCCTTTCCATTTTGGCTCTATTTCTCCCATCAGCAACTCGGTCTCGGAAGCCAATTGGTTGGGTAGGGACTGTTCAGCGCCGAGTTCCAGGATCGGCGCTGGTGAGCGCAGCGAATATACTTCTTCGCCCGGTCCTGAAGTCACTGCCAGTGAACCACCAAAGGTAAAAAAGTCGACCCGCTTGTCAAATCGGTCGTGCAAGGTCACCGGTCCCGGGCAGACGTGATCGGAATCCGGGAGTGTAGACAACAAGCTCAATGTCCGCCACTTGGCGAACCCCTGGGCGTCGCGGAGGCGCAGATGCAACGTCTGGGGGTCAAAGTGCTCGTCGGTTGGTTGCTGCCGGATCATGACCAGCAACCCAGTGTAGCCTGGACTGTGGGGATGGGATCTGGGGAGCAGGTAATATCCCCAGGTCTTCATGAATTCCAGAACAGATTGTTCTCTCATCGATGTCCTCCTTTACGTGTTAGTCTTATGCTGCCAATGCACGCGCCAACTCGATCAAGTGCTCATCCAACGGCTTTTTGTTCGCTACTACCTCGGCCAGTGGGGTGGCCCGGATCTCGCCTCTGAGCAGGCCCATCAACACGCCGTGCTCGCCCCGGGCCAGGTGCGCCGTGGCTGCGGCCCCCATCCGAGACGCCAGCAGCCGGTCAAAGGCACCCGGCGCGCCGCCCCGCTGCACGTGCCCCAGCGTCGTCACCCGCAGATCAAAGCCCAGGCGCGCACGGTGCTCGTGAAAATACTGCGCCAGTCCTTCTGCGTTGTACCGGGCGCCTTCAGCCACCACCACGATAGCGTGGGCCTTGCCCCGCTCGTAAGCCTCGCGCATCTCGGCCGCCAGGACCTCCGGATCCGTCTCGACCTCGGGGATGATCACAGCCTCTGCACCGCCGGCAATGCCGGCCACCAAAGCCAGGTAGCCGCAGTCGCGGCCCATGACTTCCACCAGAAAGGCCCGGTGATGCGATGACGCCGTAACCTTGAGCCGGTCGATGGCTTCCAGGGCGATGTCGAGGGCCGTATCCACCCCGATGGTGATTTCGGACCCGTACAGGTCATTGTCAATGGTGGAGGCCACGCCGACGACCGGAAACCCCATCTGGGACAGGACGTGCGCGCCGGCCTGCGAGCCATTGCCTCCGATGATCACCAACGCTTCCACGCCCCGCTGGTGCAAAAGCCGCAACGCCTGCGCGCGCCCTTGCTCCGTCCTGAACTCGGCACTGCGAGCACTGCCCAATATCGTGCCGCCCTGCTGGATGATGCCGCCCACATCCCGAACCCCCAGGGCATCCATGTCGCCGTCGATGAGGCCGGCATAGCCGTGGCGCACGCCCACCACCTCCCAACCCTTGTCGATTCCGGTGCGCACCACGGCCCGGATAGCCGCGTTCATGCCCGGGGCGTCTCCCCCGCTGGTCAACACAGCAATGCGTTTCATGCTTCCTCCGCTGCCAACAGTATGCTCTCATTATACAGACTTGGGGCCGCGGGATCAAGCCCAATCGTGAAAGACAAGCCAGATAATGGAGGCTGGCATCTCACCAATCTGCCGCGGGACAAAAAATTCCCCGGCCAATGGCCGGGGAGCAAGTACCTGACAGGCTATGAACTGCTAGTTGGCGCCGCGCATGCGGGGGTCCATGGCGTCGCGCAGGCCATCGCCCAAGAAGTTGAAGGCCAACATCACCAACGCCAACGCAATCCCCGGAAATATGATCTGGTGTGGATAGGTCAACATGGCCGTGCGCCCGTCGTTGATCATCGTCCCCCAGCTCGGCGTCGGCGGGTTCACCCCCAGCCCGATGAAGCTCAAGAACGCCTCACTGCTGATG
>JAHJIN010000328.1 GCA_018823415.1 Chloroflexota bacterium | reverse complement strand
GTTCCAGGCCGCTGATGGCCGCACGATCAACGCCGATGTCAACGGGGCTTACCAGATCGTGCGCAAAGCATTCCCCGACGCACGCTTCGCGTTGCAGAGGGATAGAGGGTGCGTAGCTCACCCCTTGCCGTTGGGCATAAACTAGGCTTGTACACATTTGTCTATAAGCTTAGGAACTATAACAGCCCCTACCTCAGCTACTCCCTCGACCACGCCGACAGCGCCATCCAGGTCGTGGACTATCATACCTACGCCAACGACCCGGCTCCCACCCTCTCGTCCGTCCAGGCCACCATCGCCGCGCATAACCCCGACGGCGTCACCGAGCCCATCTGGGTCTCCGAATGGGGGGCGCTGTGGAGTTCCTACAATACCCTTGCCCGCGCCCTGCTCACCGCCGAACAACTCCTAACTTTTGCCGAGGGTGACGTGGAGGGAGTAACCATTTTCAATCTATACGATTGGTCCACGGCGCCCGGGCAAGACTATGGCCTCATCGACTTGCAAGACGATGGCCTGGGCGGCGTCAATCGTGTGCCCACCGAGACCTACTATGCCTATCGGCTGCTGATCCGTGGCCTCAAGGATGGCAAAGACCGGCTGGCGTTCACCAGCAGCGGTCTGGGCATGTCGGGGTATGCCCTGGTCACACGCGATGCGAATAACCTGTATATCATCGTCAAGGACGGAGACGGGACCGTCGATGTGGACATCTCGGCCGTGTCGGGCTATGATGGCATAGCCACCATCTACGAATACAGCACCGCGAACAAGGATGTCGTCGTCGCCACGCCGGCCGTCAGTAGTGGTCAACTCTCTTTTGTCGCGCCAGCCAGTGGGCTGTCCCTGGTTCAGGTGCCGGCCCAGCCGAATGCAGTGAGCATTCGCGCGTTTGCGGCCGGGGATAGCCGGGGGTGGATTTCTCAGGGATGGCGGGTTTCCACTTTGCTCTTGGTAGCGTTTCTGGCAGCATGGTGCAGTATTTACTGGGTGATGCACCATGATAGGCCCTGAGTGCCAATAACCTACCCCGCTGCGCGCTGCCGCTTCACGCCAGAGCCAGATGTGCATCATTTCGTCTCACCTGGTACCAGCGCCGATAGAAAAAGTGGCAGCCGAGCCGGGCTGCCCGGAGGAAACCTATGCCATCTGATGATGCCACACGCCAGTCTGCTGGCCTGCCCGAGGGAGTCGCATATCCGCGCCGCTATGTCAAAGCCCGCAAGGCCCGACGCCGGTTCCAGACCGGGGCCTGGGATGGGGCGGCGGGTAAGCCCATAGCCGCCGAGAACGACGTGCGCCAGAGCGGGGAACCTTCGGCCTGGGTGGCGTACCACCGCGGTTATGCTGCCGGGCAACAATGCAGAGAACATGGCGAACCATGAGATGCTATGTCCGTTGGGCTTCTATCGGTTATCCAGGCAACTTGGCCCGATTATCAGTTCGTGTTCGGCCGAGGTCAAGCGACAGTTTCCACATACAGCCGCGTTTCACGCATCACGATCCCTGGAGGTGACCGTGTCTGCTTCAATCTCTCTCTCCAGTCCCGACATCACCCACGTTGAACGCGACCTGGTGGCCCAGGTGCTCCAGACCCCGCATTTGAGCATGGGACCCATGATCCCGCGCTTTGAGGCAGCGGTGGCCCGTTTCGTGGGCACCCAGCACGCCGTGGCGGTGAGCAGCGGCACCGCCGGCCTGCACCTGGCCCTCATCGCCGCCGGCGTCGGCCCCGGCGACCATGTCATCACTACGCCCTTTAGCTTTGGCCTCGGCCAATTGCATCCTCTACCAGGGGGCCACGCCGGTCTTTGTGGACATTGACCGGCGCACGCTGAACATGGACGTAGACCTGCTGGCAGCCAAGGTCCGGGCGCTGCGAGACACTGGCTGCCCGGTCAAGGCCCTGCTCCCGGTCCACGTCTTTGGCCAGCCCTGCGACATGGGCCGCATCATGGACATCGCCCGTGAGCACGAGCTGGTCGTTGTCGAGGATGCCTGCGAGGCCCTGGGCGCCGAGTTTGAGGGGCAAGCAGTGGGCACTTTTGGGCACGCGGCGGTCCTGGCTTTCTATCCCAACAAGCAGATGACCACCGGCGAGGGCGGGATGCTCGTCACCAATGACGAGGTCTGGGCGCGGCTGTTTCGCAGCCTGCGCAACCAGGGCCGCGACGACGACGGGGCCTGGCTGTGCCACGTGCGGCTGGGCTACAACTATCGCCTGGACGAGTTGAGCGCGGCCCAGATGGAGCGCATCGAGGAGTTGTTGCACAAGCGCGAGCGCGTGGCGGCTTGGTACACGGAGCGGCTGCAGGGGGTCGCCGGGGTGCAGGTCCCCTACATCTCGCCGCGCACCACGCGGATGAGCTGGTTTGTCTACGTGGTGCGGCTGGCGGCAGGCATCGACCGTGATGCCGTGATGGACCGGCTGGCGGAGCAGGGCATTCCCACGCGGCCCTATTTCCCGCCCATCCACCTCCAGCCGCTGTACCGGGAGCGATTCGGGTACCGCGCAGGCAACTACCCGGCCACCGAGGATGTAGCCCGGCGCACCCTGGCCCTGCCGTTCCACGGCAATCTGGGCCAAGCCGAGGTCGAGACGGTGTGCCGGGCGTTGGAGGAAGCGTTAGGCAGCAGGTGATCACAGGGAGGATGGCGTAGCGGGGAGACGGACAGAAGGAGGGCATGGGGCCTGGTCGTCGATCAGCAGGACATGGCCGTGCTCCCCGGCCAGCCCGATGGCAGCGTTCTCGCCAAGCTGGAACCAATCCGACGGATCTGGCGGGGTCTTGAAGCTGTAGCGGCACGGTAACACGAGTCAGTGCCGGGAAGGGATGAGGCGGGAAGAACAGCAGGAGAGCGTCAGCGCAAGAGATCGTATATCTCACGGCGGTGCCGGACACCGTACAGGGTCAGCACCTTGGCTTCGTGATCCACCCACAGTAGCACCCGGTAGTCGCCCACCCGATATTTGTGCAATCCTTTCAGGTTCTCGGGTAGATGGCGAAGCGGCGCACGCAGGATCCCCGGGTGCTCGGCCAGCCATTCGATCTTGCGGATGATACGTTGGGCAATGGCACGGTCCAGACAACCGAGATCCTCGTCGAACTCGGACGTGGTCTCTACTCGATACATAGCTCTTGCTTCAACGTGTCCAGAGGGCGGGTTCCACCCTGCAGATGATGCGCCCGAGCCTGACGCATCTGGGCTAGGAAAGTGGTGTCCTGAGAAAGAAGATAGTCTTCCAGTTCATCCTGGAACGTTTCAACCGCCCGGGCTGCCTCCGACATTCTTTGAAGCAAGGAGACCGGAATGTATATGCTCTCAACGGCCAGGTCCTTCCCAGGCTGTTGGCCCGCTTTGGAAGTGATAGACATCGTTTCTGCCTCCACGATTTGCCTTTCCTCGTTTCGCAGATGTGTCTCTGCGATAGCATAATCATAGCACATCTTTCACTAGAGGGCAACCCGGCGGCGAGTGATCGCCAGGAAGGCGCCACATGAGCATTCGCTTCGGCACCGACGGCTGGCGGGCCGTCATCAGCGACGAGTTCACTTTTGACAACCTGCGCCGGGTGGCCCAGGCCATCGCCGACTATGTGCTGGAGAGCGATAGGCCGGAGCGCGGTGTAGTCGTGGGATACGACACCCGCTTTCTCTCGGACCGCTACGCGGCCGAGGTGGCCCGGGTGCTGGCCGGCAACGGCCTCCCGGTCTATCTCAGCCAATCCGACTGCCCCACGCCGGCCCTGAGCTATGCCGTGCAGCGGCGGGGCGCCGCCGCTGGCGTGATGATTACCGCCAGCCACACGCAGTGTCCTGTGGATAATCCACCGCGCTACCCAGTCAGGCCTGGGCCTGGCAACGGCGTCAAGCTCAAGGCGCCCCACGGCGGTTCGGCCATGCCGGCCGAGACGGCGCGCGTAGAGGCACACCTGGCCCGCCGCCAGCAGCAGGGCCAGCCGCCCCAGCTCGCCGATTTCGACCAGGCCGTGGCGGCTGGCACCATCCGGCGTTTTGACCCGCTGCCGGATTATCTGGCGCGCCTGCGCACGCTGGTAGACCTGGCGGCCATCGGCTGCGCCGGGCTGCGGGTGGTGGTGGACCCCATGTACGGCGCCGGGCGCGGCTATACCCGGGCCTTTTTGCAGGAGGCCGGCTGCCCGGTGCGCGAGATCCGCGGCGAGCTGAACCCCGGCTTTGGCGGCATCCACCCGGAGCCCATCGCCCGGCACCTGGGCGCGCTGGCCGAGGCCGTGACCGGGGACGGCTATGACCTGGGCCTGGCCACCGACGGCGACGCCGACCGCATCGGGGCCGTGGACGCGGCCGGCCAGTTCGTGGACCCGCACGCCATCCTCACCATCCTGCTGCGCCACCTGGTGGAGCACAAGGGCCAGCGCGGGGCCGTGGTCAAGAGCATCTCTACCACCGGGCGGCTGAACGTGCTGGCCGGGCGCTATGGCCTGCCGGTGCACGAGACGCCGGTGGGCTTTAACCACATCGCCGCCCTGATGATCGCCGACAATGTGCTCATCGGCGGCGAGGAGAGTGGCGGGATGAGCATCCAGGGCCACATCCCCGAGGGTGACGGCATCCTGGCTGGCTTGCTGCTGCTGGAGGCCCTGGCCGTCTCCGGGGCATCCCTGGCCGAGGTCCTGGCGCAGATTGCGGCCGAGGTGGGCCACTTTTACTACCAGCGGGAGGACGTGACCGCGCCGGGCCTATCCAAGGCCGAGTTGGTGGCGCGGCTGCTGACCGAGCCGCCAGCCGCACTCACTGGCCAGGCCGTGGCCGGCGTCAACAACAGCGACGGCGTCAAATACACCCTGGCCGACGACGGGTGGCTGCTGCTGCGGCCCTCGGGCACCGAGCCGCTGCTGCGCATCTATGCCGAAGGCCGCACGCCCCAGCAGGTGAGCGAGCTGCTCGCGGCCGGGCGCCGGCTGGCCGGGGTCTAGGCCCAAGACGGTTCAGTTAAGGCCACATCATGGGGTTGACTTCTGGCGGCAGATGCGGCATGATCAGGGAGTTCATGATCCTTGCTGCCAGGAGTCACTCATGGGATTCAGTTTACGCACGATTGCGGCTGATAGTCGGTT
>JAHJIN010000327.1 GCA_018823415.1 Chloroflexota bacterium | reverse complement strand
TCGTGCTTCAGTTCTTTGAGAATGTCCAGCCCCCCGCGGCCCGGCATCGCGATGTCGAGTACGACCACATCCCACGCTTCGGCCCGGACCTTCTCCAGGACCTCTTGGCCGTTGAGCGCCTCGCCGGCGACCACCATCTCGCGTGTGTCTTGAAGAATCTGTCTCAACCCTGCTCTAGCATCGCCCTCTGGGCAATGCTCTGCAAGATGGCACGGTGCTGTTGATCAGTGGGTGGGGTTTGTGGCAGGGGGGTTTCTCCGGTTTGCCCGAGAAGAACCTCATTCGATCATTGCGAAAAGATCAGCACACTGTAGGGGCCAATCGAAAGCGCAGCGTGGCAGGGGAAACCGTCGTGCTCACCCGGTTCGGCGACCACATCGGCGCTCGGATGACCTTCGAAGGCTTCGCTGTAACCCTGCCAATCGCTGTTGAAACGGAGCTTCCAGGTCCCTGCGGCCGGGAAGCCGATGGCGTAGCCTTCCTGCGGCTCGCGGAAAAAGTTGGCGACGACCACCACGTCGTCTGCTGGTCCGCCCTGGTCCCAACGGTGGAAGGCGATGACCTTGCGTTCGTCGTGCAAGTGGTAGACCTGGGTGAACTGCCCACAGAGGCCGCGCGTGAAGCCGTCGCGGTTGAGCCGCAGCCGGATGAGGTCGCGGTACAGCCGCACGATGCCGTGGAACTCGTCGCGTTGATCCCAGTCGAGAGGGACCGTGTCACGGAACCAGTCGCCTTCGAGGAATTCCTGGCCCTGGAAGAGCATGGGAATGCCGGGGGCCGTAAAGACCAGGGCGGCGGCCAGCGTCGAACGTTTCTGCGCGTACCAGCCCTTGGGGTCCTGTGGGTTGACCTCTTGCGGTACGCGCGCCTGGCCGTTCGCCACCTCGTCGTGCGATTCGCTGTAGATGACCCGTTCGAAGGCGTCGTCGTTGTAGCGATAAGCGAGCGCGTCGCGGATGACGGCGAGCGAACGCTGCTCATCTTGTGGAGTGATCACCGCCTGACGGATGGGGTGGACAAAGTTGGAATCCCACTGCGCGCCGAACCCGGCGCCGCCGGCCCCAACGCCCTTGGTGAGCCACTTGTTGTTCTGCAGGTCCTCGGCGATCGTGATCCGGCCGGGGAACCTCTGAGCGACCAGGGTGTTGATGGCCTGGAGCAGGCTCCAGCCATCGGGCAGGTCATCGCTGCCGGGGCCATGCGGGGTGCGAATGTAGACCGTGCCGTCGAAGCGGAGGCCGTCCACGTGGTATTCGTCGAGCCACATATAGGCGTTATCGAGGATGAATTGACGGACCTCGCCGCGCCCATAGTCGGGCCGGGTGTCTCCCCACGGCGTGTTTGCCCGGTCGTCGTTGTAGAAGTAAATCCCCCCAAAGTTGTTCTCGGACCAGCCATCGAACTGCCAGAGATCGAGGTCGCTCGGGCCCAAGTGGTTGTACACGACGTCGAGGATCACCGCAATGCCCTGCTCGTGGGCGCGCTTGACAAACCGCTTGAACGCCAAAGGACCCCCGTAGTCAGTCTCAACCGCAAAGACATGGGAGGGGTTGTAGCCCCACGACCGTTCTCCGGCGAACTGGCCCACCGGCATGATCTGGATCGCATTGACGCCGAGCTTTTTCAAATGCCCCAGGCGGGCCGACACCGCGGCGAACTCGCCGGGCCGGTTGTCGTCCTCATCACTGAACGTGCCGACGTGCAGTTCGTAGAGGACGAGTTCGTTCCACGGCGCGAGATGGAAGTCGTCCCCCGCCCAGTCGAAGCTGGGGTCGTGGACGATGGCGTTGCCGACCGAATTGGTCACCTCGCGGGCATACGGGTCAATGCGCTGGAACGCGCCCGGCGCCGCGGTGAGCAGGAATCGGTACTCATCGCCGACGTGCGCCTCGACCACGTCGGCGTACCAATAGCCGCGCTCCTCGGCTTGCATGGGATGTTTGTCGCCGTCCCATCCATTAAACGATCCGATGACGGCTACTCGCTGGGCATGGGGTGCCCACACGCGGAACGCGACTCCCCCCGCGTGAGGGATCGCGCCCATGCCCTGGATCTCGGTTTTGTCGCTCATGGTTGGCTCCTGACAACAAGATAATCGTTTCCTGGATCTTATGCGGCGCTTATGTGGCCTTCAGAAGCGGTATCGGCGCAATCCCCATACGCATTCTCGATTCGTCAATGATGGTCTACCATCGTAGCGATTCAGCCCGTCGCCTGCGCCCCGCTCCGGCCACGAAGCACAAAGGTCAACCCAAACCCCGCCAGAAATCCGCCGATGTGCGCCATGTAAGCGACGCCACCCGTCTGCACGGTGCTGGCAATGGAACCGATGCCGCTAAAAAACTGCAGAACGATCCAGAGCCCAATGACTATCAGCGCGGGCACTGGAACCACTTGTTGACCCTGCAATACTCTGATCTTTCCCTGTGGGAACAGCAAAATGTAAGCGCCAAGCACCCCCGCAATCGCTCCCGATGCTCCCAAGTTCGGTATGTCTGATCCGAGGCTAAACGCCAACTGTGCAAAAGTTGCCGCAAGCCCACAGAGTAGGTAGAAGATTATGAACTTGATGTGTCCGAAACGGTCTTCCACATTGTCACCGAAGATCCATAAATAAAGCATGTTGCCGCCCAGGTGAACCCACCCGGCATGCATGAACATGGAAGTGAAGAGCGGCAGAGAATCACCGAGGGGGTTGGCAACGAAGCGGCTAGGAACGAAAGCCCACTGCCCAATAAAGGCGTCACCGCCAATCAGCTCGACCAAGAAAAACAAGACGTTCAGAGCGATCAAGGCATACGTGATCAGCGGAACAGTTCTGCGGCCGGTATCATCATCACCGATTGGGAACATAAGATTCATCTCCTTTCACTCTCGTTGGATTTGTCACAGCTTCACGTCAATAGGTGGTTTCATCTCGATCCGATTGCCGGAGGCTATTCTGCAAAGTACTGTCGAACTTTCGCCGCAGGTTGTTTTTTCCAAGAAGTTTCTTCCAAGAGAACCCCCGGGATGGCCGGGGGTTCTCCATTATCGCGCAAGGCTTGGACTTGGAAAAATGGATTGCTATTCTTTGCTGCGCGCGCGCACCTTGTGCCACTGCCATCCGATCCAGACGGCTAATCCACTTAGCCCCAAGACGGTTCAGTTAAGGCCACATCATGGGGTTGACTTCTGGCGGCAGATGCGGCATGATCAGGGAGTTCATGATCCTTGCTGCCAGGAGTCACTCATGGGATTCAGTTTACGCACGATTGCGGCTGATAGTCGGTT
>JAHJIN010000326.1 GCA_018823415.1 Chloroflexota bacterium | reverse complement strand
AGTAGTAGTTAAAGTCCGACTTTTCCAACCAGGTGACGATAAAACGCGTTCCCAACCCCACCCCACCGGGGTACGCCTCGTGAAAATTGAGGTGGACGAGCGCTACCTCGCCACCGATCAGCCTTGCCGAGGCGACCAGGGGAGCCAGCAGCAATGTAGACAGCAGCATCAAGACCAGCATTAGGGTCCGGGTTTTGTTGTTCATTTGACCTTTCCTATCTTTATTGATTTCTTCTTACACCGCTACGTATCTTCTGAACAGATACACCGTTACGGAGTGTGACGCACCACCAGCGGCAAGTGGATAACCCACCCCGCCAGGTACTCGTCGGCGCCCAGGTCATACCCCGCCCCCTGGGGCCGCGGATCCCCGTCAATGTCCACCGCCACCCCGGCGTCGGCGCCCAGGTCCCGCGCCGCTGACTCTTTGTCCAGGTGGTAGCCCTCGCCGGCAAAGAGCGGATCGCCGACGTGGTTGTTGGTGTCCACGAACGCGCCCGCGCCAGCCCAGTGGCCGCCGGCGTTCTGATACCACAGGTTGGTGTCGAGGGTTGCGGCGCTGCCCTGGGCCACGGTGAGGCCCACCGTGTGGGAAAAGACGATCGAGTTGAGCAGTGTCACGTCGCTGGCGGGTGCGCCCTCCCCTGGGCCGGTGACATAGATCCCGCCCAGTCCAACGTTGCCCATCAGGGTGGTATGGACCAGGCGCGGCGAGGAACCAATCACGTACAGCGCGCCGCCCTGGGTCCTGCCGTCGTTGCCGGCGAACACATTGTTGGTCAAGACCGCCGTGCTGGACGACAGATACAACCCGCCGCCATATCCGGCGGCTGCCGGACCGCCGTCGGTGGCCGCGTTGTTCATGATCCGGTTGCTATCCAGAGCGATCTCGTAGCTGTTGCTCAGGAACAGGCCGCCCCCCCAGCCCCACGTGTATTGGGCTGCCAGGTTGCCCTCGATGGTATTGCCCGTCAGTGTGCCATCGTTGCACGCCGATAGGTAGAGCCCGCCGCCACTGGCATCGACCCCGGTGCTGGCCACGTTAGCAGCGATGTGATTGTTCTCCAACACGGCATGGTCGCAGCGGGCCAGGTAGACTCCGCCGCCCTGGCTGTTGCCCATAGTGGTGCCGGTATTCCGCCTGATGATATTGCCCCGCAGGGCCACCTGAGCGCTGTTGACCACGCCCAGCCCGCCGCCGTGGCCGTGGCCGTCGGTATTGGCCGTGTTGTCTTGAATGACATTGCCCACCAGCGCGGCATAGTCGCTCTCCAGCAGATACAGGCCCCCACCGTAGCCGCAGCAAAAGTCGCCTGACTCGGCGTGATTGTAAAACACCTCGCAGTCGGCCACGGTCACGTGCGGAGCGCGGACGTAGACGCCGCCCCCGGCATCATAGCCGACCGGATCGCCGCCCTGCCCATCGGCGCTACCGCCGACGATCCGCAGCCCGGCCACGGTGACATCCGGGACGTCGATCACGACCAGCCCGCGCCCGCCACCCTGGGCGTCCAGCGTGGTCGGATAGGTGATGGGCTGGGGTGTAGTCCAATTGGTGACGGTGTAGCCTCCCTGCACGGTGATGCTCTTTTCGATATAGACGATTTGGGTGAGGCCATACCGGGTGTGCAGGTCGGTGTAGGTGCCCTGCGCCACCTTGACCAGGTCGCCCTCGTTGGCGGCATCCACCGCCTCCTGGATGGACGAGTAGGCGCAGCCAGTGGGGCAGACACGCAGCTCGGCGGCGGGCGCGGCCAGCGCGCTCGTGGCCCACACCAGGGTCGCCAGGAGCAGGGCCAGGCCCAGCACGGTCACCAGGGCCAGTCTTGTTTCTGTCTCTCTGTTCATCCTTCCTCTCTCCTTATTTTCCGCCAGTTTATTTCAAGCCCTTGTCTGAAGGCTCGACCAGTTTGCCGGCCTGGCGCTCGATAAAGGCCAGAAGCTCGTCCAGCCGCTGGAAAAACGCCGACTCTCTGGTCCGGGCGTGCTGCACCCAACCTTGCCAGCCAGGCTTGCCCTCCTCGCGCCAGATGCGGATGATGTACGAGTTGCTGTGCGACCTGGCCTCTTCTGTCATCTGTTTCCCCCGGCACACAAAACTGCCACCCATTTCTGGGTGGCAGTATAGCGCACAGTTGTCTCTCGATTATCTCAGCGGGCAGTCCACCTTGGGCTCATGTGTTGCTGCCCCTCGTTCGAACCTCGTGGCCGGCCTGGCGTAACGCCGTCAGGTCACGCTTGAGCGTGGCGCGGCTGACCCCCAGCGCCGCCGCCAGGTCGTCCACGGTGGGGGCTGCGCCCTGCTCGGCGGCCTGCTGCAACAGGCGCACCAGCCGGCGGCGGCGGAGATCGATCTCGTCAGGAATGCCGGCATCATCCGGCGCGACCAACGTCCAGGTAATGCCCACGTACTCGTCATCACGCAAGCGACGGCCGGTGGGCGCACCGGCGCCCGGCAGGCGGACGACCTGCTGCTTTGGCTGGCGCTCTTGGTATGCCGCAACGATCTCCCAATGAGAAGGCACGTTCTGTAGCCAAGATCGCCGCATTTCCTCGTCGTCGATGCCAGCCGCCCGCTCCTGTAGCAGAGCGTGGGCCGTCTCCAGGATCTTGGCGGCGCGGGGATCATGAAGAGCTTGCAAGGCGCGATAACAGCTCAAGTAGATGCGTATCGGTTCGTCCGTGCCATCCAAACTCCCGCCTTCGAGGTGCTTCAGGATTTGCTCTGTATAGGTCAGAGCCTGCGCGAGATCATCCCGGGCCAGAGAAACATGGACCAGGCCGGCCAGAGATTCCATGGCCAGGTGCAGCTCACCCAGCTCACGCCGCAGTCCCACCGCATGGCTGTAAGCATCGGCTGCCGCGTGCCACTGCCCCAGGCCGCACAGGGCGTGGCCCAGGTGGGTCAGGGCATATCCCTGATGATAACGGTCACCGATTTCCTGAAAGATGGACAGTGCCTGCCGGGCATGTTCCTCGGCCGCCTCATTGTCGCCCAGGGAATGAAAAAACGAGCTCAAGCTGGCAAGCGCGGCTCCCTCACCTCGCTGATCTCCCAGCTCGCGCTGGATGCTCAATGTCCGTTCAAAGTAGGGTCGGGCGCCGGCACAGGCCCCCAGTGCCATCAAGATAGAACCAATATTGGCCAGGGCCAGGGCTTCGCTCTGCCGGTTGCCGATGCTGCTGAGGATCTGCAGCGCTTGCTCATAGTGCTCTTGGGCCGAGACATAGTCTCCTAGCGATTGAAGGACGTTGCCATAGATCATAAGCGCCGTTCCCTCACCTCGCCGGAAACCGATTTCACGATAAATGTCCAGAGCCTGATGGTAATAGATGCTCGCCGCCGCCAGGTCGCCCAGATCATGTGCCACATAACCCAGGTTATAGAGAGCATTGCCCTCTCCCTGCCGGTTGCCCAGTTCGCGGTACAGAGGCAGGGTCAGCTCGTAGCAGGCTCTAGCCTGGGCATAATCCCCCTGATAGAGATACACGTTGCCCAGACTGTTCAAGGCATCCGCTTTCAGCCGGCGTTGTTCTGGAGCCAGGGCCAGGGCCAGGGCCTGTTCCAATTGCGCGCGGGCGCCCTCGTACTCCCCTCGCCGCCACAGAATCCGTCCCCACGCCACGTAAGCCCTGCCTTCCAGCTCGATTGCGTCTGCACTTTGCGCCAAAGTGACGGCGGATTGGGCAGCAACGATGGCGGCTGCATAATCGCCGGTCTCTGCGCTGTAGCGCGCCCGGCGAAGGGCCACTTGGGCT
>JAHJIN010000325.1 GCA_018823415.1 Chloroflexota bacterium | reverse complement strand
GTGGTCGAGCGTGTAGACAAAGCCCGTGCCATCCGGCAGCCAGGCCAGGCCCACCCACAACGCGCCGCCATCGTCCACCAGGCGGGCGCCCGTGCCGCCGCCGGCCGTCGTCAGATAGATGCCCCGCGTGCCGGCGTCGAGTGAAAAGTAGTGATAGAGCACCTGGTCGTTCACCGGCGACCAGGCCGGCAGGTTAGCCATGAGCGGCGCGCTGAACAAATCGCTGCCGATAGCTTGCCCGGTCGCTTGAAACTTGCGGGGCGTGATGACGTCTACGGCGATTTCCGAGCCATCTCGTTTCCACGTAATGGCCTCGCTTTCAAACTTGCTGCACGTGGCCGGGTTAAAACTGAGCGTGCCAACGTCTATCGTCTGGTTGGCGACCATGGGCACAACCGCCGCGGCATACACTTTGCAGTTGGCGTGGCCCGAATCCGCCCAGGTAAAGACCACGTATTGGAGACCGTCTAATACAGCCACGTCTGGGACGGTAAAGCTGACCTCATCGTATTTGCTGTAGGCAGGCACAGAGACGGCCTCTTGCGCGCCCTGGATATAGAGCAGGAGAGTGGTGAGGGACCCATAATCGTTTCTGACCTTGCCGGTGACGCTGCCCGTAGCATAGCTCCCGGCCAATAGTTCGGCGCGGGAGGGCGGGTTGGTGATCCGGCGCAGCCCGCTGCCATCCGACTTGATGCCATAAACATCGGACTGAAAGGCAGAATAGAGCGTTTCGTGATCGCTAGCAAAGGCCAGCTCGGAGGCATCTGGCTTCCAGGCCACGTCGCTGATTTTGTTGGTGATGCCTGTTTCGGGATGCGTCCACAGCGTTTGCGGGCTGCTGCCATCCGGGTTGATACGCTTGACTGTCCTGGCGTAACCGCTGCTATCCAACCCAATGTAAGCAATGCTGCCGCTCCAGGTCGGGGCGGTCTTCGTTCCGCTTACGTTGAAGGCCACATTGTCTACGTTGACGTAAAGGTTCTGGGCGTACAAATCAATCAACACATAGACGCGCTGACCGGCAGCGTGCGCGGCATTCAGCGCCGCCAGTTGACCTGCGTCCAGCGCCAGCGCGCCCGTCGCCTGCCAGGTTGAGCCTGGATAGTTCTCCGGCGTTATATGCACCAATGTGGCGATAGTCCCGGTATCTGTGATCACCCTGGCAGTGAAATATCCCAGCGCGGCTCCGGATTGCGGCAGGAAGAGATAATCGAAAGAGAGTGCGGCGGCTGTGGTTTGGGTGGGCAGATAGAGTTCCTGCCAAATGTAACCATAGTCATTAGCATATTCCGGCCAGATTTGCATTCCGTAACCCACGCCATTTTTGCCAAAACCGTCACTCACGGAGGTGCCGATGGGGTTGGTGACCCAACCGGCCTTATCGTAATCGAAGCCCCCGTTACGAATCAAGTTCTGATCGGTCACGGGTGGGCTGCTCGTCGTCCAACCCACGTCCTCGAGGATGCCCATCGCCACAGTCCCAGGGTTGTGGTTTGCTTCACCCGGATCCAGAGAGAAGGTCATCAGGGCGTTCGGGGTGCTGTTGAATATCTCGTCCAGATGGGAGTAGCTCGAGCCGGAGCTCCAGGTAGGCGGGGCGTAGAGTTTGACCCGTCCCCCGCCATTGGCGACGTTGGCATGGCTGCCATCGAACCAGATATTGCCGCCAGTGAGGGCAGTGGCGAGAGCGCTCGAGGGATTGGGGTAAACTGTGGTATTGAGCAAGGCGTTGCCGCTGCCATCCTCGGCGAAACGGTCATAACTGACCGGATAGGGCGTGCCCAATCCCCAACCTCCCTGCCCGGCGTCAACCCGCATCGAGCCGCTAAAACCCAAGCCGTGGGCGATCTCGTGCAGCACAACACTGACAAAGTCAGCCTGGCTCCCCGACGGGTTTCCATCGGTACCATAGTACCATGCGCTGATATCGTCTAAGTCCTTGTTGTAGGCCAGATGCATGTCTGGGCGGGCCGGGTCATGGTCGCTGCCATACAGAGCGTTCGCCAGCGCCGAAGAGTACCAGGTATTTGCTACCGGCGCGCCGACGAAACCGCCATAGTAATTATCGCTTCCGCCATAGCCGAGTACGCCTTCCGCCAGGTCAGCCCAGCACGCGTGGATGGTGATAGTGACTGAGGATTCAATCAACGTCTCCCATATTCCCGCCGCGTAGCTAAAGGCCGCCTGGGCTTCCGCGGGCCAGGTCAGGCAGGCAGTGCCGAAAAAGTCCGTTGAGCCGGCTGGCAGGTAGTTGATAGTGATGTTGGCCGTCTGGACGCGCTGCGTTGAGAGCGCGTGAGCCGGCGGCGGCGTGCGGTGAAAGTTGACCGTTTCGCCCAAGCGCAGGATCACCGGCGGGCCGCTTGGGGCGGTTTTCACGGCGTCCGCTTCGGTAAGGCCAGGCCGCACCGGGGTCAGATTTACCCGAGGGCTGAGGGCCGTGTACCCGCTGCCGCAGTCCACCTCGATCTTCAGGAAGCGGCCCTCGCTGGTAAAAGCCGTGGCGCCAAAGTCCAGCGCCACGGAAAAGTATCCGTTGTCCAGCGTTACGCCGGATTTGGTCTGGGGCGTGCCCACATGGTCGGCGCCGCTAGCGGACTGGTACAGGGTGAAGAGCAGGTCACAGGGACCGGGGGTAGGGGCGCCATTGGTATCCGTCAAGCGTCCCTGGTAGGTGAAGGCGGCGCCCAGGGGCGTGCCCTGGGTGCTATCGTCGCCTTGTGGTCCTGGCTCCTGGGCCTGGGTCGTCAAGAGGCCGCCGCCCAGTGCCAGCAGCAGGATCAGGGTTAGTAGGACAGTGAGGCCGCGTGTCAGGTTGATGCGGCTGACCGAAGTGCGTTTTTCTTGTGCGTTCATTTTTATTGCTCCTTTTCGAATTAGGAGGAAGCGTGTTCCTGGAAGGAACACGCTTCCTTGTTAGTGGAGATCACCGCTGAACCAGCGGCAGGTAGATTTTAGCAACGGATGCTATGCCTCCCCCCCCAGGCCAGAAGCCGCTTGTCAGGGTGAAGCCGTCCCCGCTGAGGGCCGGCCCTGGTTCGGGCTGGCCAGCGGTTCCCGTGAGGGTATAGCCGCCCCCTGCGACCGTCCCGACGCCGACGTCCACCGTCCACCAGGTCAGGTCGTAGCCGCCGCCGGTCTGGGCTACGACTGCGCCGGTGATAAGCAGCAAGGCGGCCAGGATGAGCAGAAACGTGATGCGTTTCATCGGTATCTTCATCAATGCACCTCCTACTGCAGTGTGACCAGCATCTGGATGACGCCGGTACCGCTATCCAATCCCTCCAGCGCCTTGCCGATGACAGTGCCGCTGGATGGGTTGGGGCCGGCCTTCATCGCGTGGCCGGGAGTGGAGGAGGCGACGAGCAGGTCGCCGGGGGCGATGGAGCCGTTCTCCGCGCTGGCCTTGACCGGTACGATGCCGACGATGGTGCGGATGTCATCAGCGCTCATGTGCGGCGGCCGGCGGAAGAACGTGAAGCCCCTGCCGGGGAGGAAGTACGCCACGAAGCTGTTCCCGAGCTTCTCCACCTGGGGAGGCAGGAAGT
>JAHJIN010000324.1 GCA_018823415.1 Chloroflexota bacterium | reverse complement strand
CCGTAGTAACTCATAAGTAAATCTTACCGAAGGGGTTATCGTTACCTCAATAATCAAGCTTACCGAACAGCCAGAGTCCAGATGTGGTCTAGCTGTTCGTCAATCTGCTGGCGCAGGCTGACTGGGTTGAGCGTCACATAAACGCTTGGTGTGAATTAGAACGGCTGGGTTGAAAGGCAAGCGATCATGGTGTAGAGTTAGCTCGAATCACAGATGGAGAGGAGCTAACTCATGGTTGACACCGATACCTTTTTGACGACTCTGTATGTCCTGGTCGATGATTTCTGTTTAGAACATGGGCCTGTGGAAGCAGCCCGCCCAGGTCCCAAGCCATCCTTGAGTTGTAGCGAGGTCAGCACGTTGGCTATCTTTGGTCAGTGGAGCCGCTTTCGCAACCAACGCGACTTCTATCGGTTCGCACAGCAGCGCTTGCGGGCGGCCTTCCCCACGCTGCCCAATCGGACGCAGTTCAATCGGTTGGTCCGGGCATACCGAGACACTATCGTGGCGTTCTTTCTGTACCTGGTGGAGCGCTTGGATGCCCAGTGCGTCCTCTACGAGGTGTTGGATACCACGGGCGTCCCAGTCCGCAACGTGAAGCGCCGGGGCCGGGGTTGGTTGGCGGGCCAAGCCGACATTGGCTGGTGTACTCGTCTGGGTTGGTTCAATGGCTTCCGCTTGCTCCTCGCCAGCAACCCCGCCGGCGTGATTACCGGCTTTGGCTTCGGCGCTGGCAATGCCAAGGACCAGCCGGTGGCAGACACCTTCGTGGCCTTGCGCCAGCACCCCCACCCCCAGGTGCCCAGCGTCGGCCAGCCCGCGCGGGGTCCCTACGTCCTGGATACGGGCTTTGAGGGTCAGAAGCTGCATCAGCGCTGGCGACTCGAGTACGGCGTGCAAGTGATCTGTCTGCCCAAACGCACCAGCCGCCAGCAGTATCCCAAGCCGTTCCGCCGGTGGGTTCATAGCATCCGGCAAATGGTCGAGACGGTCTATGGCAAGCTGATGGACTTCTTTCGGCTGGACAAAGAACGGCCGCACGATCTCACTGGTTTCCAAGCCAACTTGGCGGCCAAGGTGGCCCTACACAACTTCTGCATCTGGTTGAACCAGCAACTCGGCCGGCCAGCGCTCGCCTTCGCTGACCTGCTCGATTGGTGAGTCGCTATCAGGTAATGTTTAGCGGCCCCAACCGCGTCCGATAAGTCTCTTCCGCTTTTCTATGGTACACTATCCCCGCATTTTGATGGCGGGGGTAGAGATGGTCGCACCGATTGAGTTATCCGACTGCACCTTATCAACTGAACACCAGGCGCTGGTGGACGCGCTCAACGCGCTGCTCGCCTGGCTGCCCGATGAGGTCGATCCCGAGGTGGGGCAGCGTTTGGCGTTGGTCATCTTGGAAGTGGCCGACGTCGCGCCGCAGACTGTCCTGGCGCCGGCGGCCGGTTTCGCGCAAACCCGCTCGGTTCGGGCCTACAAGCAGCGAGTGCGCAAGGCAGGACTGGCCGGGTTGTTTGACCGGCCCATCCCTGGTCGGCCGGCGGTGACCACGCAACCCGCTGTCGAGGCCGCCTTCATCCAGGTGCTCCTGCGCGCCGTGATCGCTGAGCGAGCCGTACCCGACGATGCGACGCTGGCCGAGCGCGTGAACCAGGAACTCGGTCCAGTCTCCGCGCCCGCGGGGGGACCGGTCACCGCCGCCATGATCGAGACCCTGCGCTTGCGATGGGCGATCCACCGCCCCGCCCTGCGTCAGCAGTTGGAGCCAATACCCCCGGCGACGGCCCCGGACCTGGCGCAGTTGGGGCGCACCCAGGTGGGTGGAGCTTTCATCCTCGCCATTTTGCTGTTGGAAACGGGTTGGCTCCAGTTCGTCCACTTGCTGCCGCTGGCTCCCGGCTATGCCGTCACCGCCACCCAGTGGCTGCTGACCGCCTTGTTCGCCGTCATCTTTGGGGTCCGGCGGGCTTTTCACCTGGATGACATGTGCGACATCGGGTTCGCCTTGCTCACCGGCCGGCCACGCCCCCTGACACATGGCACTTTCCAGCACTGGCAGCGGGCGGTGCCAGCTCCCGCCGCCGAGGAGTTCTACCAGGTCACGGCCACGCAAGAAGTGCAGGACTTGGGACCGGGCACCCGCCGCATCAGCCTGGACGGACACACGCAGTGTCCTGTGGATAACCTGCCCCGCTACACCCAGGTGGTGGACCTGGTCAAAGGCAAGATCGGTAACACCGGACGAATCCATAAAGCCGAGGAACTGGTCCTGGCCTTCGATTTGGATGCCCGGTCCTGGCTGGCCTTGCGGGTCTACCAGGGCACCAAGAAACTGAGCCAGGGCCTTCCGCCCCTCGTCCAGGAGTTGCTCCAGCATCGCGGGGCGCTGCCGGGCTTGCTGCGCCTGTTCTTCGACAAGGGCGGGTATTGCGGGCAGATCTTTCGCGCCCTGGCCGACGAACTCGGGGTTCATTTCTACACCCCCGCCGTGCGCTACGCCACCAACGTGGCCCAGTGGGAGCAACTGACCGCCGCTGACTTTGACCGGGAACCCTTCATCTTGGCCAAGCACGCGGACCTCCCGCCAGCCGAACAGCCAGTCTATCAGTTGGCCGACACGGAGATGACCCTGCCAGTCTACGAAGGCCGCAAGAAGGTCGATACGGTCACCCTCCGCGCCATTGTCCTGCACGACCCCCAAGGCCAGAAACCCGCCGAGCGCTGGCCGGTGGTCTACCTGACTGACGATCGCGAGATCGACGCCCGGGCCTTGCTCAACGAGTACGGCGACCATTGGGGGCAAGAAATGGGCCACCGCGTCGGCAAACACGACCTGGGTCTGGACATCGTGCCGCCCGGCTACATCCTGACCACCACCCGCGATGACCAAGGTCAGTTGCAGCGGGAGGTCGAATATGACCAGACCGCGTTCTTCCTGGCCGCCTGGCTACGCTGCCTGGTGTTCAACCTGCTGAGCCGATTCGCCCAGGCCCTGGGTGGCGAGTACGCCAAGATGTGGGCTGGAACCTTACTGCGCAAGTTCATCCGCCGCCCGGCCACCTTGTATCTGGTTGGTCATGAGCTCCAGGTCGTCTTTGACCCCTTCCCGGGTCACGCGGAGCTTCAGCCCTTGCTGGACCGGTTGAACGCCCAGCGTACCGCGTTGCCGTGGCTTAACAACTTGGTGGTGCAGTTCCGCATCGCCCAGGAAGAGCCGATTCACCCGCTGCTGGACCCGGCAAAGCGGAAGCGACTTTTTGGAGATGGATAGCGCCAGTGCCACGCTCTAAACAGTCCCTGGCTATCTCACACCAAGCGTATAAGTTTCTTGCAGGGCCGCTTTAGCTTCCTCTGCGACTTCTGGGGCGGCCAAGACCCGTTGGTAGGGGGTGCGTGCGGTATCATACTTCTTTTTCAGCTTGCCGTCTACCCGGGTTTTGGATTCCAGTTTGAGGACCGG
>JAHJIN010000323.1 GCA_018823415.1 Chloroflexota bacterium | reverse complement strand
GGGCTGCTTTGCCCTCTACTTGCAGGAACGTCAGATTACGGTGGCTGAAAATCGCCACCGGATGCAGCAACAACGCCGCGGCGACAAACAACTGCGCCCCGCCGTGGAAGCTACCGTGCGCTCTGTCAAACATCCCTTCCCTGGGGGCAAAGCACCCGTACGCGGCCAGGGCCACCTGGGCCTGATGCTGACCGCTTCTAGCGCCATGGCCAATATCCGCCGACTCTGGCGCTACGAACGGGATCAAGAAGCCTCATCCGCGACCACACAACGGTCGAAGGAACCAGCGGCGATGGGGCGCGTCTTCAATTATCTGCGTCGCTGGTGGCACACCTACCTTTCTGGCTCATTCCAAGCCATGTTTGATACACGACCGTCGCTATCAGTCATCCCAGCTTGAGTATTCTCGGGAGAGTCACTTATCAATCAATCAATCTGTCTTGGCCTTCGATTCAGTCATAACGGTAAACCCAGAAGACAAGGCTTATTTGCATCAAGCCGCCACCACTCTACGTCCCAAAATGGCGACACTGCCAAGAGAAAAACCTCTTTACGGCATGATTCACGGAGATGTCATTCGTGCCAATGCACAGGTTTCAGATGATGGTCAGGTAACGGTTCTGGACTTTGACTTGTGTGGATTAGGATGGCGGGTATATGATGTTGCGAGTTATCTTTTTGTAGTGCAGGGCTTACCCAACCAAGACGAGTCAGAGCGCGCTTTTCTGGAGGGTTACCAAGAAATCCGCTCCTTGACAAAGTGTGAGCAAGAAATTCTTCCTCTCTTTGAGGCGGTTCGCGCTATTTTTGATATTGGAGTCAAGGCTGCCAATGTATATCATTGGGGAAGCGCACACTTGCACACATTCTTGGGTCAGTCTATAGAACAACTCAAGCAGTGTATGAATAGTGTCGGCTAGACCGAAGTGCGCCCAACAAAGCGTGCAGCTGACGTGTGGGATTCTGCGCGTTTTACAAGCCGTTTTCTGGCTTCAGGTTTATACTACATCTCAAATAGAATCTACGCCCACCCACCCGCAGCTAACGCAAGCCGTTGGTGCGGCCCGTTCACGGAACCGCTCGGATTGGGAGATAGACGATGAATCCTAACAAGACACTTGCGTTTCTCAGGAACCCTACTTTTCGCATCATCGCTACCTGGGTTTGGTGGGCCGCAGGTGCTGGTCTTGTGTTGTGGGTAATAACGGCAGCTTTAGGTATTGGCTTCACAGAATTTCGCACCATTTATCGCCAACAACCACATCTGCTGACCTATGTCGAGGTCGTAGGAGTAGGCCTATTTCCTCTGGTGCTCACCCTGATCTGCCGAGACGATTGGACGTTATATGGGGTTCGAGCTAATCGACTCAGAACAAGCCTGTTGTGGTCGGCTGTGATAGTCATTGCGAATAGCGTTTATCTGTATCTCACAACCGGTTATTGGCTAAACTGGCGTATCCTAACCGTTCACGTTGCCTTTCCGGCTAATCTTTGGTACGCAACATTGGGGATATTCGCATACGGCCCTTTGGAGATGTTCTTTGTAATTTGGCTCATCGCGAATACGGAAAAAGCCATTCGCGGGGGGTTCTCACTCGTATCGTGGGGGTTGCTGGTCACTGTTGTAATGGTAGGCTTGGCGCATATCGCAACGGCATCAAGCATTTATTCGGCTCTGTATGTCACGGTACTCTTTCTCTTGTTAGGAATGGTATTCAAACACACCGGAAATTCAATAGGCCCGATGATAGCCTGGACGATAATCAACGGGCAGGTATGGTTTCTGGCGCAGTTCTTATGGTCTTGAAAAACTTGGGTACAAGACATTGGCGCATAATAGTTGATAAATCAGCCATGAAACATAGGCGGCTGGCTACATATCGACCAACGTGCGAGTCTTGTAGTCAAAAAGCCGCCCAACAACGGCGTGCAGCCGACGTTCACCCGCACGCCGTTTAACAATCGTTCTGGTTGTTGAAACGTTTTGAGCAGACTAACATGCCTTGTGTTCAATGAGCGGGTGAACACGGCTGACGCCCACCGATCGACAGCCCACTGCCACATATCACCGCAAGCATTACCTGGGAGAACGGCCATGAACACTGTGCTGCACATTCGCACCACCGATCCGGACCTGGCCCGCCGCGGCCGGGTGTCGGCCATCATCCTGTTGAGTATGGCGATCATGACGGGGGCCGTCGCCGTCTTTAACCTGAGCGAGTGGGTGCTGGGGGGCGGGTCGGCCGCGCTGGCGCAGTTTCTGGGCTTGGTGGGGTCCGGGCTCGTGTTTGGCGGCCTGTACCGGCTCAACCGCCGGGGTCAGGTCCGCCTGGTGGGGCTGGTGCTCCCGCCGCTGTTGATCCTGGCCATGCTGGTGATTCCCGAACCGCAATACATCCTCCACGGCCCCTCCGCCCTGGCTTTGGCGGTGCCAGTGGTGTTAGCCAGTGTCGTCGCCGCGCCCTGGAGCAGTTTTGTCGCGGCCGCGCTGGGGGTGCTGGGCATGACCGGTTTAGCGTTCGTGACAGCCTCCGACTATCCCCGCGTCGAGGTGATCGCCGCCCTGCTGGTGGTGGCTTTGGTGGCCTGGCTGGCCGCCGCTGGGCTGGAGCGCGCCCTGCAGGATCTGCGCACCCTCAATCAGGAACTGGACCAGCGCGTACGGGACCGGACCCGGGAGCTGGCCGAGGCCCTGGGTCAGACCGAGGCGATTCTGCGCGATATTGCGGATGGCGTGGTCGTTTTCGGGACCGATGGCCGGGCCATCCTGGCCAACCCCGCGGCCGTGGGTCTGCTCCAGGTGCCGGCCGCGGCGATCCAGGGCGGGGATATGCGCACCCTGATCGCTGATCGGGTCAGCAGCGCGGAGCACAGTGCGTTTCTCCGGTTGCTGGCCGGCGACACGGCGAGCATCAAGGTCGCCTGGGACACGCAAACGCTCTCGATCAGCGCGGCCCCCGTCCATCTGGCCTCGGGGGAGGTCATCGGTACGGTGGCCGTGTTCCGCGATTACACCCGCGAGGCCGAGCTGGACCGCATGAAAAGTCGGCTGGTCTCCATGGTCTCCCACGAAATGCGCACCCCCCTCAATGCGATCATGGGGTACGCGGAGATGATGCTGGAGGGCATCTACGGCCCACTGCTGCCGCCATTGAGCCAGGCCGGGACCCGGATCATGGTCAATGCCCGGGCACTGCTGGACCTGGTCGCCAATATCCTGGATCAGGCGCAGCTAGAGGCCGGGATGTTG
>JAHJIN010000322.1 GCA_018823415.1 Chloroflexota bacterium | reverse complement strand
GTTCGGCGGCGCCTCCTGCCGAGGCAGTTGGGTTCAGCAGCACGTAGGGGTTGGTCAGGAAAAAGGTCGCCAGCAAGGCCACGCCCAGCACCAGCAACCGCCCCAGTTGTGCACGGCCCAACCAGGTCCCCGGCCGCCACCACGCTGGCTGGCCCAGGCCGTGCGCCACCAGCAGCACGGGCAGCAGGGGCAGTGCGCTCCATTTGGTGCCAATCGCCAGGCCGGCGCTGGCGCCGGCCAACATGTAATCGCGCCACCGGCCCCGCTGCGCCACGTCGATGAGCCAGTAGACCGTCAGTGTGATGAAAAAGGTCACCGGCACGTCGGTTTCCAGGTAATGGCAGTTGATCACGTGCCCCGGGGCCACACCCAGGAACAAGGTCCCCAGCGGTGCCAGCCACCACGGCGCGCCCGGCCACGATTTGCGCACGATCAGGTAGAGCAACAATACAGTGAGCAGTCCGGTCACCACCGAGATGAACCGGCCCAGCAGGTACATGCGGGCCGCCTGCTCCGGGTGCGTGATGTAATAGTCCTCTGATGGGACCAGATCGAACCAGCCCACCACATCCGCGCCGAACATGAGCCCGGCCAACGTATAGTTCACCAGTGCCTGCCCGCGCAGGTCGATGATGAAATCACCCCCGGCCGGGTTGGCCGTGGCGATGCGATGCAGATACGTGTTCTCGTCAGGGTGATACGACACGGCGCGCCGCTCGCCGTTGGGCAGCCCCCAGTCGAGGCCCCACAAACGCAACGCCAGCGCCAAGAGCAGGACACCGGCCAGCGCCGCCAGCGACCACCGCGAGCGAGGAGCAGTTGCTGCATTCATCATGACGCCTCCGGCCCGGGCCACAGCCAGAACCGCACGATACCAGCCAGCATCCCCACGGCCCGGCCAAAGCCGCGCAGGAAAGTCACCGGGGCCAGAGCCAGGTATCGCGCCCGCCGCGTGCGCCGGACAATCGCCAGCGCCAGGGGCAACTGAATCACTAGGTCCAGGCCCACCAGACCCATCAGCGCATAACGCACCCAGCGCACGAGCGCAAATGGGGCCAGCCCCAGGGTCAGCAAGCATAGCGGCGGCTCCAGATGGTCGATGAACCGGGCATAGGCATCGCCGCCGGCCATGTCTGGATGCGCCCGGTACAGCTTCATGGTCCAGTAGCCGTGGTCAGCCTGACGGCGCAGGTAGCGCGGCAGTGCCGTAGGGTGCAGATGCGCCACCCGGGCCTCGGCGTCGAACACCAGGGTATAACCCAGCTTTTTGACCCGATACGACAGGTCATTGTCCTCGGCGCTGGCCGTGCGATAGCCCTCGTCAAAGCCCTCCACTTGCTCCAGCACGCGACGGCGATAGGCCGCGTTGAACCCGCCCAGGTAATCGACCTGCCGGGGCATGCGCTGGTGCCGCTGGACGATTTCCTCGTGGACACAGGCAGCCAGCAGGTTTTCCGGGTTGCGGATGCCATACGTGCCCCCGGCGCCGCCCACCGCCTCGTCAGCGAACCAGCGCACCAGCCGCGACACCCACGCCGGTTCCGGCACACAATCTGCATCCGTGAAAAAGACAATCTCCCCACGCGCCCGGCGCCAGCCGGCGTTCCGGGCCGTGGCCGGCCCGCTGTTGGCCTGCCACACATACCGCACCGGGTAGCGCTGCACCACGGCGCCCGTGTCGTCCGTGGAGCCGTCATCCACGACAATGACCTCAACCTCGCCGGCGTAATCCTGCGCCAGGCACCCGGCGATTGCATCGCCGATGACGGCCCGGGCGTTATAGGCCGGGATGATGATGGATACAAGGGGAAATTGAGGTGATTGCTCGCTCATGTCCAGACCATTCATTGTTCGCGACAGACCACGGACCGTTGCCGGTCGGCTAGGTCGCCAGCCAGTCCAGCATCTCGTCAAAATCCTGCGGCCTCGAGCGCGCCGGCACCTGGGCCTGCCGGCAGGGCACCCCCGCCAGTGCCCGGGCCAGCACGCCGACATGATCCGACCAATAAGGCCAACTCGCCGGCGGACCCTGGTCATAGGCCCAGTACGCCGCGTCAAAGATGCGCGTCTCGTGCTGGTCATTCGCCAGCATCCGGGCTATCATCCGGTCGGGCGACTGGTCCGGTCCCCGCTGCCACGCCGGCACACGGCCCGTCGTCACAAACAGTACCCCGCGCAACGGCCGAGGCTCGTGTCCGATCACGTCGGCTCCCAGCGTCAGCCGGTGGCTCAGGTTCAGCGTGCGCCCCGACAGCCGGTGCAGCAGATGTTTCCATTGAAAGGCCAGCCGGTCCCGGCGACCCAGGCCGGCCCACAGCGCCGGACAGGCCGCCACGTTGCGCCAGAACAGGTGCAGCGGCCGGGGCAGCGGATACACCTGTCCGTCCTGCCCCACAAGGCTAAACGTGTCCGACCAGAAACCGTACCCGCGCTCGAGGGCATACAGGACCAGCGAGGTCTTGCCACCGCCGCTCCAGGCCGGGATCAGCCACACGCCCTCGTCGGTGGCAATGGCCGACGCCTTGACCAGTGTGAGGCCGTGGGGTAGCAGGCGCAGCCGCAGGGCCGGGATGAGAAACTTGAGCAGCAGCAAGCGATATGTCAGCGCATGGCCGTCCAGGTGCAGCGTCGTGACCGGGCCGCGCAGGCCGGTCAGCCGCAGGCGCAGCCGCAAAATCTTGTACCACTCGATGAACGAGATGCTGTCATCGGCGATGGCGTATTTGCCATTGTCAACCCACCAGTCCGGCGGCTGGCCCGGCACCGGCCCCACCACCACGCGCACGTCTGCATCTTTTACGTCGGCGGCGAAAACCGCCAGTTCCTCAGCGAAAAAGCGGTGCGCGCTGGCGCGATCGGACGACACCGCCAGCTTCAGCCGTCCGTGGAGGTCAAACCCGGTGGTCTTCACAGCTTGCGACCGCCCACCATCACGACCGCACCCAAGTTGACGCGCCGCTCCAAGGCTTGCAGCGGGCCGGCCAGCGTGCCCAGGCGCAGCCGACACAGCAGCATGTGTGCGGGAAACTTGGACAGGCCATGCCGCCGGACGAGTTGGACGCCGTTCGCTGTCAGGAACCCGCGCACCTCGGGCAAGGTCGAATAATAGTTCGTGAAGAAGTGCTCGTTGGGCACGTTGGGGTTGCGAACGAACAGTCCCCGCAGGGGTTCGTAGAACCGGAACACGTGCCCGTTCAGGTAATCGAGCGCCATCGCGCCGCCGGGCCGCAACACGCGCGCCAGTTCGCCGATGCCGACGGCCGGCGAGGGGAAATGCCGCAACACGGCAATGGACACAGCCCCGTCAAAAGACCCCGGTGCGAACGACAGGTGCTCCACGTCGCCCTGGACGAACGTGATGTGCGACGCCACCCCGGCCTCGCCAGCCTTGCGCCGGGCCACCGCCAGCATGGCCGGCGAGGCGTCCACGGCCACCACCTGCACACCGCGCTCGGCCAAGGGGATGCTAAAGCGCCCGGTGCCGCACCCGGCATCCAGCACATGCCCGACGTCGCCTAGCACGTCGAGGACGAATGCCTGTTGCAGTTCGCTGATCAGGCGCTTGCAGCGGCAGGCGTAGCGGTGCGCGTCATAGCGCGACGCTTCGGCATCGTAATGTTGCTTGAACGCGGCCTTTTCGTCAGACATGGCGCGTGATCCGATACTCCCAGGCTTCTCTGGCATCCGGCACACCGCGTCGCAGGATGGGCCAGGCGCGCAACAGGGCCAGTATGATGGTGGTGTACCAGGTAAACACCAGGGCCGCGTCGCGCCAGCCCAGGCGCCGGGCATTCTGCACACAGTACCAGACGAACGGCAACTGAAAGTTTCGCACACCAGCCTCGAACCGGGCGGCGCGCGCCAGTTGCGCTCGGGCGAGATGGTTCTTGACCCGCTGGCGTAGGTGGTCGCGGAACGATAGCTCCTGGTCAGTGATCTGGAAATAGGGCAGCGCCGGGTCGTTGAATACCGTTACCCGGTAGCCGGCGTCCAGCAGGTAGAAAAAGCGCTCGAAATCGTCGGCGGCGGTGGTGGCGAGAGGAATGGCTCCGCGCCGCAGCACGTTAACCGTAAATGGGTACACGATGCGCGCCGGGTCGGCCTCCCGGCCAGCTCCGGTTTGGCGCGTCTGCGTGCGCAGCAGATGCTCCCACAGCAGCAACACGCCCAGCCCGGCCCCCACAAACCCCGGCGACTGGATGCCAGCCCGCAGTTCCCAGAAGGGAATGTTATGCGGCGGCAGGATGATCCCGCCCACCTGTGGGTCGTCAAACGCGCGAACGAGTTGCTCAAGCCCCTTCCGGTCGCACACTAGGCGCCAATCCGCGTCGTGGATGGCGACAATGCGGCCCCGGGCCAGATCCATGAGCCGGCACAGCACGGCCGGTTTGCCCCCACGCTCGTCCATCTCGACCACGCGGGCGAAATCGTACCGACCCACCACGGCCCCGGTGCCGTCGGTACAACCGTCCAGCCCCACCAGCACCTCGATAGCCGGGCCAGCGATTTGCTGCAGGCCATCCAGCGCGTGGTGGATGACCCGCTCTTCGTTGTGCGCCGGCATCAAGAATGAAACCTGTGGTTCGCTCATCTATCGGTCCAGCCAGTTGAACAGCACATAGCCCAACACTGTCAACCCGGTGATCAGCAGGCGCACGACGATCAGGAACGCACCAATCTCGCCGCGGTACCCCAGCGGTCCCAGGATCAAGGCCAGCGAGAGGTCACCAATGCCCAGGCCGCTGGGCGTGGGGGCCACAAAATTGACCATCGCCAGGGTCATCATGCTGACCATCACCACCATCAAGTCCAGGAACGCACCCACGGCCCGGAACACGAAAAAATAGACCAGGATGTCGAAAACCCAGCCGACCAGGGTCACGACCAACAGCCCGGTGACGGTACGCGGCGTAAAGAACCGGCCGGCGATGTCGAAAAAGCGCGCCACGTGGTCCTGGGCCAGGGCCTCCAACCGCGCGAACCAGCCCAGGCGGTGCAGCCCGGCGCGCCGGCCCAGCCAGTCAAGCGCACCCAACAGCCCGCGCACCGTGCGCTCGGGCCATAGAAACGGCACGCACACCAGCCCCACCAGCGCAAACAGCAGCGCCAGGGGCCACAGCCCGGCCGGCGCCACAAACTGGTACGCAAACAGCGCAAACACCACCACAAAGGTCAGCAGCGTCTGCGAGGTCTCGATGAGCCGGTCAAAGAACGTGATCGCCAGCACGGCGGCCTTGTCGTCGCCCACGAGGCCCGGGACAAACTCGCCGCTGCGCAGGGGCGTGAACAAGCCGCCCACCCGGGTGCCAAAATACAGATGCGCCACCGACACCCACGAGCGGTGCAGCCCGGCCCGGCGCTGCATCCAGTACCACTTGGCCACCTTGATGACGTACGAGATGGCAAACATCGCGCACGCCGCCGCAATGTACCCCACGTCCAGGCCCTGCAACGCCGCCCATGTCTGCGCCAGGCCCAACTGCACCAGCACCAAGCCGAACAGGGCCAGCCCCACAAGCAAGCCCACCAGCCGGGCCGAAACCCGCGGCCGCTTCAGTTGGCGCCCCCGTGGAGAAAATAGTCTACAAAGCTCTTGAGCCCGTGAAACTTGGTCCGCACGTCAGTCCACGACCGGATGGCCGCTGCCGTGCGCCAGATCTGAATGGGCCGCAGGTAAAACTCTTTGAGGCCCTGGTCCACCAGCACGTCGATCTCGTCTTTGGGCAGGTCCGGCAGGCTGACCACCGTGCGCTGCTCGTGGTTCTCGTCCACCCACTCGGGCCAGTCCTGCGGCACCAGGCAGCCGTTTTCCTTGACCCAATCGTAATATTCGGTGCCGGGATACGCCACCAGGCCGGTGAACTGGGCGCTGTAGATGGGCAGGCCCTTGGCGAACTCGATGGTCTCGCACGCCGTCTCGCGGGTTTCGCCCGGCGCGCCGATCATGAAACAGCCGTTGACCAGGATGCCGGCCCGGTGCGCCCGTTCGGAAAACTCGCGCATGCGGTCCAGGCTGGTGCCCTTGTGGACATTGTTGAGCATCTGCTGGTTGCCAAACTCGTAACCCACGCACAGCCAACGACAGCCCGAGCGCTTCATGAGCCGGAACACGTTCTCGTCCAGCAGATCGGGCCGGGCGTTGGCCGCCCAGGAGATACGCAAATCGCGGCGCAATATCTCTTCGCAGATGGCCGCCAGGTGGTCCTGGTGCGACCACAGCGTCAGCGTGTCGTCCTCGAACATGATCTCCTGAAGAAATGGGTACAGCCGCCGGTCGTATTCGATCTCGTCTACCACCAGCCGGGCATCGCGGGGCCGGTAGCGGCGGCCATACATGACCTGGGGTGTGATGCAAAACGTGCAGTGGCCGGCGCAGCCGCGCCCGGCGAACAGGGTGATGAATGGATAGAGCTTGGCCGCGTCCGGGTAATCGTAGGGGTCGATGTGCTGCCAGGCCGGGAACGGCAGCTCATTCACGTCCAACAGCGGCCGGGCGTCGGTGTGATGAACGGTCCCGTTCTCCCAGTACGAGATGCCCAACACGTCCGGCCACGCAGTGCCGGCCGCCAGGTCGCGCAGGGTGTAATCGTACTCGCCGCGCGCTACCACGTCCAGCGCGCCGGCGCCCCGGGCCAGCGTATCGTCCGGCACGGCGCTCGCGTGAGCGCCCACGGCCACTGTCACACACCCGGGCGCAGCCTCCTTGCACATGGCCGCGTGCGCCAGGTCCGAGTCGATGGACGGCGTTGTGGCCTGGAGCACCACCATGTCCGGCTGGAACTCGCGGGCGATCTGTTCGGCCTGGGGCATGAATATGTTCTTGGCCGCACAGTCTACCAGCTTGCAGGTGTGCCCGGCCTGCTCCAGCACGGCAGTCGCCACGGCCAGATAATCGGGGTGGCGCTGGACCCGGCCGCGGGACTTGGCGTACCACCGGGCCGACTTGACGAAGTCCGGCCCATAGGCCGGGTTCAGGATCAGGACGCGCATGGGTCATCCTCTTGGAGTTGCTGCTTGAGGTCACGCACGGCCTCTTCCAGCAGGGCAATCTCTTGCGCCTGTTGCTTGTTCTGCCGCCAGAGACTCGAGACGACGATGGAAAAGTGGAGCATGATGAGCAGCACCAGGAAAAAGCCGGCCCCAAACAATGCCGACATGGGCAGCGTGGTGCCCAGCACACGCCCCAACAGCGACAGGGCGTCGCGCCAGAGGGCCAGCGCCAGCAGTACCACGCAGGTGAGCAACCAAAAGATGGTATACTCTTCGCGAAGCTTGCGCCGGCGCACCAGTTCCAGCACCAGGGCCAGCAGCACGATGGCTCCCACGGCAAAGACGATCTGCTGGTAAAAAGTCATGGTGCCGACCTCCGGGGCGGGATGGGACGCAGCATCTCGAGCGAGACCGAGAGGAGCCCCTTGAACACGTAATAG
>JAHJIN010000321.1 GCA_018823415.1 Chloroflexota bacterium | reverse complement strand
GGCGAACCCGCCGCAGGTCCCCAGGTTGACCAAGCAGTCGGGCTGCCAGCGGTCGATGGCGTATTGGGTCGAGGCCGCGGCCGCGATTTTACCCCATCCGCCGTGGAGGACAATCACGTGATCCCGTAAGAGCATCGGGACAATGTGCGTGGAGCGTGACGCAGTCCCCGAGTGGGAAGCATGAAGCTCAGTGGTAAACCATTCGCCGAAGGGGGAGGTCTGGTATTCGGCGTGGGGAAATATGGCTTTTACAACCTGCCACTCGACATTGGCGGAAATCAAGACAACAACTTCAGACACCATGCTTCCTCCAAATCCGCCAGACTACGGCGTTGATTTTTGCAGCCAATCTATCAAATGGCTTTTGATGACTTGCAAACGCTTAGGAATGAGAATTAAATAACGTCGCGTTTGCATCCTAACGCGAGTGCCGGTTGAGTAGCGGAGGCACACGCTTTTCGTGCCGTAGTGTATGTTTCGACATGCTCAACACAAGTCGAAACCCAGCGGATTACGGTCACTTAGCCCATTTTCAAACCCCGCTTGGTTTCGATACGGCTCTCCGTACCTCCGAGCCTACTCAACCAGCGCTACGCCCAAATTCGGAAATGTGTAAGTATTTTAATCCCCGTTCCTTAGTGGAAATCTCCCCCAAACGGGCATTTATGATGTCCGCTTCAACATCGCCGGGTTTCATGCCCGAAAAATCTCTTGAGCATCTTCCAGAGAATATCCGACATCATCTTCTTCGCGCAAGAACCGACTCAGCGCGAAATCTTGCCACTGGCGATCCCCCCAATCTGCATAAACCGGCGCTACCGCACATTTGGTAGAAATGAGCCTGATTTGGACGCGGACGAGCGCGGAATAACGCGGAATAAACATTAAAATTCTGCCTTTTTTTGTGTCAACACCTGCACTCCTGCGGAGTATCCGCAGGGTGAAGAACATACCTGCACTCACCTGTACTCCCGAAGGACACACCTGCACTCCCGGAAGGACACCGGGATAGGTATGCGTGCGGCGCAAGTGCGCAGTGCCTGCACACTTGTCCCTTTGGGATAGGTATCGGGACGATGTGCGTTCCGGCGCAAGTGTCCACACTCGTCCGCGTCCAATTTTCTTTCAGATTTAAAAGTATCCAGCAATGAATCTCTATTCACCAATCACCAATTTACCAACCACCAATTTACCAATTTACCAATCACCAATATACCAACCTCATCATTTCTCGTATCGCATCATGATATTACCAATCGCCTGACTGATTCCCAGGTCGGCGCGGGTTTCGGCATTAGCATAACCCGGCGAGTAGCAGTAGAAGTCGCCGCGGCGTTCGAAATCTGAGGGAACTTCGAAGGCTGAAATCGCGCGGCTGCCTTCAAGGCGCACGCCGATGTCGTCTGTCACCACCATTACGATATTGCCAATGGCTTGACTGATATCGGCGCGATAGCTCTCTTGAGTCGGCAAAAATGCCGGTTATGGTGTTCCATCCCAACCAGCCAGCCGGGCCGCCAACCACCACATCGCCTGCCCCTTGAGCTTGCAATTGAAGCCATGCGAGTGGGCGCAATCGCTATCATTTTCCGGAAGATTCAGACAATCTTCCGGATGGCCGACGCACCAAGTGGTACACCAGGGGCAGCTATCGTCCGTGCCTGGATAGTAGGTCCCGTCTGGGTCATAGCTTTCGATGTCGGCAAAATCGTACAGAATCTTGTCGTGATCTTGGACGTATTGTCGGACCAAGTTGTTGTTCTGCTCCAGGGTAGCGCTGCCGCCGTCGGTGTGGCCGGTCATGTAGACAAACCGCACGTTCGGGTACTCGCCTTCAAGCTGATTCATCATGTTCAGGTATTGCTGCACGGGAGTATCCGGTTCAGACATCTGCCCGCACCAGGACCACATAAAAGCAGTCGCGCCTGGGGCATCGTTGAGCAGGCCGCGCGCCGTATCCAGAAAAGCGTCCGCGTCCCAAGACCAGCTGTCGTCGTAACCCATCCGCAGGCAGGCAGGCGTGCATGGGTCGGGAGGGGTGCGCCAGGCTTTGGTAAAGTTGTAGGTCGGCGGGTCCACGTATTGTCTCAAATAATCGGCTCCGGCCCACACTTGGGTGCCGTGGGAGGTGGAGCCATAAGCCCAGATGACGGTCTGTCTGGCCTGCTCCCGCCAGGTCGCCGGGATCTGGGCCAAGTCGGTGGCGGTATGATCGGCGATAATAGCCTGCCCAGGCTGGTCGGTGGATGTCGGGCTGGGTGTGGGAGAGGGCGTCGGGCTGGGTGTGGCCGTGGGGGTCGGGTCAGGCGCGTAGTCTATCAGGATGAGGGGCAGGTAGACCCAGACAGATGGCAGCGCGCCCCACTCATAGGCACCCACGTCGGGCTGGGCGTCGCGGAGATGGCCGTCAAAGTCGTCGGCGGGCGCGCCGCCGGTGGCGCCGAGGTCAATGGCCGGGCTATCTGAAGTCAGGTGGGCGTCAAAGCTGGTGATGGATTCGTTCAGCAGGCCGGGCGAGACCCCGCACAGGCTATCGGCTGGGCAGGGGTCGGGCGTGTTCTTCACCCCGTCGATGATGGCGTGGTCTATGGCAAAGAGATCGCCCGCCAGATCGGTCCAGGTCAGACAAGTGGTGTCGCCCCCTCCGGCGAACTCTGGATTGCCCAGAAAGATGGCGTTGCGCAGCCGGACCGTTTCGCTGCCATTGCAGGTCTCACCTTCCACACATTCGGCGATGATCAGGCAATCGCCCTGCCCGGTGAGGGTTGTGTTGACCACGGTGATCTGATCGCCCGGGTGCAGGGTGAGGGCCAGGGCGCTTCCGCCAGCGCGGCAATTATCCACGTTGTAAGTGAAGGGTTGGCCTTCGAAGTAGCCGCAGTTACCCACACCAATGACGTTCTCGGCGAGGATGGGGCCGGTGGTTTTGATCTGATCCCCGGCGTTGCCCTCTGCGATGGTGCGCCGGATGGTGATACTACCACCCAGCCGGTGATAGAGCAGATCCAGGCCATCGGAAGTGTTGTGCAAAAAGGCCGAGTCCTCGATGATCCAGTCGCCGCCGGTTGCGCCGGTGCCGACGCCGTCGCCGTAGCCGCCAGCGGTCTGCGCCCAACAGCTGGCCGGTTCGCCGCCGGGGTAGGTCTCTCCGCAGCCGTTCCACTCCACTAGCCAGCGCCGGAAGGTGAGTGTGCCGGAGTTCGAGTCGTCGCCGTCGATGTCTCCATCCCAGCCGACCCAGCCGTTGCCTGCGATGCGCACGTCTTCCACCGTCCAGTCGGTCAGCCGCCCGGCGTGGATGCCGGTGTTGGCCAAGCCGTGGATGTTCAGGCGGCGCAGGGTGATATTGTGCGAATCCGCGGCGTAGAGGCCCACGGCCGCCCAGTCCCCGTAGGGGTAAGTTTCGCGCTGGCAGGCCAGTCCCCCGGTGTGGTCTTCGACACAGCCGGAGTGGTCGGTTATCTCCAGGCAGGCGACCTCGACGTTGCTGGCGCCGGTGAGGTTGATGACCATATTCGCCCGCTCCGTGCCCCACAGTTGAGGCGGGCCAGGGCAGCTGGCGTCCCAGCCAGCGCCCAGGATGCGGGTGGGATTCGTCGAATCTGGGCCGCTGGGGAGGGGCGGCATGTGGCAGTCCCACGGGTAGTCGGACTCGCAATTGTCGGCACCGGGCGCGTCGTAGCCCATCGTGTACTCCCCAGAGCCGATGATTAGTGTATCGCCGCCAGCGATGTGTGGCGACCCATCGGGCGGCAGGGCACGGAAGGGATGATCCCAGGCGCAGGGTTGGCCCGTGCCGCTGCCCAGATACGGCGTATCCACCAACCCTGTACACTGTTCGGTGGAGCCGCCATCGAGGCGGACGTAGTAGGTGGTTGCCTGCAATCCAGCCGGAAGTGCAGGAGAAGAAGCAGACAGACTGCTCGCGGGCGACGTCGGTACGCAAGCAGTCCATACCAGAATGAGAGTTAGCAAGATGGGCCAGTTCAGTTTGGTTTGCATGATGTTGACATCCTTTTCACACTCGTGTGTGCAGTAGTTACCATCCGCATCCGGGTCGGCTGTGGCTGTCGAGGCCGTGGGCAATGGGTACTGCCTGATGCTAGTAATTTCGCAAGACAAGCGGCAGGTACAGGTGATAGGGCATCGCCAGCCGCCCGCGGATCTCAAAGTCCCCGCCGACGGAATTGTTGTCCTCCTCGGCCATCAGGCAGTCCCCATTGGTGGCGCAGGCCACGGCCGGCTGCATCTGTGCGTCGACGTCGTTGTCCAGGGCGAACTCGGGGCCGGCGGCGTTATCCCAGCCCGGCATCGCGTAGCGCCCGTACACGTTGTAATCCGGTCCCCCCATGAAGCGGTCCCAGGTGATCAGGTAGCCATAACCACGCCCATAGGCCACGGCCGGGGCGGTATCGTAGCGCCCAGGAGACCCGGTGATCCAGAAACCGCCGGCCGGCCCCTGGGGCGTGCCGTCGGCGGCCAGGCGACGAGCGTAGAGCTCCGTGGTCGAACCGCTGGGGCTATCCTCCCAGACAGCCAGATATTCTTCTGCGCTGGCTGCCACGGCGACAAAGCCCTGATTATTGGCGTCGTCGCAGATGTGGTGCTCGGAGCTGAGGTGCCCAAAGTTCCACGAGGCCACTTTGCCATAGATGTCGCCGGAGCCGAGGGCGCTGGGCTGGAAGGTGTACGCGATCAGGTAGTAGTTGCTGGCGGCGTTGTGTACCACGTCCGGGAAGCTGCGGAATCCAGCACCGGCGACGACGTTGACCCAGCCCGGCGACCACCCGTCGCTGGCCCGCACGCGCTGGGCGTCGATATCCTGCCCGCCGCCTCCCCACGTGTTCTGGTACACCACTAGGTACTCGTCGGCATCGCTGTTGTAAGCAACGGCAGGGTGGTGCTGCTTATCGGGTTTGCGCCCGATTTCGAACTCGCTGCTCATCCAGCTCCCGTTCCAGTTGACGCGCCGGGCCCAGATGTCGCTGTCCGTGATGGCGCTGTCGTAAGTGTAGACGATCAGGTATTCGTCATGCACGGGGCTGTAGGCTACGTCTGGTTCATAGTTGTGGAAATTCGCGTTGTGGGCGATGGTAAAGTTGCTCAACAGGGTGCCGTCTCCGCGTACGCGCCGGGCGTAGATATCCCTGGTTGCCCCTCCGCCCCGGGTGTTGGACCACACCACCAGGTACTCGTCGTGGAGGTTGTTGTAGGCTATCGCCGGCTCCAGGTTGTCCACGTTGGTTTCCAGCCAGATGTTGATGAAGGGACTGAGCCGGGGCGTGGCGTCCTGGTTTGCCCCGTCAGTCTTCCTCACGCCCTCGCGGGTCGCGGCCATAGTGGCCAGCATGCCGGCCAGCAGGATCAGGCCGGCGACCAGGAACAGGACAGTGCGCGTTTTGTTCCTCATAGGATTTCTCCTTTTCTCATATTTCGGCTCTTTTGGAATTGCCGGGGTACCCCCCCATATATGGGGCTACCCCGGAGATCCCCAGATCCCACGAATATCAAAGGATAGCACGAATGGGTTGATTCGTATTCGCACCATCCGCCCTTATTCATTGTCATTTTTTTTAGTGGGGTTGAAAATAATACTGTAGAGGGCACGGCACTGCGCAACGAATTTCAAAGGATAGCGC
>JAHJIN010000320.1 GCA_018823415.1 Chloroflexota bacterium | reverse complement strand
CCTACTTGGCACCAGCTCAGGATGGGCTGTACCCCTCTGTCTCAACTTTTGATTCTATCATACCATACCGTACTCAGGTGGTCAATGCAGCTTCAGTCTTTATGGCGGTCGTCCGTCGGCGGTCAGCGGTCGCATCTACTGTTTGCGAAACGCGATCTTGCCGCCGTCGGCATCCACGGCCACGGTGTCGCCTTCGTTGTGCTGGCCTTCCAGCATTTCCAGGGCCAGCGGGTCCAGCACTTGGCGCTGGATGACGCGCTTGAGGGGTCGCGCGCCGTAGGCCGGGTCATAGCCTTCGTCGGCCAGGAGGTTCCGAGCGGCGTCTGTCAGCTCGATGTTGAGCCGGCGCTCGGCCAGCCGTTCCTGCACCTGCGCCATCAAGATGTCGACAATGGCCCTGATGTCCTCACGGCTCAGGCTGTGGAAGATAATGATCTCGTCCACGCGGTTCAGGAACTCGGGCCGGAAATGCTCGTGCAGGGCGTGCATCACCAGCCGGCGCATCTCGGCCTCGTCGCGCACATCCCGGATGTACTCGCTGCCGATGTTGGAGGTCATGACGATGACTGTGTTCTTGAAATCCACCGTGCGGCCCTTGCCGTCGGTAAGCCGGCCGTCGTCGAGGATTTGCAGTAGCGCGCTCCACACCTCGGGATGCGCCTTTTCGATCTCGTCGAACAGGACCACGCTGTATGGCCGCCGGCGCACGGCCTCGGTGAGCTGACCGCCCTCGTCGTAGCCGATATAGCCCGGCGGCGCGCCGATGAGCCGGGCCACCGTGTGTCGCTCCTGGTACTCGCTCATGTCCAGGCGGATCATGGCGTCCTCGTCGTCAAAGAGAAACTCGGCCAAAGCCCGGGCCAGCTCGGTCTTGCCCACACCGGTGGGTCCCAGAAAGATAAACGAGCCGATGGGCCGGTTGGGGTCTTGCAGGCCGGCCCGGGCGCGCCGGACGGCGTTGCTCACGGCCCGAATGGCCTCGTCTTGACCTACGACGCGCTCGTGCAGCCGGCTCTCCATCTTGAGGAGCTTTTCCACCTCGCCTTCCATCAACTTGACCACGGGGATGCCGGTCCAATGCGATACGATCTTGGCAATGTCCTCCGGGTCTACCACCTCTTTGAGCATCTTGTGGTCGTGCTGCGAGTCGGCCAGGCGCGTGGTGGCTTCCTGTAAGTGCTGCTCCAGCCGGGGCAGCTCGCTGTATTGCAGTTCCGATGCGCGGGTTAGGTCACCCTGGCGCTGCGCCGTTTCGATCTCGTGGCGTGTCTGCTCGATGCGTTCTTTGACCGACTGGATCTCGTCGTTGGCGCTCTTTTCCATTTGCCATTGGGCCTTCAAGCCATCGCGTTGCTCTTCCAGCTCGGCCAGCTCGCGTTCCAGGCGTTCCAATCGTTCCTTGGAGGCCTTGTCCTTTTCTTTTTTCAGGGCCTCGCGCTCGATCTGGAGCTGCATGATGCGGCGTTCCAGCTCGTCCAGCTCGGCCGGCGACGAGTCGATCTCGAGCCGGAGCCGGCTGGCGGCCTCGTCCACCAGGTCGATGGCCTTGTCTGGCAGGAACCGGTCGCTGATGTAGCGATGGCTGAGCACGGCAGCCGCCACCAGCGCCGCGTCCTGAATGGTGACACCGTGGTGGACCTCGTAACGCTCGCGCAAGCCGCGCAGGATCGAGATGGTGTCTTCCACGGTCGGCTCGCTCACCATCACCGGTTGGAAGCGGCGTTCCAGGGCCGCGTCCTTTTCGATGTACTTGCGGTACTCGTCGATGGTGGTGGCCCCGATGGCGTGCAATTCGCCCCGGGCTAGCATGGGCTTGAGCATGTTGGAGGCGTCCATAGCCCCTTCGGCGGCCCCGGCGCCCACCATCGTGTGCAACTCATCGATGAACAGGATGATCTGGCCCTCGGATTCGGCGATTTCCTTGAGCACGGCCTTGAGCCGGTCCTCAAACTCGCCGCGAAACTTGGCCCCGGCGATGAGCGCGCCCAGGTCCAGGGCTACGATGCGCTTGTCCTTGAGGCCCTCGGGTACGTCGCCGGCCACAATACGCCGGGCCAGCCCTTCCACGACGGCTGTTTTGCCCACGCCGGCTTCGCCGATGAGCACGGGGTTGTTTTTGGTGCGCCGGGAAAGCACTTGCATCACCCGGCGGATTTCATATTCTCGGCCAATGACCGGATCCAGCTTGCCGGCCCGGGCCAACTCGGTCAGGTCGCGGCCATAGCGTTCCAGGGATTGATATTTGCCCTCGGGGTTCGGGTCGGTCACGCGCTGACTGCCTCGCACCTGGGCCAGCACCCGATAGATCGCATCACGATTGATGCCGTGCTGGGCCAATAGCTTGCCCGTCGCTCCCTTGTCCTCAGATAGTGCGATGAACAGATGCTCAGTGGATGTAAAGTCGTCCTTCATGCGGGTGGCTTCGGCCTGGGCCGCGTCCAGCACCCGGGCCAGGTCTTGCGAGATGTAGACCTGTGTGGTATAGGCCGCTGTCGGCAGGGCATCCAGCGCGGTCTGGGCTTGCTGGCGCAGGTAACCCGGGTCTACCCCTAGCATCTGCACGATACGCGGGGCCAGGCCATCGCTCTGCTCCAGCAACGCCAACAGCAGGTGCACCGGCTCGATCTGGCTGTTATTGCGAGCCTGGGCCAACCGCTGCGCGGCGGCCACGGCCTCCTGGGCCTTTTCGGTGAACTGGTTCATGTTCATGATGTCAAACTCCTCGATGAGTTAGTACGTTGCCAGTGCAAATCTTGCCCAGTGAGCAAGAACTTGGCCGCAGAGCACGCAGAGGGCGGAGATTTTTCATAATCTGCTCAGCGGTCTCTGCGCTCTCGGCGGTTAGATTTCTGGTTTGGGACTGCCTTGGTAGCGAAGCGGCCTTGTCCAGGTTAGGGCAATTCGCCCACCAATTGTCGCAGCCGAGAAATTTCCGCTTCCATCTCCCAGTGTAACCGGTCCATCTCGGCTTGCATTACCTCAACACGCTCGGTCAGGTTCAGGATGACCTCCACGCCGGCCAGATTCACGCCCAGGTCATCGACGAGTCGGCGGATCTGACGCACCCGCACCAGGTCACGTTCGGAATAGAGCCGGACGTTGCCTTCGGAGCGTTCCGGTGCGATCAGTCCAATGCGCTCGTAATGCCGCAGCGTTTGGGGATGGATCCCCACGATCTCGGCGGCCACGCTGATGATATAACAGGGCTCGTGATCCTCAAACATAGCCATAACCACCTTTCTTCAAGCAAATCAACGGACCAAATCCCAACCTGTGCCTATCGCAGCGCCTTGAGTTCGGCAAAAAGCTCTTTTTCCTGCTTGGACAGGTTAGTGGGCAGCCGGACCTGGATCGTGGCGAACAGGTCGCCGTGTTTGTCTGGGTTCTTGAGCTGCGGCATACCCTGGCCGCCTAGCCGGAACGTGCGTCCATTCTGGGTTTCGGGCGGGATCGTCAACGCCAGGGATTTGCCACGCAACGTGGGCACGTGGACCTCGCCGCCCAGAAGGGCCAGATACAGATCCACCGGCACATCCACGTACAGGTTATCGCCATCACGCTTGAAATTTGGGTCCGGCTGTACCTTTACCAGCAGGTACAGGTCGCCCTGGTCGCCGCCGCTGGCGCCGGGACCGCCCTGGCCGGCCATCCGCACCTTGGATCCGGTATCAGCCCCGGGGGGAATCGAAACCTCGATGCGTTTGGTGCGCTGGGTCATGCCAGTGCCGCCGCAAGCCCGGCACGGTTGGCCGCCGCTCAGGCCGGTACCTCCGCATGAGGGGCACGGATCAGTTCCCTGCATCTGCAGGATGCGCTTGGTGCCGGTGTAGGCTTCTTGGAGTGTGATCTCGACTTCGTGCTCCACGTCCTGCCCACGGTGAGGCCGGCGCCGGATTTGCTGCCAGGGGTCATCGCGAGCCGCTCGACCGGCGGCGCCGCCGAACAGCGTCTCGAAAAAATCAGAGAACCCGCCGGCCCCAAAGCCGCCCATATCGCCCAGGTCTTGATAGTTTACGCGGAACCCCCCGCCACCGGGCTGGCCTTGCCCGGCTGCATAGCGGCTCCAGTCGAACCCGCCGGCCTGGCCACCGCCCTGCTGCCAGTTTTGCCAGTCGGCGCCAAATTGGTCATACTTTTGGCGCTTTTCTGGATCGCCCAGCACCTCATAGGCCTCGTTGATCTCTTTGAACCGTTCCTCGGCAGATTGGTCGCCGGGGCACACATCCGGGTGACATTGCCGGGCCAACTTGCGATAGGCTTTCTTGATCTCTTTTTCCGTGGCGCCCTTGTTCACGCCCAGGGACTTGTAGTAATCCTTGTATTGCATCAGGAATACCGCCTTCCTATATCTTGGACTGGATGCGTATCCGCGTATTCCGCAAACGCCATACGCGACATGCATAGTATAACACTTGAGTGCCAATTTGTCAAGTATTGTGTCTAACAGCTTGGATAACTTGATAAAATGACGATAAATGTCCTTGACAAGCACACACATCTTGTGTTATAATTATCATTGTAGGGAGATAACCATGAGCAACGACGACGAGAAAACCCGAGCCGGTCACCCGGCGCATACCCCACGTTATGTCATCAGCGTGGTATCGCGTCTGGTGGATGTGCCAGCACATACGTTGCGCACCTATGACCGCCTGGGGTTGCTATCGCCGGCCCGAACCGGCGGTGGCACACGCTTGTATTCGGACGTCGATGTGTGGCGCATCCGACGAATCGTGGAGCTAACCCGTCAGGGCGTCAACCTGGCCGGCGTCAAGGTCATCCTGGAAATGGAAACGACGCGTTCGGAGCAACAGGACGAGCACGGCGCAACAGTCACGCGGACGCGGGCGTTGATCAAACTGAGAACCGAGATCATTCCCCGAGAGTAGAGCACTTGTCAGAAAGGAGTTATTGCGATGAGCATTGTACGTTGGGAACCACTGAGTGATCTGATGAGCTTGCGCGAGGCGATGGACCGGCTGTTCGAGGAGAGCTTTGTGCGGCCCCGGTCAGCTCTGAGCCCCTTTGGGAGTATGGGCCTGGCCCTGGATGTGTACGAGACCGGCGATGCCCTGGTTGTCACCGCCGACGTGCCCGGCGTCAAGGCCGAAGACTTGGACATCTCGATCACCGGCGACGTTCTCACCATCAAGGGCGAGACCAAAATGGAGGACCAGGTCACGCGAGAGAACTATTATCGGCAGGAGCGCCGCTATGGCGTGTTTAGCCGGTCGGTCACTCTGCCCACGCCGGTCAACGCGGATCAGGCTGAGGCCCAGTTCAAGGATGGGGTGCTGACCTTGACCATCCCCAAGGCCGAAGAGGCCAAGCCCAAGGTCATCAAGGTGCAGGGCCAATAGACAGGTAGCACACAAGCTGCCGAACACGCAAACGGGGTGCTCAATCGTTGAGCACCCCGTCTTATTATCTACCCAGTTTGGGAACGGTTGGCTTGGGCTTTTCCAGTTTTTAAATGATCCCAAGATTTGCCAGCGAGTAACCAGTTCTGGCAGGAAATGTTTGCCAGCCAGGAGGAAAAGCTTGAGCAATTCCCGTGAAGTGCATCAATCTACGCCTGAACGCATTTGGTATGAGGTTCAACTGGGATCATTATTTTCTTGGAATTGCCTTATGCCAGCAGCAACAGCAGCGCGCTATTGGCTTCAACTGCTGCGATCAGGATGCCGCTGAACAACCAACTGCATAGTACGCAGACGCAGTTAAAGGCAAAACCAGCAATCGCCACTACTATACAGTTGGTCCCTACCTGTTTCGATTCTGTATCGCCCCGTGTCATGAGCACGATCCCGGCGATCAGACCGCCGATTGGGATCAAGAACGAGACAATATAGAGCAGCCATCGTGTGCCAGCGCTGTACTGCTGCTGGGCACCCGGTGCCGATGGCGCGTTGCTTCCGGTGGGGACTGGGACGACCCCGGTTGCCAGACATTGCTTGCAATAGATGCGCCCTCCTACCTCGACGGCGCAGGTCTCACAAGCCCCTTTGCCACAGCTTGCACAAGCTGCCACGGCTCCCTGTTCCGGATGGTTATAGCATTGCATGATTGTTCCTCCTGGATTACAACTATGGGACTGGGTTCCAAGAAGGGTCGGGACTCGGCAACTATTGGGACGCAGGCACCACCATGCGCATGATAATGATCACGGTTTGTCCGGTGTCCGTGTCCTTGTCCACCATGATCATGGCGATGGTATTTTCACCCTTTTGGAACTGGCCCATCTGGCCACTGGCAGTGCCGGTTGAGCCGGTCGAAAAGGAGCCGGACCAGCCATTCGCGGCCATTGCCTGATCGTAAAAGGCCGCGACATCGGTGGTAGAAGCGCCGGTGCCATAGCCCTTGACATCGAACGAGCCGCCACCGGTCATGCTTTCTACCAGGGTCTTGACCAACCCTGGGATAGCGACCTCGTTCAGGCGTTGCGAGCCGGGATAGGGTGGAATATCCGCATAATCGCCGGGGCTGGTGGTCATGGTCGACGCCCCCAGTAAATCGCCCAGGCCGCCCAGGTCGCCGCAGGGCGCACAGCAACAGCCGGTGGCCCCCAGCGCAGTTGCAGCCAACAGGGCTGCCAGTAACAGGAACACGAGCGTGCGCATTCTTACCTCCTGTGATGAAAAAAGCCTCCGAGGTAATCCCCCGGAGGCTTTTGTGCTTTAGCCGCCGGTCCATATCGGACAGGGGCAACTGGTTATGATACGACGGCAGTAATGAAATGATCCTTGGTGGTCTTGGTCTAGATGATCGCCAACAACAGCGCGCTGCTGGTTCCACTCATGCCTATCAAACCAGCCATGCCAAAAAAGTAGCACAGGAAGCAGACGCAGTAGAGTACGATGCCGATAACCATGGCGATGAGGCAGTTCTTGCCCACTTGCTTGGATTCCTCGTCGTCACGGGTCATGAGCATGAGGCCGGCGACCAAGCCAACCACGATGCTAAAGAACGAGAGAATGTAGAGAATCCACCGCACGATCCCGCTGTACTTTTGTTCCATGTTTTTCCTCCTCAAAATTGGATGTTGAATCTTGCTTGCACTAGACTAGGGACAACAATAACATACTGGATGGGACCATGGCCGATCCTATGCCCATGACCATCATCAACAGGTAGCAAACGCACCACAGCACAATGCCCAGCACCATGGCGATCAAGCAGTTCTTGCCCACTTGCTTGGACTCGGCATCGTCCCGGGTCCACAGTAGGATGCCTGCAACGAGCCCTACCACGATGCTAAAGAACGAGAGAATGTAAAGAATCCAGCGCACCACCGAGCTATATTTCTGTTCCATGCTTCCTCCTCTTGGGAATCGGACGTGTCACCTGGACAACGTCAAGTCGTCGGGTTGTTAATAGTCTAACGCAGATACCACCTCCTTTCCTTGCAAGGGTACTCCCGCCAAATCCAGGGAGCGTTGCAGCTTCCTGCACAAGCTCACCGGCGAGTCACAATCACCCAGGCAACGTTGCCTCGAGGTTGGGATGATGTTATTTTATTCGCGCCGCTTGCGCTTTTTCTTGCGCGGCCGGGGTTTTTGCGGTGCCTTGTTGGCCCGTGAAGGCGCTGTCGTGCGCGTGCGCTCTCGCTCGCGAGCGGTGGGCATATAGCGCTGCTTGACGGCGTCGCGCTCGTAGGCAGCCAATTGCGCCGGATAGCGCCGCAAATAGTACCAGGCCGCATAGCCGGCAAAGCCCAACAGGCCCACGATCAGGAGCAGCGGCCACACCGGCATGGACAGGAAGGGAATCATGAACCAGTCGCAGAGCAGCAGCAACAGGCCCACCACGCTGGCCGCGCCCAGGACGCCGGCCAGAAATTCCGTCAGGCGCGAGTTGAGCACATGCCCGGCGTAGCGCCGGCGGCTGAAATAGAAATACAGCACTAACGCGGCCACGCCCAACGCGACAAAGATGATCAGCAAAGGCGTGTGATAGAGCATGGCCCACCCCGTATCCGCGAGCCAGGACCCGGATTCCCAGGGTGGCGGAGTAGGTGGCGGCACAGCAGCCGTGTCAATTGGCGGGACCGCCGTGGGTGGGACAGCAGTGACGGTCGAAGTGATGGTATCTGTAAGGGTCTGTAACATTCCCGGCCGAGGCCAGGGAGCAGCAAGACTGGGTAGGGATCCAAGTTGAGAATGGATGGTGAGCAAGAGACATTACCCTTTCTTGGTCAGAATATGACAAACCGGCAAGTTCGCGCTTATCATATCATATTTGGGCGAAAATGTAAATGGTTTGTCGATGGATTAGCGATTGCGTTCCCAGGTCGTGCGCGTGATGCCCCGATCTTTAAGGCGCTGTAGTGCGACGTTGGCCATTTCCTGGGCGACTCCATAGCCGTTCTTGGTCACACGCTGCAAGGGTTCGATGACACGTGCGTCCCCTAGCTCGCCCAGGGACCGTACAGCCGCCGCTCGGACCTGGTTGTCGCTGTCGTGGAGGGTCAGCAGCAGCGGCTCGATGGCCCGGCTGTCTCCCACTCGCCCCAATGCCTCGGCAGCGAACCGGCGAATTTGCACCTGGGCATCGCCCAGGGCCGCAATACATTGCTCTATGGCTTCTTCATCACCGATGCGTACCAGCGCCCGTAGCGCGTACTCGCGCACTTCGGGGTTTTCATCGCGCACCACGATCAACAAGGGCTCGATGGCTCGACGGTCGCCAATGCGGCCCAGGGCGTCAGCGGCCGACCGCCGGAACCAGGGATCCTGGCTATCCATCATGGCTGCAATCAGCACTTTGACCGCTCGCGCGTCGCCAATGCGGCCCAGGGCCTCGGCGGCCGAACTACCCACCTCGGGCAAGGCTCGCATCAAATAGGACACGGCGCGCTCGTCACCGATCAGCCCCAGAGCCTCGGCTGCGCTGGCCTGCACCGAGCGATCCGAGTCTTCCAGGGTCTGAGTCAGGGCTTCCAGGGCTCGCCGGTCTCCCACCCGGCCCAAAGCCTCAGCTGCTTCGGCCCGCACATCGGCCACGGGGTCTCCCAGGGCCTGGATCAAAGGTTCCACGCCCAGCTTGTGCCCGATCTTGCCCAGTTCTTTGACGGCATACTGCCGCACGTCCTCGTCTTCGTCGGCCAGGCCCTTGATGAGTTGTTCGGCAGCCGGCTCACCAATGCGGCGTAAGGCGTCGGCCGCGCTCGAGCGTACCAGCCAGTTGCCGTCGGCCCGGGCCTTGACCAGGGGCATTACGGCGCGGCCACCATAGCGCTCCAGGGCCGAAATAAGCTGCGCCCGCACGCGCGCGTCGCTATCGCTGAAGGACCGGATCATGGGCTCAATGGCCTCCAGGTCACCGATCAGTCCCAGGGCCTCGGCGGCCGCCTCGCGCACATCCTGCTCGCTATCCTGGGCCAGCAGGCGCAGTAGCGGTTCCACTGCTTCGCTCACGTCCAGCTCGCCCAGGGCCAGGGCCGCCTGCACCCGGAGCCGGGGGTCCTGGTCGCCCAGCGTTTCCAGCAGAGCCGCCACCTCTCGCTGTGCTTTCATCTTGGGAATGTTGGGTTTGAACAGACGCATGAACAACCTCTTGGGCTGACTATCATTTCGCTGCGCCCATTATAACATCTACCGGGAACGGAATCAAGGGTCGCGCCGCCGCGCCGCCGGCGCCGCTTGCCCAACGTCTCGTTTTACGGTATACTGTATCCACACTCACCCGGCCAACCCCGCTGATAGGCTGGCCAAACAGTGGCTAGAAGGCACACTGATTTAAGCATGCTACGTCTATACTATGATGCTCTGAAATACGTCGAGGAGCACGGCAACGCGCGGGCCAAACTGCGCGTTTGGGTGGCTCTGGGACGCACCGCCAGTCGGGAGGCCCAACGCGCCGCCGATGAACTCGCGGCGCAGCAGAACGAGGACGGCGGCTGGCCCTGGCGCATGGAGGCCGGTCTACCCAGCAGCGTCATTGACACGACGCGTACGGTCGAGGCGCTTGTAGGTGCGGGCTTGGCGGCCGAGCATCCGGCCTTGGAGCGAGCCGGCGCGTTCTTGTTATCACTGCAACGCATAGATGGCGGCTGGTCGGAGCACGTGGCGTTGCGCAATCACATCCCCTGGGATTGGGAGTGGTACAGCGTGGAGCACAGCAGCCCCAGCACGACCGGCCAGGCCTTGTATGCACTATACCTTCTGGGCCACAAAAAGGACAAGGCCGTCAAGCGGGGCTTGCGGTTCTTGCGGCGCGCCCAGACCTCAGACGGCGGTTGGCTCGCTCACGTGGGGCCGACGTATCCGTATGGCATCGATTGGGCCAGCATGTTCCAGGTCATTCGGGCCTTGCGTTCCTGGGAAGACCCCACGCGCGTCCAGCCCATTGTGGACCGGGCCATCGCGGCCATCGACAGCCACCGCGAATGCTGGTCCACGCCCGTGGACAATCCCCTGGACACGTTCTTGTTGCTCGGCTATAGCCTGGACCATCCCGATGTGCAGGAGACCCTGGAAAACCTCGTCAAGACCCAGCGTCCCGACGGCGGCTGGAACTGGTTCGGTGATCTGCAATCCAGTCCCAGTCAAACGGCCAACTGGATCGTGGCGTTGGCCGGGGCCGGGTTTGACCTAGCGCCGGCGGGCCGGCGTTAGCCGGTCAGATCAACAAGGAGGCCATGCGTATGCAAGTTACCATCAACGAATCCGTCCTGGAACTGGTAGAAGGCGACATCACGTCCCAGGACACGGAGGCCATCGTCAATGCAGCCAACGAATCGCTTTTGGGTGGCGGCGGCGTGGATGGAGCCATCCACCGCGCCGCCGGGCCGGAGTTGCTGGCCCTGTGTCGCGCCATTGGCGGGTGTCCCACCGGCGAAGCCTGCATCACCCAAGGCTACCGGCTCAAGGCCAAGCACGTCATCCACACCGTGGGGCCGGTGTACCGGGATGGCCGGCACGGCGAGGCCGTGCTCCTGGCCAGCGCCTATCGCAGCAGCCTGGACCTGGCTTCCGTGCACGGCGTCCGCAGCGTGGCGTTCCCGTCCATCAGCACCGGGGCTTACGGCTATCCCATAGACCAGGCGGCTCGGCTGGCCCTGCGCGTGGTCATTGACTATCTGGGCGAACACCCCGAGATCGAACTGGTCCGTTTTGTCCTGTTTGGGCAACCTGCATACAACACCTATGAGCGCGCTCTTGTGGAGGTATTGACCGCATGAATATTAACCAACGATTGGCCCGCGTGGTTCCCACTGCCCTGACGCTGGACGCAGCGACCCTGAGCGAGCGCGACCAGCAGTCCTTCAAGCGTCTCGTCGCGGCCTCGGATCTGCTCAACGAGGTGTACTTGCGGCAGATGGGGCCAGAGGTGCCGGCGCTCCGTGACCGGCTGGCCGTGTCCGCCGACGACGAGGGGCGGGCTGCCTATCGCTACTTGCAGATTCAGAACACGGCCTGGGACCGGCTGGACGACAACGCGCCATTTGCCGACACCGGCCCGTGGCCCCCGGGCGCCGGCTACTACCCGCCGGATTTGACCGCCGACGAGTTCAACGCCTGGCTGGCTGACCACCCGGCCGACCGTGAAGCGTTCGAAAGCTACTTTACCGTGATCCGCCGCGATGGGGACCGGCTGGTGGCCATACCTTATAGCGAGGCGTATGCCGAGTGGCTAAAGCCGGCTGCGCGCCTGTTGGCCGAGGCCGCTGATTTCATCGACAACGAGTCCGAGGCCACCTACCTGCGCTCCCGGGCCGCTGCCTTGCGCTCCAACGACTATATCCAGAGCGACATCGACTGGATGGACGTCCACGATAACGCCATCGAGGTGGTTTTTGGCCCCTATGAGGTGTACGCGGACCGGCTCATGGGCTACAAGGCCGCCTTTCAGAGCTATTTGACCCTGCGCGATCAGGCCGCCAGCGCTGCATTGGCCGACTGGGCCGCCAGGCTCCCGGCCCTGGACGAGCACCTGGCCGAACTGGCCGGTTATCCCCGGCCACACCGGGGTGCCGCCTCGCCCATCAGTGTGGTCAACGAGGTATATGCGGCCGGCTGGGGTCGCAAATGTCCCCCATCCACGGCCTTTGCCCTGCCCAACGACGAGCGCGTGCGTGCCCTCAAGGGGTCCAAGAAGGTCATGCTGCGCAACGTGGGCCAGGCCAAGTTCGAGCGCCTCACACGCCCCTTGGCTGAGCGCGTGCTGGCCGATGACCAGTTACCGCTGCTCAGTTTCGATGCTTCCTTCGAGACCGTGCTCTTGCACGAACTGGCCCACGGCCTGGGGCCGGCCCAGACCACCCTACCCGACGGTCGCCAGGTCACGGTGGGCGTGGCCCTGCGCGACCTGTACTCGGCCCTGGAAGAAGCCAAGGCCACGGTGGTGGGCATCTATTGCGCCCAGGTGCTTACCGACCAGGGTGTGCTCTCGCCCGAGCTGGAGGTATCCCGCGCCGTTGCGTCGTTGGTGGGCTCGTTCCGGGCCATCCGCGTGGGCGCCACGTATGTCTATGCCACGGCCAGCGCCATCGAGTACAACTTTTTGTACGAGGCCGGGGCCTTTGGCTATAGTGCGACCACTGGCCGGTTCCGGGTAGATCCCGACCGTCTGCGGGCTGGCTATCGCGACCTGGCCCGTGAACTGCTGGCCGTGGAAGCCGCCGGCGACTATGATCGTGCCCGGGCCTTTTTGGCTCGCTATGGCCAGTTGCCGCCGGCCATCCTCCAGGCCCTAGAGCACGTGGGCGAGGTGCCCATGGACATCGCGCCGAGCTTTCCCGTCGTCGAGTTGATAGGGCAGTAGTAGATGGCCTCTGGTAGACGCTTCCGCAAGCTGGAAACCGCCAACGACCTCAAGCGGGTCATGACCACGTATTACGCCAAGCTGCGCTATCTGCGCCTGGGCCGGCCCGTGGCCTGGATCACCAGCGGCGCGCCGGTCGAGATCCTGCGAGCGATGGGCGTGACCGTGGCGTATCCCGAAAACTATGGTGCCATGTGCGGTGTAAGCGGGGCTGTGCCCCTGTGCCAAGAGTCCGAACACCGGGGTTACAGCCGTGATGTGTGCTCCTATGCCCGCAGTCACCTGGGCAGCCTCTACAATCCCGCCATCGCCCCCATGGGCGGGTTGCCCCGGCCGACCTTGCTGGTGGCCTGTAACAACATCTGCGGCACCGTGCTCAAGTGGTACCAGGCCATCCAGCAAGAGACCGGCGCACCGCTCTTTGTGCTGGACACGCCCTTTGTCCACGACGAGCTGACGGACCATTCCGTGACCTATGTGCGGACGCAACTGGACGACCTCGTCGGCTGGGTGACAGAACAGACCGGGCGCAAGCTCAAGCCCGACAAACTGACCCAGACCGTGGCCCTGAGCAACGAGTGCGTGCGCCTGTGGACGGCTATCCGCGAGGCGTGCCAGGCCCGGCCCTCGCCGCTCAATGCGCCGGACCTGTTCACCAACATGGCGCCCATCGTGGTGCTGCGCGGGACCAAGGACGCCGTAGGGTTCTATCGCAAGCTGCTGGCCGAGGTGGAGGCGCGCGTGGACCGGGGAGAAGGCGCCATACTGGACGAGCGCTATCGCCTTATCTGGGACAATATCGCCATCTGGCCCAAACTGTTCCGCTTTTTCAAGCCGTTCATCGACGCCGGGGCCTGTTTCGTGAGCGACACGTACACCGGGGCCTGGGCCACACCGGTGGACGATACGGCCGATCCATTGGATGGCCTGGCGCGTACGTATGCCAGTGTTCTCCTCAACCAGAGCCTGCAATATCGCGCCCGCGACCTCGTGGGCCTGGTGGAGCGCTTTCAGGCCGACGGGTTTGTGATGCACTCGAACCGCTCGTGTAAACCGTACAGCCTGGGCCAGTATGACATTCGCCGGCTGGTGACAGAGGCCACCGGTGCGCCCGGTCTCATCGTGGAGGCCGACATGGCCGACAGCCGCGCCTATGCCGATGGACCCATCGGCACCCGTGTGGCGGCCTTTTTGGAAACACTCGAGGCCCGGGCCGGTTGATCTTGGCCCACCCGGGTGCTATAATATCTCCAGAGCATATTGGGGCCTAACCCGTGTGATTCTTGTACAATGAGCAAGAATCTTCAGAAGTGTCAACCTGTTTGGCTCTGGCTTGTCCAGGTTAGGGAGGTGCCCATGTTCGACGTATCCGCAGCCCAGTCTGCCCTCATGCAGCACCAGGATGCCATTGACGCAGCCCTGGGGCCGGCGGCCGCCGAGTTCTGGCGCGATGCCGGCCACGCGGCACAGGCCATCGACGATGCCGCCGACAAGGCCAGCCGGTCTCAGGCCATCGACCAGTTTGAAGCGATCTGCCGACGGCACCCGGCCGTCTGGCAACTGGTGGCGTCAGCCGCCACACCACCCCCACCCAAGGAGGATATACCCATGCCCACTCCAGAAAAACCCGCGGCCGAAAAAAACACGTTGGAAACCTGGCTCACTGCCCTGCGCGAGGGGATTACCGGTTGTCTGGGCGTGCTCATCGTCCTGACCACCCTGGCGCTGGTACTTGCGACGTTTCTGCTCATGCTCTTGCGGCCCACCGCGAATTTCGAGACGTTTCAGACCATCCTGGTCATGCTCAACGGTATGACCGGCGCCGTGCTGGGCTATTATTTCGGGCGCATCCCGGCCGAGGCGCAGGCCAGCAAGGCCGACAAGGCCCGGGCCACAGCGCAGCGCCAGGTCGCTGACGTGCACGCCGGCCTGCAAGAGCTGGACGCGGAACTGTCCCGGGCCGCGACTGCCACCACGCGGGGCGCCAAAGGCGCCGGTGCGCCGGACCTCGACGCGGCTCGCGCCCGTGTCCAACGCCTGCTGGCCGAGACGGCCAAATAAGCTACCCGGTGAATACAGACCGTTGGACGCGCCGACAATTCTTGGGTGCGCTAGCCAGCGCGCTGGGCGGCATGCTGGCTGGCACCTTGCTGCCAGTTCGCGCGCGCGCGTTCAGTCTTGAGCCGGGCCGCGTGACCATCGGCGGCCTGGAGGTGTGGGACTGGCGCGACCAACTGCCGGTGCGCCGGACCGCGCCCGCGTCGGCTGACCGGCACCTGCTGACCTGGGACCCGGACCGCGAATACTGGCGCTATCGCCTGCGCAACCGCCCCATCACCACGGCCGTGATCCACAATTCCGGCACCCGCGCCGATTACAACTTGCGCGAATTTGTCGCCATCGACGTGAACCAGACGGAACGCACTCGCTATCCCGAGTGCCCGTATCATTTCGTCATCGAGCAGGACGGCACCACCAACTATTGCATAGACATGAGCCGGTGTACCTGGCACTGTGGCCGGGAGAGCAACGACTATGCCATTGGGATGTGCTTGCTCGGCTCCTTTATGGATGATGCCATCCCCACCGAGGCCCAGATTGCCAGCGGATACCGGCTGCTGGCGGCCCTGCAGCGCGAGATACCGTTCATCCAGTTTAAACCGCACTGCAACATGCCCGGCGCCGATACCTGGTGCCCCGGCTCCACCTGGCCCCGCTGGCGTGACCGCATCGTGCCGCCACCGGCAGACCGGCCCCAACCGCGCAACCCCGAATTCTATTCGCCCACCGGCCGTGTGGCCCGTGGATAGCATACACTAATCTAGATTGGGAGGTGTTCAATGTCCGACAAGTGGGATCAAGGCGAGCAAGACGAAAAGTTTGACGAAAAGCGACACGAAAAGGGCGGCGGCTCGCAGGACCCGTTAGGCGCCATCACCGGCGGCATGGTGCTCATCCTGATCGGCCTGGGCCTGTTTGCGTGGATGCAGGGCTGGATCTCGGGCTGGGCCGTGCCCCTGGGTCTCTTTTTCCTGGGTCTGGCGGCCATCTCTTTCATCGAGATGCTCATCCGCCTGGCCGTACCGTCGTACCGACGGGGCATCTCCGGCCGGCTCATTTCGATACTGGTGTTCGTGCTGCTGGGCCTGGGCTTTTTGGGCTTTGAGGTCTATGGGTACGACATCTGGACATTCTGGCCGCTGATCCTGATTGCCGTTGGCGTGGTGATACTGCTGGGCGCCATTGTGAGGGCCTTGTTCCGGCGCTAGGCAAACGGGGGATCAGACCATGTCCCAAGACCAACGCGAACATGCGCGCGAACGCGCCCGCGAACGCGCCCTGGTCCTCTCTGGCGGCGGTGGGCGCGGCGCGTATCATGTGGGCGTTCTCCAGTTCCTGGAGGAACAAGGCTGGACCCCAGATGTTGTGGTGGGCACCAGCATTGGGGCAGTGAACGGCGCGGCCCTGGCTTCTGGTCACGACGCCACATCGCTGTGGGAATTGTGGCGCAATCTGGAGACACACCGGGTCCAACGTCCCCAATTGAACCTGTTCACGCTGGACCGCTGGCAGAGCGTGCTGGACACCGCACCCCTGCGCGAAACCCTGCTCAAAGAGGGTTGGTTGTACCTGGACCGCATCAATGCGCCGGACCCGCCCAAGCACCTGCGCATCACGGCGGTAGAAGCCGCGTCTGGCCGGCTGCACATCTTTGGCAACAGCCCAGACGTGCAGGCCGGCCCCACCGAGCAAACTGTCATCACCCTCGACCACATCCTGGCGAGTTGCAGCATCCCGGTGATCTACCCGCCCACGTCCATCGATGGCACGCTGTTCTGGGACGGCGGCACCGTGGCGAACACGCCCCTGCGCCCGGCCATCGACGCCGGGGCGCAAGACATTGTGGTGGTCATCATGACGCCCTGGGAGCACGCCGACTCGACCAACGCCACTCCGCCCAGTGGTCTCATCGACGCGGCGGCAATGGCCTTCGAGTGGGCCTTGTTAGCCAGCTTTCAATCCGAGTGGGAACGCTTTCACCGCCTCAGTGACCTGATGCACCTGACCGTCGAGGTGGCTCGTCTGCGTCTGGAAAACGCCCGCCTGCGCATCCAACTGGGTCTGGGCACGGACCAGGACCTGATCGACGCCGATGGCGACGGCATTCCAGATGTGTTTCAGCGTCAGGTCAACGAACCCCTGGTGGTGGCGCCGGACCAGCTCTTGCCGGTGGTCCAGATCGTCCAGTACAACCGAGATGCGCACAAGCGGCTCTATAACCAAGGCTACCAGGACGCCCAGCGCGCCTGGGCGCACCGGCATCAATCCTGACATACGTGGAGGAACCCGTGACCGAAGACGTCGAACGCAAGACTACCTGGCGCACCCTACAAGTGCTGTCCCTGGGCGGTAAATGGGCCTTTGTCATCGGCATCATCGATGATGGACAGGGCCTCAAGGTGCGCGTGGCCAAGGGCAAGATGCGCGACAGCTATGAAATGGGCGAATGTCCCATCTCGCAGGTGCAAAAGTTCAACCTCAAGACCAAAGACTGGGAAAAACTGCGCCCGGCCATCGAAAAGGCCCTGGCCGATCTGGCCGCATTGGAAGCACCGGCCGAAGAAGCCGAACCTACTGCGTAATCCGCAAGGAGGCCCCGTGTCTGCAATTGTCGAGCGATTAAAAGCCCATCCTCGGCTGGTGTCCTGGGTGGTTTTGGCCGTGGGCATGGTTGTGATCCTGTTGTTTGCCGTTCAGGGAGTGGCGTTGGAGCCGGTGCAACTGCTGGTCCTGGTGGTCACCACCATCATCCTGGCCGGCCTGTGTGTCTGGATCATTGGCTGGGAAGATGCGGATGAGCAGGTAGACGACCCGGTGCCTGGACGCATAGACGAATAACGAACGGTCACAACTCGTGCGTTGACCTGGAGGCCTGCGAGTGGGGACTGAAACACACGAGACCGGCTCGGTGGGCCAGACACAGCGGGCCGGGCGCCGGCTTTCCTGGCGGCTCCTGGCCCTGCCAGCCGTGATGCTCATTATTGTCCTTCTGGCCCTGCTGCCCATCGACTATGCGGCATTGCAGGGCCTGGGTTATGTGGGCATCGCGCTGATCAACTTTATCGCCAGCGCCGGGTTTGTGCTGCCGGTGCCCAACCAGGTGGCGAATTACGCCGCCGGGGCCACGCTCAATCCCCTGCTGGTGGGCGTGGTGGCCGGCGTGGCCTCGGCGCTGGGCGACCTGACCGGCTATTACGCCGGCCTGGGCGTGAGCGACGTGCTGGAAGGCCGGCGCGCGTATGATACCGCGCGGGCCTGGATGCAGCGCCGGGGTATGGTCGCCATATTTTTGCTGTCCATCATCCCCAATCCCTTTTTCGACATTGGCGGCGCGGCCGCCGGGGCCGTGCGGCTGCCGGTATGGCGGTTCTTGCTGGCCTGCGCGTTGGGCCGTAGCATCCGCGACGTGCTCACTGCTCTGGCCGGTTACTATTCGGCGGTGTGGGTCTGGCAGGCCCTTACGGTCTGGTGGGCCGCCGTACGCGTGGACCCGGTGCTCGTCGCGGCGGCTGGTGCGATTCTGCTATTGGCCGGCCTGAGCGTCTGGTGGCTCTGGCAGCGGCGGCGTGAGGAACAACATGACCATCATCCATCGTGACGACGCACAACCCCTGGTCAACGAGCGCGGCGAAACCGTCCGCGAGCTGGCCTCGCCCAAGCTGGGTGGCCTGCTCCACCACAGCGTGGCCGAGTCCGTTATCCCGCCGGGCGGCAGCACCATCCCGCACCATCACCAGGCCGGCGAGGAGGTCTATGTCGTGGTGCGGGGCCAGGGCCGCATAACCCTGGGTGCCGAGACGTGCGATGTGGGGCCGGGCCACGCCATCAGCATCCGGCCGGACACATTTCACCAACTGGTCAACACCGGCGATGAGGACCTGGTGATCCTGTGCACCTGCGCCCCGGCGTTTAGCCCAGACGATTTCATCCCTGGGGAACCCGACCCGTCATGAGAACCGTCTGGCGTGACCACGCGCAACTGGTGGCGGCCGGCCTGGTCGCCCTCGCCGCTTTTGTGATCTATTTGCTCACGCTGGCCCCCACCGTAGGCCTTGTGGACAGTGGCGAGTTGACCCTGGCGGCCTGGACACCGGGCATCGCGCACCCGCCGGGGTTTCCCACCTACACGCTGCTGGCTTGGCCTTTTGTCCATCTGCTGCCGCTGGGGAACGTGGCCTGGCGGCTCAACCTCTTTTCGGCTCTCTGGGCGGCCCTGAGCGCCTTGCTGGTGTTTGCCATTGTCCACGAGCTTGTGCTCCCTGACGCCCCGGCCCCCGCGCCGCTTCGCTCTCGCAAGCGCTCGGAGGCGATGGCCCGGCCCCCGGGCCCCTCGCTGGTCGCGCCTACGACTGCCGCCCTGGCCTGGGCCTTTGGCCTCACCCTTTGGACCTGGGCCACCGTCGCCGAGGTATACACGCTGGGCGTGTGCCTGACCGCCCTGGCGCTGTGGCTGATCCTGCGTTGGCGCCGGCGCCGCGCCCACACCCAAGGCGATCTGTACCTGGCCGCTGTCGTGCTGGGCCTGGCGTTGGGCAATCACCACGCCACAGTGCTGCTTTTGCTCCCGGCCCTGGTGTATCTGGTGGGCGTTGTGGCCGGCTGGCGCTTTTTCGCCACCCGGCCGGCCCTCATCGCCCTGGTCGGCCTGCTCCTGGGCCTGCTGGTCTATGCGTACCTGCCCCTGCGCGCCGCCGCCGATCCGCTGTTCAACTGGGGTGACCCGTCCACGCCGGAGCGGTTCCTGCGCCACGTCACCGGCTGGCAATATCGCGTCAACCTGTTCACGACGCCTCCCGGCCGTATGGTCGAGTTGTTGGGCGAGCTGGCCGGCCTGTGGCTGGCCCAATTCGCGTGGGTCGGTGCGCTGCTGGCGGCGATAGGCGGGGTCCGGTGCGCACGCTTACCTTGGGGCCGGCGCTGGCTGGTATGGACCGCCCTCATCGTCGTGCCCAACGTGCTCTATGCCGTAAACTATGACATTGCCGAAGACCTGGACGCCTACCTGCTGCCCACGTTCCTGGCGACGGTCGTGCTGCTGGGTCTGGGTGCGGCGCAGGTGCAGGATTGGATAGTCCAGCGGCGCGCGCGCTGGCAGCCAGTGGGTGCGATAGCCCTGCTGCTCGTGGCTTTGCTGCCCCTGGTCGTCCACTGGCGCGCGTGCGACCGCCATGCCTATTTTGTCGCCGACGACTATGCGGCCAACGTGCTGGCCCCGGCCGAGCTCGGCGCGCTGGTTCTCACGTCGGACTGGAACCTGTACGCGCCGACGCTGTATCTGCAACACGTGCAGAGCCCGGCCCTGCGCCCGGATGTGACCGTCATCGACGTGCAACTGTTGCGCCGGTCCTGGTATTTCGACTATTTGGCGCGCGTGTACCCGCAGCTCATGGCCGAGGTCCAGGCTGAGACGGACGCGTTTCTGGTGGCCCTGGCCCCCTTTGAGGCCGGCGGTGCATATGACAGCAATCTGCTCCAGACACGCTTTGTGACCCTGGTCAATCGTCTCATCGACGTGGCCGTGGGCGCGGGCGGCGTGGTGTATGTGACGCCCCCGGGCCTGGAGCCGGGCATGGGCGAGGCGTACCAGTGGGTGCCGGCCGGCGCAGCGTTTCGCCTGTACGCCGACGCCGCCTATCGCGCGCCGCCGGCCGTGCGTCTGGAGACCCGGGGCCTGGTCGATGGCAGCAGCATTCCCATCGGATCGGCTGAGCGCCAGGTGCGGCAGGTGTACGCCGACATGCTGGCGAACCGGGGCCTGTACCTGGCGCAGCGGGGCCAGCGCTGCGACGAGGCGGTGAGCGCCTACCGCCAGGCGCTCCAATTGGACCCGGCGCACGTGACGGCACGCCTGGGCCTGGCCCAGTGCTACGCCGTGCTGGGCGATTTGCCGGCCGCCCAGGCCGAATACGAGGCCGTGCTGCGCCTGGACCCGGCCAACGCGGTGGCGCAACAGGGCCTCGCCGTCATCCGGGCGCGGCTGCGCCAGTGAGCGCGCCTTGTTCCCCTCTCCCAGCGGGAGGGGGTGGGGGAGGGAGAGATTCGCAAATGTCTGCTCTTGATGTCTTGCTCGTCGGTCCCGAAGACCAGGAAAACCTCGCCACGCGCTATCTGGTGGCGTGCCTGCGCCAAGCCGGCTATACGGCCGAGACCGCTGCGTTTACCTCGCCGGATGATACGGACGCCGTGCGCCGGCTGGTCCGCGCTCGCCGGCCACGCCTGGTGGGCCTGTCGGATATGTTCCAGTTTCGCGCGCTGGAACTGCTGGACCTGGCCCGGCACCTCAAGGACGACGGCTATGCCGGGCACATCACCATCGGCGGGCACTTTCCCACGTTCGCCTACCGTGAGTTGCTGCGCGACGGCCCGGGCCTAGACTCGATCGTACGCGGCGAGGGCGAAGAGACCATCGTGGAACTGGTGGCGCGCCTGGACGACCCGGCGCACTGGGCCGAGATACGCGGGCTGGCCTTTCGCGCCGCCGATGGTCGCATCGTCGAGACGCCGCCGCGCCCGCTTATCGACGATCTGGATAGTATCCCCTTCCCGGCCCGCGATGCCGCTCCCATGACCCACATGGGCATCCCCTACGCACCCATCCTGGGGAGCCGGGGCTGCTATCGCAACTGTTCGTTTTGCAGCATCCGCGCCTTTTACGAGGCCTGCGGCGGCAAGCGCGTGCAGCGCTGGCGGTCGGTCCCCAACCTGGTGGCCGAGATGGCCGAGTTGCGCCATCGCTGGGGTGTGCGGCTGTTCATCTTTAACGACGACGAGTTCTTTATCCCCGGCCATCGCCGGCACGAGCACGCGCAGGCATTCGGCGCGGCCCTGCGGGACGCCGGTCTCACCGACATTGCCATGAGCATCAAGTGTAGAGCCGATGATGTGGCCGCCGATGCGGGCGATGAAGAACTGTTCCAATACCTCAAGACGGTCGGTGTGGTGCGCGTGTACGTGGGGGTCGAGTCCGGCTCGCAGCACTCGCTGGACACGTTCAACAAGCGCACCACCGTGGCCCAGAATTACCACGCGCTGGAGGTGCTCAATCGACTGGACATCCTGGCCGATTTTGGGATGCTCATGTTCGACCCCAACAGCACCGTGGATGACATTCGCGCCAACATTGACTATTTGTGGGCGATGGGCGGCGAGGGGCAGGCGCCCATCATCTTTGCGCGCATGGAGGTATACGCCGGCACGCCTATCCTGCACACGCTGGCCGAGCAGGGCCGGCTTATCGGCAATTACCTGGCGTGGGATTACGAGATACCCGACCCGCGCGTAGAGCTGCTCTATCGGCTGATGGTTCTCACCTTTCGCCGGCGCAACTATGACTTTGCGGGCCTGCAAAAGGTGGCGTCGCAGGCGTTCTACGAGCTGCTTATCTATCGCTACCTGTACGCGCACCTGTACGACCCGGCGGTGGAGGCGCAGCTTCGCGACCTGGCCCAGCGCATGAACCGGCACTCGCTGGCCGTGTTCCAGGAGATGTTTGATTTCGTGCTTGACGCCGACATCCACGATGCCGGCCTGGTCAATCGCCGGGCGGCGGCCTGGGCCACCGATATCAACCGCGCCGACATGGACCTGGGCGCCGAGCTGGACGACTGGCGCGTGCGGTTGCACCGGCTCGTGGGGGCGTGACGGTTCTTTTTACACACGCCGGTGTCCCCCTGACACCGGCGTTTCTGTGTGGTATAATAGGCTTGTGCGAGTAACATCGCTCCGGGAGGTGCATCATGTCCGCACTTGCCTTGCCCAAAAAAGTTAGCCAGGCATTGGTCGAGTTGACCGGCGAGCCGCGCGAAGACGTGGCGCTGGTGTTGCTGATGCGCGACTATGCGCGCCACAAGCTGACCGAGATCGATGCTGCTCTCCGGCGCTACGAGCAAAAGTATGGTATGTCGTTCGAGGCCTACCAGCGCATCTGGGACGAACAAGACCGCGAGGAGCACTATACCTATGCGGCCGAGAGCGACTATCTGGACTGGGAAGCGTTGGTCACGCGCCGCAAGCGCATCGAGTCCAGCTTTGCCTGGCTGCCATGACGACCGGGTATTTCCTGCTCACACAGAAACGTCCGTGTCCTCTGACACCGGCGTGGGCGTATGGTATAATACGCTTGCCAGCACCCCATTGGGAGGTGAGACATGCCTGACATTGTCACGGCCGTATATGAAAACGGCATCCTGCGCCCGGTGCAACCGCTGAACCTGCGCGAGCGTCAGACCGTGCGCTTGCAAGTCCTGCCGGACGAGCCAACTGACGAGATGGACCTGGTGCTCCAGGCGTTGGTTGCGGCTGGCCTGATCACGCCCCCGCCTGGGCACTCGGATGTGACGCCTATCTCGGACAAGGAACGCCACCGATTGGCTCGCCGGCTAGGCCAGGCCCCCGGCAAGCCCCTCTCTGAAATCATCATCGAAGAGCGGGGACCGTGGTGAACGTCTACTTTATAGATAGCAGTGCTCTGGTCAAGCGATATATCACCGAAGCCAGCACTCCTTGGATTCAGGCAATTACTGCACCTCGTGCACGCAACAAGCTGATTATAGCGCGCATCACCTGGGTAGAGGTGCTCAGCGCCCTTGCTCGCCGGCAACGCGAGGGTAATCTGGCTTCTGTTGATGTTGTCAGGTCGATTCAGGTCTTTCGCTATGACCTGGACACCCAATACCAGGTTGTCGAGTTGGATCAAGCACTCGCAGAAATGGCCGGCCAATTAACGAGCAAATACCCACTCCGCGCCTATGACGCGGTGCAGTTGGCATCTGCGCTACGCATCCAATCTGCATTTGCTCCGATAGAGTCATCACCGCTGGTCTTTCTCTCAGCCGATGACCGTCTGATTGACGTGGCGCAAGCAGCAGGCTTGCGTGTCGATAGTCCGCTTCTTCATCTTTGACCCGTTACGCCTTTTTCTCATGCGCCGGTGTCCCTGACACCGGCGTTTTCCTGTGGTATAATACCCCCACATCCTGCAATCTGCGAGGTCCCCGTGCCTGATTTCCAACTCGTTGCCGATTTCAAGCCCACCGGCGACCAGCCGGACGCCATCGACAAACTGGTAGATGGCCTGCACCAGGGCCACCAGCACCAGACGCTCCTGGGCGTCACCGGCTCTGGCAAGACCTTTACCATCGCCAACGTCATCCAGCAAACCCAGCGGCCCACCCTGGTCCTGTCCCACAACAAGACCCTGGCGGCTCAGCTCTACAGCGAGTTCCTGGATTTCTTTCCGCGCAACGCCGTCGAGTATTTCGTCTCCTACTATGACTATTACCAGCCCGAGGCCTATGTCCCGCGCTCGGACACGTACATTGAAAAAGAGGCCACCATCAACGAAGAGATTGATCGGCTGCGCCTGTCGGCCACCCGTAGCCTCTTTTCCCGGCGCGACGTGATCATTGTGGCGTCGGTGTCGTGCATCTTTGGCCTGGGCTCGCCGCAGGAATACGGCCAACAGGTGGTATCGCTGCGGCGCGGCGAGCAGCACAAGCTCTTCAAGGTGCTGCGCTGGCTGGTAGACATCCAATATGCCCGCAACGACATGGATTTTGCCCGGGGCCGCTTTCGCGTGCGCGGCGATACCCTGGACATCTTTCCCTCCTACGACGAGATCGCCGTCCGCGTGGAATTCTTTGGCGACGAGGTGGAGCGCATCACTGACGTGGACCCGCTCACCGGCGAGGTCCTGGCCGAGCGTACGGTCATCGACATCTACCCGGCCAAGCACTTTGTCACCGGCCAGGAGCGCGTGGAACTTGCCATCACCGACATCGAAAAAGAACTGGAGGAGCGGCTGGCCGAGTTGAATGCCCAGAACAAGGTGCTGGAAGCGGCCCGGCTGGAGCAGCGCACTCGTTTTGACCTGGAGATGCTCCGTGAGGTGGGCTATTGCAACGGCATCGAGAACTATTCCCGGCACCTGGCCCAGCGCACCGCCGGCTCGACCCCCTGGACCCTGATAGACTATTTTCCCGACGATTGGCTCCTGGTGGTGGACGAGAGCCACATGACGCTGCCCCAGGTGCGCGGCATGTATGGCGGTGACCGATCTCGCAAAGAGACGCTGGTAGACTATGGCTTTCGCCTGCCCTCGGCGCTGGACAACCGGCCCCTCAATTTTGCCGAGTTTGAGCGGCACCTGAATCAGGTCATCTATACCTCGGCGACGCCGGGGCCATACGAAAAAGAGCACAGCGCGCAGACCGTGGAGCAGGTGATTCGGCCCACCGGCCTGGTGGACCCCTCCGTGGAGATCAAGCCCACCAAGGGCCAGATCGACGACCTGCTCAAGCAGATCAACACCCGGGTCAAGCGCGGCGAACGGGTGCTGGTGACCACTCTCACCAAGCGCATGGCCGAGGACCTGGCGGACTATTTGCGCGAGATGGGCGTCAAGGTGCATTATTTACATTCGGAAATCGAGACGTTGGAGCGGGTGGACATCCTGCGCGACCTGCGGCTGGGCGTGTACGACGTCATCGTGGGCATCAACCTGCTGCGCGAGGGGCTGGACCTACCGGAGGTATCGCTGGTGGCTATCCTGGACGCGGACAAGGAGGGCTTTTTGCGGAGCGAGTGGTCGCTCATCCAGACGATGGGCCGGGCCGCGCGTCACGAATCCGGCCACGTCATCATGTATGCCGACACCGTCACCAATTCCATGCAGCGGGCCCTCGACGAGACGGACCGGCGCCGCCAGAAGCAGGTGGCCTACAATGAGGCTCACGGCATCACGCCGCAGGGCATCATCAAAGAGATCCGCGACCTCACCTCTCGGGTGCGGGCCGTGGCGGAAAGCCGGGCCGACTATGACGTGGCCGGCCCGACCATTCCCAAGGACGAGCTGGCCCGGCTCATCAAGGACCTGGAAAAGCAGATGAAGGACGCGGCCCAGGCCCTCGAGTTCGAGCGGGCGGCCGTACTCCGCGACCAGATCATCGAGTTGCGGGGGCTTCAGGTGGAAGAAGAGGGCTACAAGGCGGTGCTGGAGGGCAAGGAGACGCGCCGGCGGGGCGAGTATGGCGGGAAACGTCACACGTAAAGCGTCAAACGTCCGCAGGACGCAACGTCAGGCGTCAAGACGTGCGTGGTGTGAGAAACCAGGTTTTTCTGAAAAACCTGGTTTCTGGCTTTTACGTGCTAGGCCAGCGCCTCGCCGCATTCGTCGCGCAGACCGCAGCCCCGGCAGCGGGCCGGGTCGTCATGGCTGGGGGCGACATCGCGGGCACGCAGGTCGTGGCGGATGTCGTCCAGCGCGTCCAGCACGGCGGTGCGCAATTCGTCGGTATATGGGATCTGAAAGGTGTGGTCGGCGTAGCGGAGATAGCCGTGGGGCGGCCGGCGATGCTCGCTTTCTTCTACCAGCAGGCAGTACGCGCCCAGTTGAAGCACGTCGCCATCGTAGGGCTGCTGGGCGGTGCGGCCGGGCTTCACTTCCATCGGGACCACCGCGCCGCGTTCCTGGATGACATAATCGGGCCGGCCGGTGAGCCGGTAGCGGTTAGAGAACAGGGGACGCGCCGGCTCGCCGGTGGTGTCCTGGTAGACCACCCTGCCCCGGGGCAAGCCGGCCTGGCTGCGTCGCGCCCCGGCCCCGCGTAGCAGCAGCAATGCTGCCACCAGCACCGCCCCGGCCAGCAGAACCAACCAACCCCCAATTCCCACGCCTCACGCTCCCATCTGCAATCTCTTTATTCCCAATTCATGCGGGTCATGGGCTTGATGGTACACGGCACGCCCAGCGGATTCCACCACGTCAGCCATTCGATGTCCTCGGGGCTGATGCGGATACAGCCGTGCGAGACCGGGCGCCGGCCCAGGAACTCGCGGTCCTGATAGACCTTGACACCATTCTCGACGGTGTAGGGCAGGCCGTGGATGTAATAGTTGCCGTCCCAATCGCGAAAGATCCACCAGGCGTCGTCTACCCGGGTGCCAAAGGACTCGAACCAGGGGCGATAATAGCCCACCACGCCGGTCCAGGGGGGCGTGGGCGTGTCGGGCGCGCCGGTGCTGCACGGGATCACCCGCAGCGGGTAGCCGCCTTCGTAGACGGTGAGGGTCTGCGTGTCCTGGTCGATGACGATGGCCCGGCCTTGTGCGTCTGGCCCAAAGGTGGGGCTTGGCACCGGCCCCCGGGTGCTGATGGGCGTGGGCGACGGGTTGGCCGGGTGCGACTCAGTGGGCCGGGCAAAGCTGGGCAGTGGTGTGGGCGACGCGGTCGATGTCGGCGCGGCGGTGGGCGTGGGACTGGGCGTCGCCGTCGCCGTGGGCGATGGCTGCACGGCCACTTGGGTCGGCGCCGAGGTCCGGGTGGGGCCGGGCATCGCGGTGGGTGATACCGGTTGGGGCGTGGTGCAGGCTGCTGTGGTCAGTAGCAACAGTACCAGGCCCCAGGAGGCCAGTTTGCGAGTGGGGATCATTGGACTTAGCCTTTCAGGGCGACCAGGGCCAGCCCGATACAGCCCAGCAGCCCCGCTGCCAGCAACAGCCAGAGGGCTACCTGGCGCTGCCATGTCGCGCTGCGCACCGTGTGGCCGTGGGCGCGATGGCGGGTGGTGCCGGCGTCCAGCGCAGCCCGGTTGCGCGGTCGCAGGCCCCGGACCCGGCGCAGCCACCAGGCCCGGGCGCAATACGCATACTCGCCCAGCTCGCTGGCCCGGATCACGTCGTCGTCTTGGTCATCTCTCATCGCGGACCCGGCTCTCGAAATCGCGGAGCGCTTGCTCCAACTGTTCCTGGCGCGCAGCCACGGTCAGGTCGCCCCGGGTCTTTTCCAGGATGCCGCGCGTCACGTCGGTGGTGCGGCGCAGACCCCGGGTCACCGCATCGGGAAAGTCGATGGTTACCAGGACCTCGTACACGTCTTGCATCCATTCCAGCACGTTTTCGGCGCGGGCCACGTCGCCCCGGCGGATTTGGTCCAGGGCATAACGGCGTAGTTCGCCCACCGTTTCGCCCAGGCCATTGAGATAAGGCGCGCCGTCCACGCCCAGGTCTTCTGGCGTGGGCAGCGGGTCGCCGTGCAGGATGGCGTAAAAAGCGGCGGCTTCGGTGTACTCTTTTTGCGCGTCTTGAACATAGCCCGCGTAATAAACATCGGGAAAAGGCGCCAGGTTTTCGGCCATGTGGCCGACCCGATCTCGCGCCTGGCCCAGGCGGTCCCGGGCATCGTCAAACTCGCCGCGATGGGCGGCCCGAATGCTGTGGGCGCAGTGCTGAATGGCTTCGCGGCTGAATTGCAGGGCTTCCTCGCGGGCGGCGGTCTTGGTGGTCATGTCGTGACGGATGCGTTCGGCGATGGCGTCTAGGTTGTTCATAACGTTTCGGCGGCGGAAACCCCCGACATATTGTCGGGGGACGGAGCCGCCTCCCTCCTCTCTGTCAAAAGCGTGTTGGCTCGCTGCACCAGTCGTAGCTTCCGATACGCGATCGCAGGCGCGATCAGCCGCCCCCTCCAGATCGGAGATGGCAAAGTAACCACTCGACCGCCGCCCCTTGACAAATCCTACCCGCCCATCGGGCAGCGCTACTCGATCCCACTGCCGAAAGCCGAACACCTCGCGGGGCAGGCTGGCCACCAGGTGCGAGCGTGTTCCCTTGTGCTGGCGGTACGCCCCTCTGGCGACGGCCCGCAGCGCCTCGTAGGTCGGCAGAGCCGCGACCGGCTCACTCCCTGAGGCGATAGCCACCGCGTCGTAGTAGTGCGTCTTGGGCAGGCCCAACGCCTCCCGGTCCAGTTTGGTGACGTAGCCATACGTCGTCTCGACCGGGGCGCTGGTCGCTAGTTGCTCTAGCGTGGCTGTCTTCCCGGCCTGAGTGTGGGCTGCCAGACGTAAGGACCGCCGGGTTCGCT
>JAHJIN010000319.1 GCA_018823415.1 Chloroflexota bacterium | reverse complement strand
CGCTGGAGGTGGCCAGCTTGATGACCTGGTCGGCCACCGCGATGACATAGTACACAGTGCTGGCCGCCAGGCCGCCCGGCAACGCTCCGCCCGAGTTGGCCACGTGCACCGCGACGCCGGTGACCAGGTCGGCGGCCAGCTTGACCCCGGCCAGGGTCAGGGTGTTAGCGCTGGCGTCCGCCGTAAAGGCGCACGAGTTGATGACTTTGAGATAGTCTTTCAGTTGCTGTAGTGTCGCATAGGCCATCTAGCGTCCTCCCGCCAATCGCCCGGCCAGGGCCTTGAGCCGGCGCCAGCGGCCGATGAACTCGAGCCGGAACTGACCGGGCGCGGCCGGGTCCGGCCAGATGATGTGGTCGCGGTCGATGTGGCCGCAGACCAGGTTCAAGTCGGCGCGCTGGGTAAAGCCAGCCGTCTGGCAGTCCAGCCCCAGATACCAATCGCAGCAGAACGGCTTGTCCGGCGGCGCGCGGAACGGCAGCCGCTCCAGGACCCGGCGCCGGATGAGCGTGCAGCCTTGCCCCACGCCGGTCACGTCAACCTGGTAGCCCCACAGTCGCCGGGCGAGCTGGGGATAATGGTTGACCGGCAGGCACGTCCACTCACGCAGCTCGAGCACCGCGCTCCAGGGGTGATCGTCGTGCCGCATACAGTACAGCCCATAGGCCACGTCGCTACCCAACGCCCACAAGCGCGCCAGGGTGTCGGGTGGCACCACCATGTCGGCTTCGATGCACAGCAGGGCGTCATAGCCGCCCTGCAGGGCCAACTCGCGGGCCAGGTTGTATTTCCAGGTGATGGCCGAGTTCTTGGCCCGTGGCGCAATCTGGTCGCCGCCCAACACCACGATGTCAAAGCGCCCGTCCCACTCCAAGCCCATGATGCTCTGCCAGGCCAGTGGGTGGACGTGGGGCGGGTCGGGAAACGCGGGGCAAGCCAGCAGGACCCGCCCGCGCGTCATGATGTCGATAAAGCCGCCAGTGTTCACGCGCTCTCCTTGCCGATCCAGGCCGCGAATATCCCCGCCGGGTCTGGGCACTGCGCCTGCACCACTGCAGCGAACGCCGCCCGGCCCAGCACGATGGCCGAAAGCTCGTCCCAGTCGCGGTTTTCATAGTAGGCGCCATCCGGCGCCCACTCCTGGCCGTGCGGTTCCCGGCCGGGCGCCGCCACGGTCAGTATCAACGCGCCGCCGGGGGCGACCAGGTCCACCATCCGCGCCAGGCTCTGCCGCCAGTACGGGTCATGCTCCAGGGCCTCGGTACTGATAACAGTGTCAAATGGGCCGTCGTCGTACTCGTGAATCAGGCCCACCACATCCACCCCGGACCCGGCGCGCCAGTCCAGCCCCACGTACTCGGCGGCGCTGAACAGTTCGCGCGGCGTGCCGTTCACGTCGTAAGCGCCGCATTCCAGTACCCGGCCGGCGGCAAAGACCGCCGGATACTGCCGGCGCAGGCTCTGCAGCCAGGTCAGCACTTCCCGGTGCACTAGGGCCCCCACCAGATGGTCGCAGTCAGGGTCAGGGTCGGCGTCGATTGGTCGATAGCCAGGGCGATGGTGCCATAGGCCGGGCAGCGGTCGTAGGTGCCCGCGCCGGCCCCGGCCGAGGTGGTTTGCTGCACCGCTGGATAAAACCAGCCGTCGGTGGCCGAGTTGCTGCGCGTCAGCACCGTAATCGTCGGGCTGGCGCTGGCATACAGGGTCACGTCGGTGGTGGTGGTCATGGTGGCCGGATAGTCCAGGTACACCGCATAGATGTGGCCGCGCACGCTGGCGGTGCTGCTGCCCGAGCCCGTGGCGGAGCCATCGGCGCCACTCGTGGTCGCGCTCACCGTGGCGGTGTGCAGATAGCCATAGTCGGCCAGGGGCGCCACCGGCTGGGCCGGAGTGGGTTGCTGCACGCAGTTCACCAGGCCCAGTACCAGGGCCGCCAGCGTCAGTACCACTACCAGCAACGGATTGACCCCGTATCGTGGGTTCATACTATCCTCCCGAAGTGGGGGCCGGGAGCCCCGGCCCCCGGTAAGGGTTAGTTGTTACTGCGCGAAATCTCAATCCAGCGGGTGCCGTCACACCAAAGGACGAGCACGTCGTATTGGCCGCCCTCCCAGACCGCGGAGAGCACCTGATTGCCGGTGTCCTCGATGTTGATCTCGTTGGCCCCCGTGTTGATCAGTACCACGTATTGGTTAGCGCTGCCCATAGTAAGCGTAGGTGTCACCTCACCAGCCGCCGAGATCGGCTGTGTAGTACCGGTGATGGTAAAGGCCGCGCCATTGGTCACAACGATGCCGCTCTGGGCCGTGATATTGAGATAGTCGGCTACGGCCAGATCGCCGTCGCTCAGGGTCACACCGGCGCCGGCGGTCAGCAGTCCGGCGATATTGGCGGTGCTATCTGATTCAAACGTCCCTTGCACGTACAAGTCGCCGCCGTTGAGGGTCGAGCCAGGAATGCCGGCGCCCATCTTGACCGAGCCGGTCGGGATGTAAAAGATATCGCCAGCCGCCGAGAGGTTCAGGGTTGTAGTCGTAGCTGCCGCACTCTGCAGAGTATCCGCGCCAGCCGCGTCCAGGACCAACGAAGTACCATTGAGGTCCCCGCCCCCGTCCAGATACGCCACGCCATCCACTTCGAGGGTGCCTTCGATGTAGACATCCTCGCCGTTGAGTGTGGTGCCGTTGATGCCATTGCCGACCTTGATGTTGCCGGTCACGACGTTGAGCTTGTCGGTAGCGGCGCTGAGGCTCAGAGTAACGGTCGTAGCGGCGGCGCTTTGCAACGTATCCCCACCCGCCGCGTCCAGCGTCAGGGCTGCCCCGTCCAGGTCCACGCCGCCAGAAAAGTCAGTCGTGGCGCCGCTCTGGATGTCGATGGTGCCGCCGCTTTGGACCTCGATTTCGCCGCCCGAGCCCACGACCAGCTTTTTGCCACCGTGCTCGACATAGACCGGGGTAAAGTAGGCGCTCTGCGCGCCCAACTCGCCCGATAGGACGGGGATGCTCGGGGCTGGCGGCACGGGATAAGCGACGCCCAGGCCAATGGCGAGCGCGGCCAAGACCACGGCCACCACGCCCCAGGCCAGCCATTGCTTTTGATTGCTGTTCATAGAGTCCTCCAGTCCGGGGCGGGCCGGCCCGCCCCGGAATGATGATAAGGTTAGTTTACGCCGTGCCTTCGTCCGGCGAGACATGCAGCTCGCACGTCACAGCGTCATCAACGTTGTTGTCGGTCGGCAGGCTGCGCGGGCCGTACTGGATGTACTCGGCGCTGGCCACCACGGCGTTCTGCGTGCCCCGGTCCACGACCAGGCGCACATAGCGCTCCTGGGGCCGATACAGGTCGATGATGAAAATCTGGTCATCGTCGTCGTCGGCCACAGTGATGCTGGTGCCCTCCAGGTCGGCCATGGTGCCGCCACCCGAGGCGGTGTCCTGCTGGGCCTTGATGCTGGTCACGGCACTGCCGGTGATGGCCCCAAAGCGTACCACCATCAGCACTCCCTCAAAGCCCATCATGTCCAGGATGGTGCCATTGATGTCGGCCGTGCCGGCGGCGCCATCGGTCGGGGTGATGGCCGTGGAAATCTTGACGTTCGTGCTCAGGTTCATGTGAAACCTCCTGCTATTGAGGTGCTGCTGCTATCTGCGCAAATTTGCGCAGATAGCAGCAGCGTAATGGCTTGGTTAGGCCGCGGCCATCTTGACGCGGACGAATGCCTCGGCCAGCACCGGCATGCCGTCCGACTCCAGCCGGGCGATATAGCCGTTCCGGTTGGTCTCGGCGTACAGTTCGGTGAGCACCTGCACCTCCAACGTGTCGATGGCATCGGCAATCCAGTAAAAGCCCAGGTCACCGAGGAGCGCGATGTACTGGTTGGCGGTGAAGGTGTTGGGCGCGTACTCGCTCAGGATGTACGGCAGATCCAGGATGGTCGCTGGCGCGCCGGATAAGCCGGCCTGCCAGAGATAGTTGTCGCTGGTCTTGAGCTGGCGGATCTTGCGGGCCAGGTCGCGGTGCATGATCCAAACCGCGTTCGCGTGGTACTGGGGCTTGAGCGTGTAGAGGGCCGTGATCAGGTCGTCTCCGGCGATAACGTCGGCGACGACTGCGCCGCAGGTCACGTCCCGGCCAGTGCCGATGCCCTGATCCGAGGCCACGAACATCCCCAGGGGCCGGTTGGCGCCGGTACCGTTGAGATAGTTGTTCTCCATCGCCACGCCAAACTTGTAACTCAGTCGGTCCCGGATGATGCGGTCCACGCCCAGGCGAGAGCGGCGCAGCAACGTGCGCGCGACCTTGATGCGCTTGGCCAGCGGATGCGGGCGTAGCGCCCGCTTGCCAAACTCCATGGCCGTGTCCTCGCTGCCGGTGCCCAGCTCTGTGGTCCAGTCCGGGTCATCCAGGTCAGTGTCGAGCGTTGGGACCCCCAACGAGTCGGCTCCTTCGACTTGGTGCAATCCGCCACGGGCGGCTACCCGCTGACGAATAAACACCTGGTTATCCACGCCCTGCAGGAGCATGTTCACGAATTCCTCGGGGGCGGTCAAAAACCCGCCGCCGATGTCGTTGTCGGCCTGCAGGGTGGCGCGCAGCGCCGGTTCCATCACGCTCAGGGCGCGGGGGCCATCCAGCAGGAACGAGCGAAACGCGGCCAGGCGTCGGTCGGCCGCCGACGGCTGCGCCGGGGGCGCGGGCG
>JAHJIN010000318.1 GCA_018823415.1 Chloroflexota bacterium | reverse complement strand
CCCGCCGCTGAACCCCGGACCCCGGCCGGCAAGCCCTGGTCCCCGCCCCGCAAAAAGCGCCGGCGGCGCAAATGAGCCCGGCAGCGCGGGCCGAACGGTACCCAAACTGACCAATTGGTGATAGCCAGGTCAGCTTGACCTGCTAGAGGCGGCATGATAGAGCAACGGATTGGCCGGGCGTATTGCTCCAACGAGCGCGCCAGTGTGTCAAGCTCGAATAGCCCGGTTGCGTCAGCCCGCGTTCTGTGCTAGAATGTGTCAACAATAGGATACACAATTGATGACACATAAGGAGGCTACCATGTCATTGATCGGCGTGCGCGAGCTGCGCAATCAAATCAGCGACGTGATCCGCCGGGTGCGCCAGGAGCGCGCCGAGTACGTGATCACCTATCAGGGTCGGCCGGTGGCCATGATCTTGCCCCTGGACGTCGAACAGGCTGAGCGGGAGATGGTGCAGGCCGGCAAAAAGGCCGTGCTGGGCAACTGGGAGCGCTATGAGCGTCTGGCGGACGAGATTCGGCGGGCCTGGCCGGTCGATCTGGCGACCCAGGACGTCGTGGACGCCATCCGGCGCTGAGGGACGGGCCAATGTATACCGTTGACGCCAGCGTTCACATCAGCGCCCTGAACCCGACCGAGGCCGATTCGGCGGCCAGCCAGGCGTTCCTGGCCCGGGTACGCCAGCACCACCTGCCGCTGTTTTGCCCCACCTTGCTGCTGGTGGAGGTGGCCGCAGCCCTGGCCCGCGTTTTCGATGATGCCGACCGTGCCCGGGCGCTGGTCGTGGTCCTGCGCGATCTGCCCGACCAGACCCTGGTGCCGTTGGACGCGGCCCTGGCCGACCGCGCCGCGGAACTGGCCGCGACGGCCCGCCTGCGCGGCGCTGACGCGGTGTATGCCGCCGTGGCCCAGCACTATGGCGCCACGCTGGTCACCCTGGACCGGCAGCAGTTGGAGCGGCTCCCACCCCTGGTGCCGGCTGTCAGCCCGGCTGACGTGCTGGCCGGGATGGCGGAGGAAGCGTGAACTCCTACCCCCCCAAGCCTCAGCGAGGTGGACCGGCCCATCAAGCGCCTCAGTGCTCACGCCCGGCGCGAGACATCCGTCTGCCATAGGTACACCTCCACCTCCACCTGCACTCCCCGACCCTGTTGTGAACTGCTTGACAATGCGATAGTGTTGTATTATACTCCTAATCAGGATAATGCAACCGTGTCAACGGGAGGCTCACATGCCCGAAACCTATGTCAGTATCGGACAGGTCAAGCGCGACATCTCTGACTTGGTCAACAGGGTGGCCTATGGCGACCAACGGATCGTATTGACGTCCCGCGGCAAGCCCAAGGCCGCGCTGATCAGCATCGCCGACTATCAGCGTCTGGCGCAGGAGCAGGCTGGCGGGGATCTGGTGCGGTGGCAAACCTGGCTGGCCGCCAGCGAGCGGTTGGCGGCCGACATCCTCGCGCGGCGGCAGGGAGCCCCATTGGACGTGGACCAGCTATGGCAGCAAGCCCGAGCCGATCAGGAGGCGCGTGATGGCCAACTCGTTGGTGCTTGACGCCAGCTTGACGTTTCGCCTGATCCTGCCCGGCCCTCAGCAAGCTCGTTGCCAGGCGCTGATGGTGCAATGGATCCAGGCCGGACAGATGCTGTATGCGCCGGCCCTGTGGCTGTACGAGATCACCTCGGCGTTGTGCAAGGCGGTGCATCTGGGTGAGCTTACGGCCGAGGAAGGGGAGCGGGCTCTGGCGCTGGTCCAGGATCTGAATCTGGAACTGATCCCGCCGGATGAGACCCAGGCTCGACTGGCGTTTGCCTGGACGGTGCGCTTGAACCGGGCCGCGGCGTACGATAGCTTTTATCTGGCGCTGGCAGAGTCGCTGTCAGGCGAACTGTGGACGGCGGACCGGCGATTGCACCATGCGGTGGACCGGCCCTGGGTTCACTATGTAGGCGATAGCTGACCTTCCGCGGGCTGTCCCGGTGACGCGGATTGCGTCATCGGGGTATCTCAGAACGGTGCCCTCGTCTGCCATGAACAAGCTCCCGCACCCGGGCGGGAGCTTGTTTTGCCTCTAGTCGTTGCACGAAATCACCCATAACCGACAGGGGCCGATAACGGTCCGAGTGTCCGGCCTGAATATAGAGTGTATAACTGTCATTATCAGTTGACAACAGCCGGAAAAGGGGGTAAAATCGGGCTTAAATGGCCTGATAAGGCCCCAAAATCCCACCTGATAATGTGGAGGAACCCTATGTCGACCCTAGCTGACGACTTGGCAACCTACCTGCGCGAGCAGGGCAAGAGTGCCCAGACCATCCGCGCCTACCTCACCGACCTGACTGACTTCTCCGCGTGGTTCGCCCGGGTCAATGAAGGCGAGGCACTCGAACTGGCGCACATCACCATCCTGGATGTGCAGCAGTACCGCCAGCATTTGCTGGATACGGCGGCCAAGCCAGCCACCGTGAACCGCCGCCTGGCCGGGCTGCGCGCCCTGGGCCGCTGGGCTGAGGAGGAACGTGGCCTGGACAATTTCGCCCGGCGGCTCAAGGGCGCTCGCACCACGCCGTACCGGCCCCAGGCTCTGAGCCGCAACCAGGTGAACCGGCTGATGCGGGAGGCCATGTTGGCCAAGCGGAACCGGGATCTGGCAGTGGTGCTGCTCTTGGCCCAGGCCGGCCTGAGAGTGGGCGAGGTGGCCCGGCTCCAGGTGGGCGACATCGAGCTGGGCGAGCGCAAGGGGACGGTGACGGTCCGGGCCGGCAAAGGGGCGAGGTATCGAGAGGTGCCGCTCAACAAGGACGTGCGGGCGGCGCTGCGGGCCTGGCTGGACGAGCGGCCAGCCGACGCGGGCGAGGCGCTGTTCGTGGGGCAGCGCGGGCAGCCATTGGGGGTCTCGGGCATCACGTACCTGGTGCGCAAATACGCCCAGGCTGCCGGGCTGAACGACGTCTCGCCGCACACGCTGCGGCACACCTTTGCCACGCAGTTGCTCGACGCGTCGGGACACGACCTGCGGCTGGTGCAGCACCTGCTGGGCCACAGCCGAATCGAGACGACGGCGCGGTATCTCAAACCCTCAGCCGAGGCGGCCCTGGAGGCATTGGAGAAACTGAGTGTGGGGTTGGGGGAGGAGTGAGGCTGTCCGACAACTGGATGAAGCTGAGCAAAAAGTAGAGAACTGCGCAGTTGACCCGCTGATGGCGGGTCAACTGCTGCTGGTCCTATTGCGACGTGAGGGGAGTAATTGGTGCATCGGAGCGAAACATGCGTGGCAGAGTATTGCGTTCCAGCGTAGGGCGTGATATAATCTGCTAGGAGCCTGTCGGGGTGGTGCGAAACACGTCACTGCAAAATATCACCAAAACCACTGTCAAAACTGATGGACCAGTCTCGGGCGAAAGTTGACAACCACTGCAACTAAAAGTTCAAGGGTACATGATGACAAATCCATCAGGCTACATCCGCCGCGCAGCTTCGGGAGGCGGCGGACCATGCCCTGTGGCTGGGGCCACCGCCGCATCGAGAGGACGGCGCGCTATCTCAAGTTCGCGGTGGAGGCGATCGCGGCCAACGGACTGGGGGCCGGGATGGACAACGGGGATGACCCTACACCTAGCTGACGGAGGACCAAGATGAACCCGGCTCAAGCGGGAGATTGGGTGCAGGTGCGCTGCACCGTTCTGCAGGATGGACGGCCGCTGCGGGAGCCGGTCAGTTACGGCCCCCTGGGCCGGTTGCTTCCACCCCAGTTCCGCCTCGTCGCCGGGGCCGGGTCCAGCGATCCGGCCCTGCTGGCAGAGATCGGGCAGGCCGTGGTGGGGATGAGCGTCGGCGAGACCCGGATCTTGAACTGGTCCGGACCGAGTGCCGGGGCCGGTTTGGGCGAGGCATCGAGCGTGGCCATCGAGTTGCTGCAGATTACGCCGGCTACTCTGGCAGCGAACCGTGGCTGAAGCCATCACCCAAATACACGCGATAGGGTCCATTAGCGGCTCACTTGAGGCCCGCGCTGGGGGCCTCCGGCATCACCTACCTGGTACACCAGTATGCGGAGGCGGCGGGGCAGAGCGAGGTCAGTTCCAAGCTGCCGATGGCCGCGCCATCAACGCCGACGTCAACGGGGCCTACCAGATCATCCGCAAAGCATTCCCTGACGCCTTTCCGCAAAGGGATAGCGGGTGCGTAGTTCACCCCGTGCCGTTGAACGGACGCAGACCATTTTGTGTGAACTAGGCTTGTACACATTTGTCTATGAGTTTAGGAATTATAGCGGGAGCTGCTGTTCGCCTCTTTCTGCGCTGCGGTTCGAACGGGGGCTCTATAAACTGGTCATGACCAGTCCATAACAAAACCATGCCGACTCTCGGCGCGACGTACAGAGGTATTGCGTGCATCTGATCCATATGCTATAATAAGTCCAGCACTTTTACTCAGTGAGTGGCTCCAACCCGCACCCCGTGCGGGAAGGAGAGCTCAGGTAGGGTGAGGCCGCGAGGCAGTTGGAGCTTCCGTCCACCGGGATTCGTTCCCGGGTCTGCCCTGGCCGCGAGGCGGGGCGGGTAGTGGTCCACCTCACCCTACCTCTTGGCTGGCCCCGCGTCTCGGTCACACGGGAGATGGGATATGCCGACACCTGGCGCGCGACCCCTGGTCCGGTTCACCGGCCTATGCCCTCAATCCCTCGAGGGCGCTTGATGACTGTCCCCTACACCTACCTCAACCTGGATCTGCGCATCCGCGCGGAAAGAGATGGCGCGCACACTGTCGAGGCCACCGGGCCGGATGGCGAGCGCGCCAGTGCGCCGCTGGTCTTGCCTGATACCCCCGAGTTCCAGGACCTGGTGGGCCGCGTCCGCGCTCTCACCACCGACCGGCCAACCCTGGAGCGCCTGGGCAGCATCCTCTTTGGCGCGCTGTTGCCCATGGACGTGTTGCTGCTCTATGCCGGCGCGCGCCGGGCCCTGGCCGACGACCAGGGCCTGCGCCTGCGGCTGCACGTGGACGACCCGGCGCTGGCTGCCCTGCCCTGGGAACTGCTCTACTACGCGCCATACTATCTGGCCCTCGATCTGCGCACGTCCCTGGTGCGCTTCCTGGACCTGCCCGACCCACCCCGGCCACTGCGCATCACCCCGCCCATCCGGGTCCTCCAGCTCATCGCCAATCCCCAGGGCACCGAGCCCCTGGACGTCGCTGCCGAGACACGCCTGCTCCGTGAGGCCCTGGCACCGTTGGAGCAGGCCTGGCACGCCGAGATCATCTCCCAACCGGCGGCCACAGTGGCGTACCTCCAGGACGCTTTGCGGCGGCATCCGCGCATCCTGCACTTTACCGGCCACGGCGCGTTTCAGGACGGCCGGGGCTATCTGTTGCTGGAACGGGACGACGGCTCACGTCAGGAGGTGGACGCCGATCTGCTGGCCAATCTGCTGCGCGGCACCAGCGTGCGGCTGGTGGTGCTCAACGCCTGCCAGACGGCGACAGCCGATACCATTGATGTCTTTCGGGGTGTGGCCCAGGCGCTGGT
>JAHJIN010000317.1 GCA_018823415.1 Chloroflexota bacterium | reverse complement strand
GTCATTGCTGGCTCCTTTCATAGCCAGCATACAGCAATTCGCCAATTCAGGCAAGTACTTCGTCTCGGGAATCCGACTTGGCGGTTTGAGGCGAAGCTTCGTTAGTACTATAACGAGATTTCGCCGCTATGCACACTGAACTAGGCAGACTGCGGCTCCCCGAGCCGCCTTACACAGTGTAGCCGGCGGCTGCCCGCAGGGTGCTGCGCTCAAGGCAGCCGCCGGCTACTAACGAAACGGGGCTCTGGGTTCAAAGTCTCGTTGTAATGCTAGTCCTCGCGGTGAAATTCATCTGCCGCACGCGTTCTCGTTCCCGACTGTAACAGCAGGAGGTCAGCGGGGGTAAAACTCGACCTGGGTCTGGAACTCGCGGCCGCCGTGCCGCACATAGACATCCACCGTCACCGTTTCGCCGGGTGTGGCATAGGTGGTATCAAAGCTGACCCGGCTCACGCCGGAGGCGTCGGTCTCCACAAAGCCGGTGGTGGGATACCGTACATTGAGCGCGCGATAGTGGCAGATCACATACATCTGGCCGCGCTCGGCGCCCTCGCCCTGGTAGGTCAGTTGTCCATACACCTGGATGTGGGTGCCTTTCAAGGGGTCAGTAGGAGAAACCCAGGCGGTCAACTGGTAGGGCTCGGTCGTTGGCATGGGCGATGCGATGACGGACGGCGTGGCGGTGGGCGATGGCCCGGGTGTGTCGGTGGGCGTGGGGGTGTTGCTGGGGCGGGGTGTGCGGGTTGGGCGCGGCGTGCGGGTGACGCCGATGGTGGGAGATGGCGTGGCTGTGAGCACAAGGAGCCGGGGCGTGGGGGTAGCCGAGGGCACCGGGGTGGCGGCCGGCGCCACGCAGCCGCCGGCGACCAGGGCCACTAGCACCAGGCTGCCGCCAATCAAACTCGATCCGCACCGCTTGTAACTGCTATTATCCACCTCGTCCTCCCGGGCCACAACAGGTACCTGTATCATTATAACGCATTATTGGGCAAAAGGATAGCCGGCGACCAGCGGCAGGCGATGGCTTATGACACATCGACCAGCGGCGCAAGCCGGGCAATTGTCTCTGCTACAAAATCGTCCGCCGCGATGGTCAGGTCGATGGCACCCTGGGGGCACGCGGCCACGCAGCGACCACAGCCCCGGCACGCGGCGTCGCTGATGACGGCGCACCCGGCGACGATGCGGATCGCATCGGCAAAACAGAGGCCCTGCGCACAGGTGCCGCAGCCCACGCACCGGTCGGTTACGGTGACCTGCACGCCGGGCATGCGCACCACCAGGTCCCTGATGCTCGGCGTCACGTGCGGCAGTATGCGCCACAGGCAGCAGCAAGGACAGCAGTTGCAGATGGTCAGCAGCTTGTGGCCCGGACCAACCCCCAGCCACATGGTATCCAGCTTGTTGCGGCCGATCATGTGGACCAGACCGGCCTCGCGGCAGCGGCGCACGTGGTCCAGGGCCTCGGCCTGCGACACCGGCCGGCCCATCGCCGGGTTGATGCCCTGCGCCGCCTCGCCCAGGAACAAACAGCCCAGGTCTGTGGGATAGTCCTGGCAATCGTTGCCTTGTCGGCAGAGGCAAAAGTTCATCACCCAGCGAAAGTTGGCCTGTTCGACAAAGTGCTCCACCACCTGTGACGGTAATACCATGTCGCCGGACACCGCCACTGACTCGTGGACCGGCACGACGCGATCCAGCGGCAAATAGACAATGTCATCCCCGGCAAAGAACCAGCGCTCGGTGAGTTGCCCAACGAGGGGCAGACGTGTGGCCCGGGCCGCCAGAAAGCGCAGCGGAAACGCCCGCTCTACAAGTTTGACAAACCAGACAGGGCGGCTCATGAGTCCTCTCGCTCAGGCGTCGATGGCGGCCCGGGCCTGGTCCACGTTTACCTCGGTGTCTACACAGCCATCACGGCTGAGCTTGACAAAGATGGTGATGGGCGCCAGCGGCAGGTCGCCATTGGTGAGCATTTCACCCAGGGCCTGCAAACCCAGGTCAATCTCTTTATCGCAGGCAATGGCCACCAGGCCGTGGGGCTTGTGCTCCTTGATGTATCGTGCGGCCAGGGTGCCCCCCGGTGCGATGCACACGCCGAGGTAGCCTTGCTCCTGTGCCGCAGTACGCAAGATGTGAATGGCGCAGGTTTCGTCACAGTCCTGGCACAGCAGGCCTTGCTCGCGGTTCTGGCGCGCCTGGCAGCGGTCGCTGCGCCGGAGACAGTGCGGCAAGAGCAAGACCCGCTCGTCGGCCGGCACAGTCGCCAGATCGGCCAGCGATGACATGTTCAGCATGGCCTTGACCTCTTCTAGCGGCAGCTTCTTGAGCTCGGCGACGGACAGGCTTGGCACATCGCACACGGGTTCGGGGGGGGTGGTCATGTTGTCTACTCGCCAGTCTAGTTGGGATGGTCGTACTGATTCAAGACATAATAATCGCCGCGATCACGGCCGGGCCGGTCGGGCGAGTGACGTGCCAGGCAGGCATTCTCTGACCGGGAACCGGGCCAACCGCGCGCGGTTGGCCCGGTCGATTGTATGGCTATTACCAGGTATCCGGGTCGTAGGGCACCGGCTCGCAGCGCAGTGGCCGGTCCTCGCGATAACCCAGGGCATATTGGGCCTGGATCAGCTCTTGCAGCTCGCGGGTGCCTTCATAGATGACGGCCCCCTTGGAGTTGCGCAAAAAGCGCTCTACCGGGTACTCGTCGCTGTACCCATAGGCCCCATAAATCTGCACGGCATCGGCTGCGGAGTCAAAGGAGGCGTCGCAGGCGTACCACTTGGCCAGTGTGGTTTCGCGCGTGTTGCGAATGCCCTGGTTCTTGAGCCAGCCGGCGCGCCAGATCAGCAGCCGCCCGGCCTCTACTCGCTGCACCATGAGCGAGATCATGCGCTGGACGAGCTGGTGCTGCCCGATGGGCACGCCAAAGGTCTCGCGCTCGTTGGCATACTTGACGCAGGCATCGATACAGGCCTGAGTCAGGCCCACGGCCCCGGCGCCCACGGTGTAGCGGCCATTGTCGAGCGCGGTCATGGCGATCTTGAACCCCTCGCCCTCGTAACCCAGCAGGTTCTCGGCCGGCACGGGCACGTCTTCCATGATGATCGAGCCGGTGTCGCCGGCCCGCACGCCTAGCTTGCCGTGGATGGGCATGCTGCTCACGCCGGGGAACGTGCGCTCGATGATGAACGCGCTGATGTCCCTATGCGTTCCGGTGCGGCCCGTGCGCGCAAAGACGATGAAATTGTCGGCCACGTCTGCCAGGCTGATCCAGGTCTTTTCGCCGTTGAGGATGTACACGTCGCCTTCTTTGCGAGCGGTGGCCTTGAGCGCGGCCGGGTCCGTGCCGGCGCCCGGCTCGGTGAGGCCATAGCCGGCGACTTTTTTCCCCTGGGCTTGAGGCACCAGGTACTTTTGCTTTTGCTCTTCGGTGCCCCACTGGAGCAGCGTAAGGTTGTTCAGCCCCATGTGCACGCTCATGATCACCCGGGCCGACGTGTCGGCGCGCTCCAGTTCCTCGCAGACCAGGGCCAGCGCGATGTAATCCATACCCACACCACCATACCGGGTGGGGATGGTGACGCCCAAGAACCCCTGCTCGGCCATCTTGGGCAGCAGCGACGTATCAAAGGTCTGGGCGCGGTCATTTTCCTGGATACTGGGCAAGATCTCGCGTTCCGCAAACTCGCGGGCCATTTTTCGCACCATCAGGTGCTCTTCGGTGAGTGCAAAATCCATGTTCTATCCTCCTTGATATGATTTGGCGTTCGGGATTCGGTAATTCGGGACCCACAGGGGTCAAATGTCAGCTGGAAAACGCTTTACCATGTGAATGTCCTCTGGCTCCAGGGCCAGCAATTCCTGGATGGGCTGGTCGGTCAGCGCAAAGCCCTGGCTGCGATAAAAGCCCACCGCCGATTCCGAGGGCGTGGCCGAGACATAGATGGCGGTGGCACCCGCGCGCCGGACCTCGTCGCACAATTGCTCGACCAGGTGCGCTGCGATGCCCCGGCGGCGATAGGCCCGGCTCACGTGCAGGAATGCCAGTTGCGCCAGGCCCGGACGGATCTGCGGCTGCAAGGTCCCCAGGCCCACGAGCGTGTCCCCATCGAACGCGCCGAGCATCTGGCTGCCCTGCGCCAGGTGCTGTTGGCAAAAGTGGACGTGGTGCGCCACGGTGTGCTCGCCATCGCCCTCGGCGAACCAGCGCGGCACGTCCCAGTCCACCGCAAACCCGGTCAGCGCACCTTCTTCCATCCGGTAGTTGAGGGTGACGCGCTCGGACCGGTCAAGCTCGGCGAGCCGGGGCACGTCGCTGGCCGGCATCCACTGGTAGTGGATGGATGGTTGTTCAGATGTGGCTTGATGGCCGGTCATGGAAGTTCATGGTTCATACACGGTCTCTACAACCGGGTAATCGGAAGTATTGGGGCCTGCGTGAGAACAAAGCCAGTTAGTAAACTCCTCACGGCCTATCTTGCCTGAAGCAACCTGCACGACAATGCTCACTTGTTCGTCGAGTGTCGCGTTCACTTTATACCCGTTCAGAACGAGAAACGTCTCCATCATCGCATGACCCGTCCGCTTGTTGCCATCCACGAACGGATGGTTTTGGATCAGCGAGAAGCCCAGGGCCGCCGCCTTCTCGATCAAGGTGGGGTAGAGGTCTTGACCACTAAAAGTCAAGCGTGGTTGGGCCAATGCAGACTCTAGCGCGCCCATGTTCAAAACGCCCACCAAGCCACCGGACTGCACCATGATCCGGATGTACGTTTCCAGCGCTTCATTGAGGGTGGGATAGATCGTCACAACGCCGCCAATCGCTGGTAGAGTTCAGCGTTTTTCCTCAATACGTGCTCTAGCACGCGCTGAAACGCTCCGTCTGGGCGGGAAAGCAATTCCTCTATGCTCGCCCGCGCCAATTCCTCGGGCGCAACGCCGAACCGAGTGGCTGCCTCTTTTAATTGGACGAACCGGTCTTCGGATAGTGTAATGGTGAGAGTGGACATTCGTACCTCCATGACGTGAAGCCCAAGTCCTGACTCGGCCTCCAGCAGCAGAGACACCAGTCTTATGCTACGATAATGGATATGCCCAATGGTATCTCCAACTCCGTGAACATCTCCAACGAAGTGTATGGGATTTCGATACCTGCCCAATCCACATTCGAACGATAACCAAGGAAAACGTCAACGGTTGCTATCTGTTTCAATGAGCACAAGTATCCTTTTGCGTGCTTGATCGTTGACCAAAGGGCGTCTATATGTTCAGCCAATTCCTTGTGCTCATCCAGGGGCGGTGAGTATCCTCACATATCGTGTTCGAAAGCAGGCGATCGTGGGCCTTTGCGTTCACCCTTGCGATGGGACCATGTCGGGGATAGCCTCAATTGATTGCCGATGTCTTCAAAATCCAAATGCTCGCCGAATATCCGCAGACTCGCAGAATATGCAAAGTGCTCTTGCTCTTCCGGTTCACGTCCAGAGAGAAACCCGCGAAGAGTTCGGTAGGACTGGGGTGTTTGTTCGGTATCACCCATGTTTGCTCCCACGATGCACAAGGCATTAGGACTTTTTGGCCCGGACCAACTGCGCCAGGTAGCACCACGCTTCCATCAACAGCCCGGACCGCGTGATCCGGTTGGCCGTCACGTCCATCGCCTCGCCGTCCACCTCGATCCGCGCCAGCGCCAGGCCGGTGCCTTCCAGCAGCAGGAGCAGGTCGGCCGGCGTGTAGCAGCGGACGGGCTGCGCCAGGGCCTGGTCCGGTGCGGACGTGGGCTGCCACTCGTCAATCCACCGACACTGCACCGGGTCAAAATGGCACCGCTCTACCATCTCGACGGAGCCGGGCACACCGTGCAGGGGCGACAGCCGCACCGTCCAGGTTATAACTTCCCAGTCGGAACAACGATGTGGGTTTCACCAGCCCGCATCCTCCAGCAACTCGGCCGGCAGTTTATGTCCGATGGCGCTCTCGCGCAAGGTCTTGACCAGCGCCTCGACCGGCACGACGCCGGTCTCGCGGGCCAGGACCAGCAGGGCATAGAGCGCTGCGTTGCGTGGCCCGGCCCGGCCGCGAAAATCGCGCACTTGCACCTGTGCGCCGGTCTCGGGCACCGGCAGGCTGGCATCCAGCCACACGGTGCCTCGGGGCATCCGCCGGATGCGCTCGCGGTTGTGGCCCAAGCCGTCTTCCGAGGTGATGAGCACCATATCCGGCTCGGCCACGTCGTGATAGTCAATGGGGCCACGCGAGAGCATGATCTCGGCGGTGGAAAACCCTACGCCCACGGTGACCGGGTAGCTGCCCTTGCGCGTGACGGTCAGGCCGGCCGCCATGCCCGCCAGGGCGAACAACTCGGCCGCGGACTGGGCGCCCTCGCCGGCCGAGCCGCTTATCACCAGCGCCAGCTTGCCGTTGGCCGGAAGCGGCGAATCCCACTGCCCCGGCACCGACGTCAGGTCCAGCAGCGACGTGGTCGGCCGGGGCTGGAGCCGGAACGCCGGGCGGCCGTGGCTCCACGTACCCAGCTCGTACCCGGTCCGCTCCACCAGCTCGCGCAGGCGCAGGCCCGGGTTGAGCTTGGCGCCATAGCTGGGGCACAGTTCTAGCACCTCCACCAGGGCGAAACCGTCCACGGTCAGCGCGTCGCGGATGGGTTCGGCATAATCGCCCAGGCCCACCACGCGAGAGACGTGCGCGGCCCCGGCGTCGCGCGCCAGGCGGCACAGGTCGTGATGGCCCAGCGCGCACCCGCCGGGCGTGATGGTGGTGCAGAACCCGCAGGGCGTGAGTCCGCTGGGCTGGCCGCCGGTCATCCCATACAGCATGTTGTTGTGGACGACCACCGTCAGGTCAAAGTTGTGGCGCGCCGCTTCCAGGATGTGCTGCAGACCAATAGTCGCCCCGCCGTCGCCCACAAACACGACGACCTTTTTGCCCGATTCCAGGCCCAGTGCGATGCCGGTCGCCAGGGCCACCGAGCGCCCATGCAGGCCGTGTACGGTGTGCGTGGCGAAATTGCGGTCGGCGATGCCGTGGCAGCCAATGTCTGTCACCAGCACCACGTCCTGGGGCGCCAGTTCCAGGGCCTCCAGCGCGCGCACCGTGTTGCGCGCGACGAGGTGATGGCCGCAGCCTTTGCAATAGAGAAAATCGGGGACTACCAGCAGGTTACTCATGGCGCAGCACCTCCTGGATGATCTGGGCCGGCGCGACCATGTGGCCGACGCCGCCGGCTACGCGCACCCGGTCCGGCAGTCGATGACCGAACAAGAGCCGGGCGAATTGTCCTTGCAGGTTTTCCTCCGCCGCCACGACACGGGGATAACGGTCCAGGATGTCGTAATAAACCGGCGGGATCGGGAACAGCGTCTGCACTACCAGCAGCGAGACCGGCGTCCCTTGCTGCCGCAGCGCGCGCACGGCCTCCCGGGCCGCCCCGGTGGTGATGCCATAGGTCACGACGAGGGTGTCCGCCCCGGCCTGCTCGTCCAACTCGTAGCGTACCGGCGTTCCCTGCTCGACCTTGGCTGGCAGCCGGCGCGTGTTCGCCAGGGCCGCCGGCGTGCTGTGCTGCAACAGTCCACCAGCGTCATGGGTTGAGGCCGTCAGCCGCACCTGATGCTGGTCGTTGCCGACGGGCAAAAAGGCCGGCGTCAGGCCCTCGTCGGCCGCATAGGGCCGATAGGGCGCGGGACTATCATAGAACGCACGCGCAACCGGCGTCACCTCGTCCAACTGGCCCAGGTCAAAACTGCGCTCGGTCATCACCATCTCTTTGGAGGTGAGGAGCACCACCGGTGTGCGCAAATCTATGGCGGTTCGCAGCGCCAGCGGCGGCAGACGCCAGCAGTCCAGCATATTGGCGATGCACAGGACCGGCAGCGGGTAGCCGCCCGAGATGAGGCCGTTCAGGAGCAGGACGTCGCCCTGCGCCCCGGCGGTGGCTGTGCCGGTGGATGGCCCCAACCGCTGGACCAGGACGATGAGCAGGGGCAGCTCCATCATATAGGCCATGTTGATGGACTCGACCATGAGGGCCAGGCCGGGGAACGAGGTGGCCGTGACCGGCAGGTGTCCGGTGGCCGCCAGGCCCGACATCCACTGCAATGCCGAGATCTCGTCTGGGGCCGGCAGCACGCTGGGAAAGCGCTGGCTGCTGTAGGTATAGATGCGGTTGGCCGGGGTGATGGGATAGCCCACGTACGCATCGGCCCCGGCGCGCACGCAGGCTTCGACGATCAGGCGCGAGCCATCCAGCAGGACCGTCCGGCTCGCTTTATCTTGGACCATGTGATTCGTTTCGACTCCTTTGTCTTGCACTGGGTGCATCATTGCACCACGATGACATCTGTCCCGGTCTGGGGGATTACTTCCAGGTCGCCTTTGTAGACCTCGACCTTGCCGGTAACCCGGACTCGCGCGCCCTTGACCAGCTTGTCCTTGTCCGGCATCGCCTCGTAGACATTGTTCCAGACGATGAGGATGATCGTGCCGGTCCCGTCGTCTACCGTGTATTTCATGCCGGTGGATAGCTTGAACTCACTGGTGATGTACCCGTCAATGGTCACGGTCTGGCCCGCCATGCCGGCCTCGATGCTGCCAATGGGCGCGGCCGCGGCCGGCTTGGGTGTGGGGGCTGCCTGCCCGCCGGTGACCTGCACGTCGGCGCCGTTTTCCGGGATGACCTCCCAGTCGCCCTGGAACTCCTCGACCACGCCGGTGGCCCGGACCTTGACGCCCACGCCCAGCCGGGCCTTGTCCGGCACCTGGTTATAAATGTCCTGCCACAGGAGCAGGATGGCAGTGCCGGTGCCGTCGCTGAGGGTGTATTTCATGCCCTGCGAAAAGCTCTCGGCCTTGGTGACTTGGGCTTCCACGGTCACGGTCTGGCCTTTGAGTTCGGGCAGCTTGGCGAGGCTGACGGTCTGCGCGACCGGTTTGGTGGTTGGCGTGGGGGTCGGTGTGGCCGTCACGGCCGGTCCCGGGGTGGTGGTAGGCTGTGTGACTGGCGTGACGGTGGTCGTCGGCTGGCCGCCAGCGGCCATCAGCACGATGACGTCGGTGCCCCGGCGCGGCGCGATCTCGAGCGTGCCCTGGTATTCGCTCAGTTTGCCCTGCACCGACACGCGCACGCCGACGGCGAGGCGATCCCGGTCCGGGATCAGGTCGTACACGTCTTGCCACAGGGTCACGGTGATGCGGCCGGTGCCGTCATCTACGGCCAACTTGGTGCCTTGCGAGAACGGTTTGACCTCGGCCACCTGGCCTTCCACACGCACCGTCTCGCCCACCTGACCGGCTGTGAGGCTGCTGATGGGTGCCGTCGCGGCCCCAGCGCCGGCCTTGACCAGCACTACGTCCATGGGCTGCTCCGGCGCGATTTCCAGCTCTTCGCGATACTCGGAGACGAGGCCCTGAAAGGCCACCTTGGCTCCCTCGGTCAGGAACTCACGGTCGGCCACGCCCTCGTACACGCTCTGCCACACCAGGGCGACGATGGTGCCGGTATCGTCTTCGACGGTGAACTTGACGCCGGCCGAAAACGGTTCAACCTGCGTCACCGTGCCGGCCACGCGCACAAAGCGGTCCACGTCGGCCACGGATAGCCGGTCGATGGGCACGGTCTCGGCCAGGGGAATGTCTGTGTCGATGACGACCAGCTCGGCCGGGTCTACCAGTGCCAGTTGGGGTTCCTCTTTATAAAGGCTCACCGGCGCCACGACCTCGACGGACTGGCCGGGCTGCACCTCCGCCGGCTGGCCCTTGAGGTTCACCATCGCGTCCTCGATGCTCAGGTCGATGACGCCGGAGCCGTCCCGCAGCTCGACGACGGTGAGGCCCTCGTAGGGCTGGCGAACCTGGCGCACCACGGCGCGCACCCGCACCCGCTGCCACTCGTGCTCGTAGGTGATGTCACCGATGGGCATGTCGGCGGCTTCCGGCCGCGTGACCAGCACCCGCTCTGGCACGCCCACGGTCAGATAGGCGAAATCTTCCTTGACCTTGAGCGTCCCTTCCACGCTCACCCGGTCGCCGAGCATGGGCACCTTGCCCTGGTCCACCAATGCCTGCGCCTCGGCGCGATACGCCGACACCATGATGTCGCCGGTGTCGTCGTACAGCCAAAAGCTCAGATAGCCGGTCTCGGCATCATATGCGGGGATGCGGGTGACGACGCCTTCCATGTGCACATAGGCCCAGTTCATAGTGCCCACGATATTGCCCACATAGACGGTGGGCACCTGGGAAAAGGTGGCGGCGACCCACAGCACGAGCAGGCCCACCACGGCCAGGGCCACGGCACCGTACCGGAACAGGCGCAGGCTCATCCGGCGCGGGACGTTGGCCCCGCAGTTGGGGCATACCTCGCGCGCGCCGACGAACCGGCCGCAACTGGGGCAGATGGTACCGGGTTTCTCTGGACGTTCAGCGTCGGACATCTCCTATCCTCCGGGTGATGGTGCGAGCCGGGCCAGACTATAGCACAGGCCGGCAGGTTTGTCAAAAGCAGGTCGACGGCCGACCGCAGACCACCGACTGCCGCACCTCTGTGGTCCGCGGTCAGTCGTCAGCGGTCGGTCATCCTCCGGCCACCGGCGGGAACACGCCCACCGTATCGTCCGGTCCCAGCGGCGTGTCCCATCCCTGCAACTGCTCCGCCAGCCGGCCGTTGACCATGACCTTGATATAGGGCCGGCCGTCTTCGCGCTGATGCTCCAGGACCGGGCGCAGCGCCGGGTAGCGCCGGCCCAGATCTGCCAGCAACTCGCCCACGGTGACCGCCGAGATGTCCTGCTCCCGGCGGTCCACACTGTGCGGGGAAAAGCCCAGCACGCGCACTCGGGCCATGTCACTGCTCCTTCAGTCGAGATTCAAGGGCCTATTCTACCACAAAGCGCGGCGTCCGTACAGTAGGGGCGGACCCGCGTGCGCGCCCTGAACCCGGGTGTTCGCCCCGGGCAGACACGGGAGCGCCAGCGACTCGTTGACACCCCGGTGCCGGTGTGCTAGAATTCCACTGCAATCTGAGCCAGACTGCGAGTTGCTGGCTATGCGCAGATTCATGGGGTAACAAACAGGTCAGACCGCCAAGGTTTCCAATCGCCCGTATGGGCTGTCGAGCTTGGCCAGGCCTGTTCTTACGGTAGAATATCAGCGTGGGGGCCAAAACCTTGGCGGTCTTGGCCCTAGCACGTCCAGGAGGGGACACATGAAAGTGCCCTATCGGGGGACGCGTACCCCGGTCAAGCGCGAGAAAGCCGAGCGCTATATGCTGCTGGCCGTGGTGAGTTTTGCCGCCACGGTCGTCACGGTCCGCCTGTTCTTGCAGCTCACCGGCTACCCCCAGGTCGGCAGCAGCGAGTTGCACCTGGCGCACCTTCTGTGGGGCGGCCTGGCGCTCTTTATTGCCTCTCTGCTGCCATTGATCCTGGCTAACCGCTGGGCCTATACCGCAGGCGCCCTGTTGAGCGGCATCGGCGTGGGTCTGTTCATTGATGAGGTGGGCAAGTTCATCACCCAGAACAACGACTACTTTTATCCGCCGGCCGCGCCGATCATCTATGCCTTTTTCATGGCGACGGTCCTGGTCTACCTGCGCGTGCGCCGGCCGCCGTCTGGCGATCCGCGCGGCGAGCTGTACCGCGTGTTTGACGGTTTGACCGAGGTGCTCGACCATGACCTGGACCCGCAGGAGCACGACATCCTCGAGGCCAAGCTGCAAAAGATTGCCCAGGAGTCCACCGATCCGAACACGGCGCGGCTGGCAAAAGAGTTGCTGGAATTCCTGCAGGCGCGGAACCTGGAGTTGGTCCAGGTTACTCCTACGCCCTGGGAAAAGGCAATGAAACGGAGCCAGGCATACGCGAGACGATTGGCCGGCCGGCGCCGTCTCAAGGCGTTGCTCGTCATCGGCCTGGGTGCGTTTGGGGGACTGACCTTGCTTCAACTGGTGGCATTGTTGTTGCTCGCGCTCTCTCCGGCCACCGGCGGCCCGATGGAGATGCTGAAACGGATCATGATCACCGGCTATGGGCAGGGTGAGAGCGCGGTTTTCTGGTTCCTGGTTCGGCTGGGCCTGGAAGGGTGCGCCAGTGTGATCTTTCTCGCCGCGGCCGGCCTGCTAGTCCTGGGCCGGGACTGGCGCGGCGTGTTCATCGGCATGCTGGGCCTTTTGCTCTCGCTCACCGTGGTCAACCTGCTGGTCTTTTACTTTGAGCAGTTCCAGGCGATCTTTGGCACCCTGATCCAGTTTGGGTTGCTGCTGGGCGCCATGACCTACCGCCGGTGGTATGTCGAGCCGCCAGAGTAGCAAAAGCCGGGCCAAGGTTGGTAGCAGACCGCTGACCACCGACGGCCGACCGCCCGGGCAACCCGGTGCCCCATGGCGGTCGGCTTTTTGCGGTCAGCGGTCGGAGGTCTTTTCTGCGTAGTACGTATATCCTCCGGCATATTCCGTGACCGTGCCCTCGTCCAACTCCACGATGCGCCCGGCCACCCGGTCCAAAAAGTACCGGTCGTGGCTGATGGCGACGATGGTCCCGGCATAGTCCGCCAATGCCTCTTCCAGCACCTCGCACGAGGCCAGGTCCAGGTTGTTGGTGGGCTCGTCCAGCAGCAACAGGTTGGGCGATTCGAGCATGAGCTTGGCAAGCTGGAGCCGGCTCTTTTCCCCGCCGGAGAGTTGCGCAACGGGCTTGCGGGCCAACTGATAGTCGAACAGGAACTTGCCCAGGAAGCCGTAGGCCTGCTCTTCGTACATGGGCGCCAGGCCCCGCACCTCTTCCACCGGCGTGCGGCCCATGTCCAGCGTCTCGTGCTCCTGGGCATAGTAGCCGATGGTGGACGAAGGCCCCACCTTGACCTCCCCGGCCGACGCTTCTTCCTCGCCCAGTACGATGCGGAACAGCACGCTCTTGCCGGCGCCGTTCGGCCCCAGTAGGCCCACGCGCTCCCCGGCCCACACGCGCAGGTCCACGCCCCGTAGCACGGCCACCTCATCGAACGCCTTTTTCACGCCGACGAGTTCCAGCGCCTTCTGGCTGCCGCGCCCGTTGGCCGACAGCGCCAGGCCCATGCGCCGGGGTTCCAGCACCGGCCGGTCAATGCGGTCCATGCGGTCCAGCCGCTTCTGGATGTTGCGGGCCCGGCGGACGAACTTTTGGTTGCCACCGGACTGGCGCGACCATTGCATCAGTCGATCCCGGGACTCTTCCAGGCGCTGAATCTCGCGCTGTTGGATGCCGTACATCTGCTGCTGGCGTAACAAGGCCATTCGTTTCTCATAGGCATACTCGGAATAGTTGCCCTCGTATACCGTCACCCGGCCGGCCTCCACCTCAGCGATCTGGTCCACCACCAAGTCCAGCAGATAGCGGTCGTGGCTGATGATGACCACGGTGCCCTCATAGTTGGGGATGAGGCGCTCCAAGCGGCGCTTGGCCGACAGGTCCAGGTGGTTGTCGGGCTCGTCCAGCAGCAGCACGTCTGGGCGCACCACGAGCAGCCGGGCCAGCGCCACCAACTTTTTCTCGCCGCCGGAGAGGGTCTCCACCGGCTGGTCCCACTGGTCTTCAGCCAGGCCCAGGTCGCGCAAGGTGCTCTGCACTCGGCTGATATAGGTCTCGCCGCCCAGGGCATGATAGCGGTCCAGGGCCGCTGTGTGCTGATCCAGCACCCGGGCCAGCCGGGGCTCGTCCTCGTACACGACCGGGTCTGCCATCTGGGCTTCCAGGCCGGCCATGTCTGCCTCCAGCTCGGCGATGGCCGGCACGGCGCGCAGGGCTTCGTCCAGCACCGTGCTGCCGGGCTGAAGCCGGGGCTCCTGGGCCATGTACCCGATGGTCAGGCCTTTCATGCGGTAGATGGTGCCGAGAGCCTGCCCGGGCACCAGCGTCGGCTCCTCTTCGCCCAGGATGAGCTTGAGCAGGGTGGACTTGCCGGCGCCGTTGGCTCCCACCAGGCCCACCTTGGCCCCCTGGTGGATTTCCCAGCAGGCGCCGTCCAGTACCAGTTGCGTGCCGTATGATTTGACGATCTTGTCTAGGTTGATGGCGATCATTGCGCTCCTCCTCGCTAACAAACAAGGCCACGGGATCCCCGCGGCCTTGTTGCCAGAAAGCGCAAAAAAACCACGGGGCCGACTGCTAGTCGAATGCACCCGTGGCTCATGAACACTGGTAAAACTAGGACATCATACCATGCCTGAAACTGGGCGCACTACGACAGGGACCATGCCGATGTCGCAGGCGATCCGCTGACAATTCACAAGCACCAGTTTGCGGGTCATGCGTTGATTTCCTTTCCTACCGTCGGGGATTATACCCGGTGGTTCGCTCTCTGTCAAGCGCTATCCGCGACCGCCGCCATACGGATGCATGTCCACGCCAAAGATCTCGGGTGGCAGGTCAAAGCCGGCGGCCTGCAGGCGTGTGGTAAACTTGGGACGCGTGCCGGTGGGCTGCAGCTCGCCGATGACCTTGCCGTCTTCGTTCACGCCCTTTTCGATGAACCGGAACACGTCTTGCAGCACGATGATGTCTCCCTCCATGCCCTGTACCTCGGTGATCTGGACGATCTTGCGCGAACCGTCGCGCAGGCGCGTCTGCTGAACGATGAGGTCTATGGCCGAGGCTACCTGCTCGCGGATGACCTTGATGGGAAAGTCGATGCCGGCCATGAGGGTCATGGTTTCCAGGCGGCTGAGGGCGTCGCGCGGGGTATTGGCGTGCAGTGTGGTCAGCGAGCCATCGTGGCCGGTGTTCATGGCCTGGAGCATGTCCAGGGCAGCGCCGTCGCGTACTTCGCCCACTACGATGCGTTCTGGGCGCATACGCAACGAGTTGGTGACCAAGTCACGGATGGTGACGCGGCCGGTGCCGTCGGGGTCCGGCGGGCGGGCCTCCAGCCGCACCACGTGGGGCTTGGCCAGTTGCAACTCGGCCGAGTCCTCGATGGTGACGATGCGCTCGTGGTCTGGGATGAAATTGGACAGCACGTTGAGCAGTGTGGTCTTGCCGCTGCCGGTGCCGCCGGATACCACAATATTCAACCGTGCCACCACGCACGCGCGCAGAAACTCGGACATGTGATCGGTGAGCGAGCCATAGTTGATGAGATCCTGAACCGTGAGCTTGTCTTTGGAAAACTTGCGGATGGTGATGGTTGGCCCGTCAATGGCCGAGGGCGGGATGATGACGTTCACCCGAGACCCGTCGGGCAGGCGCGCATCGACCATGGGGGATTTGCGGTTGACGTACCGGCCCAGGGGGCGAATGATGCGATCGATAATGCGCATGACGTGGGCATCGTCTTCAAACCGGGCTTCGGTTTCATGGACCATGCCTTCTTGCTCTACAAAGACGTGGTCGGGTCCGTTGACCATGATCTCGCTGATGGTCTCGTCGGCCAGGAATGGCTCGATGGGGCCATAGCCTACGATCTCGTTGATGACGGCTTCTCGAAGTTGCTGCATTTCTTCAGCAGGTAGGTTCACGTTGGCCGAGGCATACGCGGTGGCAAAACGCTCGTGCAGCAGCGCCAGGGTGCGCTCGTCCCGTTCGAGTTCGCTGGGCGCTTCGATGCCGGTGAGGATGCGTTCCACCAGCCATTGGCGCAGCTTGCGCAGCATCTCGTGTTTCTGTCGTTGCACGGCGACCTGTTCCGGCGCCATGATGACGGGCCGGCTGGCCGGTTCTGGCCGAGCCGGATCTGACACCACGGGTGCGACCGCCGGTGGTGGGGTCTCGATACTAGGCCGGGCGCGTTTTAGCAATGACATGGGACACCTTTAAAACTTGACGAAATAGGCTTCTACGGCGCCATCCAACAACTCTTTGGACAGGCGCGGCTCGGTTTCCAGGTACTTGGCCAGGTCCAGAACCTGGTCGATGAGGTCGCGCGGATGTACCGACCGGGGCTCGCGTTTGACCTTGATATAGTGTTCCAGCACCAGGTACTTGAGGGTTTCGTCATCGTAAGGGATGCCACGCGCGGCGGCCACGCGCCCAAATATCTCGCGAAACTCGTCCCACGTGGGATTGGGCACCTCGATCTTGTGGCGAATGCGCCGCAAAAAGGCATCGTCTACCAGATCGGCCGGGTCCAGGTTGGTAGAGAAGACGATGAGGATATCAAAGGGGATCTCGATCTTTTTGCCGGTTTGCAGGGTCAAAAAGTCCACGCGCTTTTCCAGGGGCACGATCCAGCGGTTCAAAAGATCGCGCGGGTGAACCTGCTGGCGGCCAAAGTCATCGATGAGAAACATGCCGCCGTTGGCTTTCATCTGGTAGGGGGCTTCGTAGATCTTGGTAATGGGGTCAAAGATGAGGTCCAATGATTCCAGGGTCAGTTCGCCGCCCACCACGATGAACGGCCGCCGGCACAGCACCCAGCGGGCATCTAGCCGCACATCGTCGGTCGTAAATGGCGTGTCCGTGGTGGGGATGCCTTCGGCTACCGGCGTGTGGTTCAGTCCATCAAAAACTTGAATGACCTGACCATCGACTTCGACGGCGTAGGGAATATAGATATCGCCCTTGAGCAGCCGGGACAGGGTTTCGGCGATGACGGTTTTGCCATTACCCGGTGGTCCATATAAAAAGATCGACCGCGCCGAGTTAGCCGCCGGGCCAATGCGCCGCAACATGACATCCGACACTACCAGGTGCCGGAATGCCTGCCGTAGTTCGGGCTGGGTAATGACCAATTCGCCGATGGACTGGGCGCTCATCACGGCCTTGTAGGCGTCTAGCGAGACCGGGGCCGCGCCCACGTATTGCGAGCGCGCCAGCACCTCTTGAACCTTGGCGCTACCCTTTTTCGTAACCACGTGGTTGTAGCCGCGCTCGCTAAAGCCAGACGAGCCGGTGATGGACACCAGCTCTTCTTTGACCAGGAACGACAGCAACTTTTCTACCACATTGGTGTAGGGCAGCTTGAGGGTCTCGGCCACGGCTTGGCCGCTCAATTCGCCGGCGAAATAGATAGCCTTGAGGGCCAGGTCATACAGGCTCCCGGGGCTCAGGCTCGTTTCGGCCACAGACCGGGGCACGCGCAGATATGGTCGCAGTGTCGGTTCCAGGTTTCCAGTTGTGACGCTCATGCCGGCTCTTCTCCCTCGTCGGATTCGGATTCTCGCGGGATGATCCAAATCAGGTGACGCTTGTTGACCAGCAGCACGTCCGATTCGTAGAGCAGGCGTTCGGCGCTTTCATCAAACACCTGCACGTCTGTGAGGGCCAAAAAGGTTTCACCGGTGTTCAGCTCGTCTTTGAGGCGATTGTCCAGGGTGAGATAGGCCATGCCGTGGACCACGCCACCGGGCACCCGGGCAATGACCGGCACGTTGCGCTTGCTCACATGGGTGGTATAGTATTTGCCTTTGGCATCCACGCGATAGTCCATGACCGTCACCTCTTGAATAATGGGACGACGCACCGGCGTCCTGGATCACAGTATACCACCTGGGGAACGCCGGCGCAAGACCCAGAGGTACTGGCCCGGGTGCGATAGCCGACAGAGCGTGGGCGTAGGACGCGCTGCGCGCGCCAATTTGTCCTACGCTGTTGTAGGCCGGGTCTCGGGCAGGGCGCGTAGCCGGGCCGCGCTTTCTTCGGCCGTGATGTCGCGCTGGGGGTTGCCCAGCAGCTCGAAACCGACCATGAACTTGCGCACCGTGGCGGATCGCAAGAGCGGGGGATAAAAGTGCGCGTGAAGATGCCATTCTGGGTGAGAGTGGCCGTCGGTGGGGCGCTGGTGAAAGCCCATCGAGTAGGGAAAGCGCACGCCAAAGAGGTGGTCGTAGCGGGCCGTGAGACGACGCAGGATATCGGCCAGGGCCGCGCGCTCGGCCGGCTCCTGGGCGACAGCGGGCAGCCAGCCGGTGTGTCGCCGGCCAATGACCATCGTTTCAAACGGCCACACGGCCCAGAATGGTACCAGGGCCACGAAATGGTCGTTCTGGCAGACCACGCGCGCGCCGGCCTGGGGTCCCAATTCCAGGGCCAGGTAGTCACACAACAGGCAGCCGCCGCGCCGGGTATGCCAGTCTCGCTGGGTGACCAATTCCTTGGTCGGTTCGTTGGGCAGCGATTCGGTGGCCCAGATCTGGGAATGGGGGTGTGGGTTGCTGGCCCCCATCATGGCCCCGTTGTTCTCGAATATCTGCACGTGATTGAGCAAGGGTGACGCGCCCAGGCGCTCGGTTTCCTGGGCCCAGGCGTCGATGACCCGGCCCACGTCGTCCAGGGCCATGTCCGGCAGGGTCATGTCGTGGCGCGGCGAAAAGCAGACCACGCGGCAGCGGCCTCGCTCGGCGCGAGCCATCAGCAGACCGCCCACATCCAGCGCGCCGGGGTCTGCGTCGGGCAGCAAGGCCGGAAAGTCGTTGTCAAAGACAAAGGTGTGCGCGTAATCGGGGTTGCGGGCGCCGCCGGCCCGGGCGTTGCCGGGGCACAGGTAGCACTGCGGGTCATAGGTCGGCAATTGCGCCGGGGGCCGGTCTTCTACCTGACCTTGCCACGGGCGTTGGGTGCGTTGCGGTGAAACCTGAACCCATTCGCCGGTGAGGGGGTTGTAGCGGCGGTGTGGGGCGCTCGTCAGCCAGTCGGCCATCATTTGGTGCCTACCAGATAGCGCGCGGCCCAGGGCTGAAAGCGGGTGAAAAAGCGCTCGCGCTCGATGACCTGGCCGTTTTGCGTGACGACGCGATAGATGGTCACGTCCACCCCATCGTGAGCCGACCCAACTTGCTTGGTCACGCCCCGGGGTAGCGTGGGGTCGTTTTCATAGACTGGGGCCGGGGCCGGGAGCACACTGCTGGTGTAGGGGCCATCCATGTCCACGGTCCAATCGGGTTTGGTGCCATAGAAGCGAAAGGTAATGGTGCTATTAACTTCGTCCACCTCGGTCTGGATGAGCAGACAGGCCGGCGTGTTGTTCTGGAATTGGAGGTCTACAGACGGCGCGAACACGGTGGCATCCATCCCCAGGGGTGGCTCGTACCAGCCGATGCGAAAGGCGTGGGGCGTGCGGACCAGAATGGGGCACCCGGCCCACCATGCCGCGCGATAGCAGGTGGTAGACACCTGGCACACCCCGCCGCCAATGTCCATCACCGTGCGGTCGCCATAGATGACATAGGATTCCTGGTAGCCATCGGCCTCAGTGGCATCACCCAGATATTCCACGAACGAAAAGACGCCGTTGGGCGGCACCACCACGCCGTGCAGCTTTTGGGCCGTGATGACAATGTTATGTACGCGCTCGGCGGACGAGCCCTGGAACTGGGTTTGACCGGTGCTGACCAACTCGCGGATGCCCAGCGCGGCGGGATCGCGCATGTCTACGGCCGGGGGCGTGATGTCGACGACCAGCGGCACCACACGCTCGCCGTCGGTCAGGGCAGCAAGCTGGATGGCCGTTACCGTGGCAGTGATGTCTACAGTCCGCCCTTCCTGACTGGTGACGATGGGGCTGAGGGTCATGCGCACGGGATTCAGGTCCAGGCGGGCGTTGCGCACCGGCTGGTTCACTTCGTCGGCAATGCCCTGCACCCAGTTACGCAAAGGCTCTTCGTGCAGCCGGGCCGACGCCATGACCTGACCGGTCGCGTCGCGTTCCAGGGGAAACCACAGGGCTTCGGCCAGCGCGGCCTGGTCCAAGGCCCAGGTGTGAGTAAAGACCGCGGCCGGCCCACTGTCGCTGGGGAGCGGGGCCGGAAACGTGAGCACGATGGGCCGGGCCAGAATGTGCCCGGCCGACGTGATGGCCGGTGCCAGTTGGTCCGGCGTAAGGGCCGCCGCGCTTTCGTCTATCACCAGGGTAATGGGGCCGTGGGACCGAGCCTGGCAAGCGGCGAGTAGGTCGTCGGCCAGACGGACCAAGTCCAGACGGCGGCTTGACTGGCCGGCTTTTAGCGTGACCTGCAGGCCCTGCATCTGGATGGCGGCATCGCCGCCGGGTTGGTCTATCTGCTCGGCAAACTCGTTCAGGGCCGACGTCAGTACGCCGGCGTCCAGGGTGATGTGGGGATCAAAGGCATAGCCCTGCGTCAGAGCCTGGGCTTGGTCTTGCAGGCTGGCGCTCAGATCAGGGGTACGCCCCACGGCAAACGCAGCGGCGATGGCCGGGTTGGCGTCGACGCGCAGTCCCAGCTCGGCTGGGGTCACCGGCCAGGAATCGTCCTGGTATTGCAGGAGCAGCGGCTCTGCGGCATAACCTGCATAGACTTTTTGGACGCGCGCGCGTGCCTCTTCGGGTTTGCAGCCGCCCACGTCGACGCCGCCGACTGAAACGCCGGGATAGATGCGGCCATCGTGCGCGACCTCGAAGGCCATGACGCCCAGGGGCAAGAGTGCCACCACGGCACCCACCAGCAGCAGGGCAGCTACAAGGTTGACCAGACAGCCGCATCCCGGGGCCGACTGGCGCGGCGGCCGTCGCTGGCGGTCGCGGGCCGTGCGCCGGGTATGCGCGGTTCGTACGTTGCGGGGGACCGGGGTGGGGTTCATGCGATGAATACGTCTTGCTGCAGGGCCAGTATGCGCCGGCGCCGGCGCTGCGTCTCGTCGGCGTCTATGGTCCAGGTCACGACCAGGGCCAGACCCTCGCGGGCCGTTGGGGGCAGTGCTGCCGCCGGCACGACGAGGCGCTGCCCGTCGTCGAATACGAGGATGGCCAGCCGAGAGCCGGTGGGGCTTGATTCAAACCGATCAAGGACTGCATACATGGGTGCTCTCATACCAGCAGCGCGCGGAGGCGCTGGATAGCCATGTTGGCCACATCGCTCACCCGGCCCAGCATGGCGGCCTCGGCATTGTCGTTGAGCATGCGGTGCAAGTGGGGCAAGGCGCGCATATCGCCAATGTGCCCCAACGAGGCAGCCGCCCGGGCTCGCACGTTGGGTTCGGGATCGGCCAATGCCACAATGAGGTCCGGGACAGACCGGGGGTTTCCAGCGCGGCCCAGGGCATCGGCGGCGCGCCAACGCACGCCGGCGTCCGGGTCACGCAAGGCCAGGATGAGCAGGTCCACCGCCTGGTCGCCGCCCACCTGCCCCAGGGCATCGGCAGCACGCCAGCGCACATGCTGGTCCGGGTCGCGCAAGGCCTGGGCCAGCGCCTCCAGGGCAATGCCGCTGCCCACGGCTTCCAGGGCGTCCACGGCGCTGCCACGCACGCCGGGGTCTTGGTCTACCACTGCCCGGATCAGGGTGGGGATCACCTCGTCGGTCGCCAACTGGCCCAGCGACGTCACGGCGTGCCAGCGCACGCTGAGGTCAGGGTCTTCGGCAGCGCCGAGCAGGGCCGGCACGGCCTCTTGGTTGCCCATGCGCCCCAGGGATTCAGCGGCCGCGCTGCGCACGGCCGGGTCCTCATCTCCCAGCACGCGTTCCAGGGCGCGCAGTGCGCTGACGCCGGCCATGCGGCCCAACACGGCGGCGGCGCGGGTGCGAATGGCTGGCCGGGGGTCCACCAATTGCTGGGCCAGGACCTCGCTTGCCACGTCGCTGTCCATCCGCGCCAGGGACTCCTCGGCGCCAATCCGGCGGTGCGGGTCGGGGCTATGTATCTCGTCCAGCAAGCAGCGAATGACCGTGATCTGGTCTGGCAAGCGACTCAGCGCTTCTATGGCCTGCCAGCGCTGGGGCGGGTCGGATGCCCCCAGGTCTTCTAACAAGGTCGCCAGGTCAGCGGGTCTGGTCATGCGGGCTTCTCGACAGCAATCAGTGTGGGCGGGGCGCCCAGCGCGTATACATTCACTGGCTCGATGCGCCCTTTGACGGCGAGGGGTCCCAGGGGCGTGGTCGCGACGTGTTGGCACACGTGCAGATATGTATTGCCACTGAGCAAGATCTGGCCGGCGCTGGCCCCGGCCTGCAGGCGCTGCGCCACATTAACAGCGTCACCAATGACGGTATAGTTCATCTGTTGCGCCCCAATGTTGCCTACCACGGCCTCGCCGGTGCTGATGCCAATGCCATAGTTGACCATCAACTCGTGGGGATGCTCCTGGTGGTGCCGGGCCAGGGCGTTCTGCATGGCCTGGGCCGTCTGCACCGCGCGCAAGGCGTGATCGGGCTGGGGTTCGGGCGCATTGTAAAAAGCCACCACCGCGTCGCCCATGAACTTGTCCAGCGTGCCCTCGTAGCGAAAGATGGCCTCGGCCATCAGGGCCAGGTACTCGTTGAGCAAGGCCACCAGCCGCTCGGGCGATATCTGCTCGGCCAGGGCCGTATAGCCGCGAATGTCGGCAAAGAGCACCGTCACCTCGCGGCGCTCGCCGCCCAGGGCCACCCGGCTGGGATCCGACAGGAGGCGATTGACCACGGTGGGTGCCACATAGCGCTGGAACAGTTCCTTGATGCGGTGCTTTTCTTGCTCTTCGCGCCGGCGTTCGGCTTCGAGGCGACGGCGCACGGTCAGATCGTCCACCACAATGGTGAGACCTGTGATCTCGTCGTGCGTATCGCGCAGGCCCGAGAGGTGCAGTCGGAGGCTGGCCCGGCCGCGCCCGGGCAGATCGGTCTCGAGATCGTAGGGGATGTAGGCCTGCTCGCCGCAGCGGACCTGCTCGACCAGGGCCGGAAGTTCCGGGTCTTCCAGGGTGCCCAACACCTGCTGATAGGGCTGGCCCAGGGCGCGATTGGCCGGCACGGCAAAGATGGTCTCAGCGGCGCGGTTGAACGTGGTGACATGGCCACTCACGTCGGTCGATACCACGCCGCTGGCGACGCTGGCAAAGATGTTGTCCATATAGGTCTTGATGGTGGTGATTTCGACGACTTTTTGCTGGACGCTTTCAAAGAGCCGGGCGTTTTCCAGGGCGATGGCGGCCTGGTTGGCAAAGGCAGCCAGCAGGTCCAGGTCTTCCTGGGTAAACAGCCCAGACTTGATGCGATTGTCCACATAGACCACGCCAATGATGTGGTCTTTGACCAGCAGGGGCACACAGAGGATGGAACGCAGGTTAAAGCCGATGACGCTTTCCTGGCTACTGAAACGGGGATCGGCCTGGGCGTCGGTGGTGAGGATGGGCCGGCCTTCCTGGACGACCTGGCTGATGATGCTGCGGCTTAGATCGGACCCGGCGATGGTTTCCTGGTCTACGTTGCGGGCCACGCGTACTTCGAGCGCCTCGGTCAGCGGTCCCACCGGGTTCTCGCCCAGAAGCATTAGAAAGCCCCGCTCGGCGCGGGTGACCTGGATGATCATGTCCATCACCAGGTTCAACAACTCGACCAGGTTCAGCGTCGAGTTGATGATCTGGCTGACATCATACAGGGTATCCAAGCGCTGGCGCTCGTGCTCCAGGGTGGCGAATTCGTGCTGCAACTGTTCCAGGTTCTGGTGCAGGCCTTGGACCCGCTCGCCCATACGCTGGGCCGGGGCCGGATCGGTCGATGCAGACCGGCGCAGCCAACTGCCCGATGCGCTCCCCGTTTCTTGGCTGGCCGCCAGGTCTTGTTTCAGGAGTGCAAGACATTCCAGGGCCCGGTTGATGGTGGCTTGCAGCTCTCGTTCTGCGTCCATTGTCCCCATCTCCCCATACAACGCCCCAAATCCAATTGGACGAGCAAATCTTGGCCTTTGGTTACGGGAAACCGGGTTTCTGGGCTATCGCCACGACCCGGTCTGGTGACCAGCCTAATCAGAAGACCGCTCCCAGACAAATGTCCAGGTTTCGCTCACGGGGCTGATAGGCACGCTGCTGCCATCTGGCAGTCGGCGCATTGCCTGAACTTCCCACGAAAATTCGCCCGAATCGGACAGGGTTTTCCAATCGTTGTCCTTGTCGCCAAACTGCTCGCGAGGCAACAAGAACTTGGCATCCTGCACCCCCAGGGCCGTATCAAAACCCCAATGCCTGAGTTCCTGGTTGTGTATGGCGTGTACAAAGACGTGATAATACTCGTCGGGGGCCAGGTCCAGGGACTCCCAAATCAATTGGCCGCCATAGCCGTCGCCCTTTTTGGGTTCCTTGAGCTGCGGGGCCGGGTACTTGTAGGGCACCTGGGTGGGAACAACCGTCGCCGGGGGCTGGGTTGCGGCTGTCGTAGGCAACGCCGAGGGCCGGGGCGATGACTGAACGGCCTTTGTGGCGGTGGGGGCTGGCTGTGTTGATGTTGTGGCCGTGGGCGCCGGCTGGGCACTGGGCGCCACCGAAGGAATGATCGGCGTGGGCGTAGGGGTGGTTGTGGAGGTTGGTCCCAGATCACAGCCGATCACGATCAGCGCCAGAGCCGCCACTCCCAGCCGCACCAGATGTCGCGAGCGGGTGCTATTCATGGTGTTCCTCCCGGTTCTATCAACGGGCCAGCACAAAGACCCAGGTTTCGCTGCGGGGGCTTATGGGTATGCCCTCCCAGTCTTTGGCATCGGCCGCCGTGCCAGATGTGCGTTTCATGACCTGCACCGACCACTCGTAGCGATCATTGTCAGCGGAAGGGAGGTTTTCCAGCACCAGGTAGAGTTGTGACTCCAGGGCGTTGGCGCCGCGGAATTCACCTACTCCGTTATGGACAAAGTAAAAGGTCACATTATAGTATTCACTCTGTGCGTTGTCAAGCTTGAGGTCTTCCCAGCGCAGTGGACCACCGGCATAGCCGTTGCCGTTGGAAGGATTGAGCAGCTTGGGCGCCGGGTACTTGGGGCCGGGCGTGCGCGTGGGGCGCACCGGCGTGGCCGTGGGCGTGACGGTCGGCGTGGTCGTGCGGGTGGCGCTGGGGCGCGGCGTAGCGGTGACGGTGGATGTAGCCGTATGGGTGGTGCTGGGGCGCGGCGTGGCGGTTGCGGCTGCCACGGTGAACGTGGGTGTGGGCGCTGGCGCCGGCGTCATCAGCCCGGGCAGAAAGGCGGCGGCCAGACAGGCCAAGACAATGACCGCCAGCAATGCCAGGCCGCCAATGATCAGCCAGGGACCTCGTCCGCGCGGCTCACCCGGGGCCGCCGGCTCGTCAAACGAGGGCTCGTCGAACGAGGGCGCGCTAGACGAGGGCGCGCGAACCGGCTTAACCGGCGCCGGTTCTTTCGCCGGACGACGAGGTGGCGTTGGCGGCTCGCTCGGGGTCTGGGCCTCGAGTTCTGCCAGCCGTTCCTGGACTACCTGCAAGAGGGTGTCGGTATCGCGGTAATGCGGCACCAACCCGGCCACTTCTTGGAACAAGTCCCGGGCTTGCTCCCACTCGCGCGCGCCATAATGCATGAGGCCTCGGCCATACAGCACGATGGCCCGTTCCTGACGCCGGCGCGCATCGGTATCGTCAATGCCGGCGCCAAATTGCGCCAGCAGCTCGCGCACGTCGCGATATTCCGGATCGGTGGCGGCGATCTCCATGAGCAACTCGGTGGCCTTTTTTTGCTCCTGGCCGCGCAAGAGTCGTTGGGCCTCGGTATAGAGCGTGTCCAGGCGGGCCTGCTGCATGGCCTCGGCCAAACGGTCGGCCACGTCTTCATAGTTGGGATTCTGGGTAAGCACCTGCCCAAACATGTCGATGGCCTGCTGCCACCGGCCGGCGTCGGCAGCCTCGATGGCTCGCCGGTAGAGCCGGTCCACCGGCTGCTGGGCCAGGCTGGCGCGCCGGGCGCCCCGGGGCCGAGCCGTCTGCGCGCCCTGGGTCACCCACGCGATGGCTTCGCCCAGTTCGGCCGGCGTCTGGAATCGGTCCTGGGGGTCTTTGGACATGGCCTTGTTGATCAGCCACTCCATGTCCTCAGGTACGTCGGGCCGGCGTTGCGCCAGCGGCACCGACTGCCCCGAGATGTGCATGTTCACGATCATCCACGGCGTGTCGGCCGAAAATGGCGGCGAACCGGTGAGCATCTCGTACATGACAATGCCCAGCGAATAGATATCCGAGCGGATATCGGTGCGACCGCCCATCGCTTGCTCGGGGGAGATATAGTACAGGGAGCCGACAAAGCCCGATTGAGTGAGGGAGGGCAGCGAATGAGCCCGGGCGATGCCCAGGTCCAGCACCTTGACCATGCCGGCTGGCGTGATCATGAGGTTCTGCGGCTTGATGTCGCGGTGGACGATGCCGTGCTCGTCGGCGTGCTGCAAGGCCAGCGACACTTGGGCTGCCACGTCCAACACCCGCTCCACGGCAAAGGTGCCTTCTTCTTGCAGGACACGTTTGACGTCCCGGCCCTCAATATATTCCATGACCAGGTAGTGCGTGTCCCGGTCGGCGCCATAGTCCAGCACTCGGACAATGTGCGCCTCTGACAGGCTCATGGCGACCTTGGCTTCGCGGATAAAGCGCTGCGTGTAGGCCATGTCCTCGGCGTATTGCGGGAACAATACCTTGACAGCCACCTGGGACCCGGTGGCAGTGTCCTCGGCCAGGTAGACCCAGGCCATGCCGCCGCTGCCGATCTGCCGCATGATCTTGTAGCGATTGCCAATGATCTGACCGATCACCATTACCCTCCACATGTCAGGGGTCCTGGGTATGTCGAGTGGGACAGGCCCCTGTAACCCCTACATTATAGCAAAAAACGCGTCAGATGGGAACTGTACTTATGGTACTGGTAAATCGGCCACAGCCACATCGACATACTTTTCGCCTTCTTCGATGAGCATGACCGGGATGTCGTCACGAATGGGATATTTGCGCCCGCAGTCGTGACACGCCAGCCACGCGCTGTCGCGTTCCAGGTCCAGCAACCCCACGCTCTGGCGGTCCTCTTCATCCATGCGGTCCGGGTTGGTCACACAATAGGGGCAGCGCAGGATGTCTAACAAGTCTTGGGATACCATTGGGTTGTCCTCCGTGATTCGTGATGCGTCAAACGTCAATCGTCAAATGACGTATGGCGGGTCTATCGGCCACAGCACTTTTTATACTTTTTGCCGCTGCCGCAGGGGAGATCGG
>JAHJIN010000316.1 GCA_018823415.1 Chloroflexota bacterium | reverse complement strand
GCAGGCTCTGTTCCAGCCGGTTGGCTTGCATGTAACGTTTCCTCATTAGTCGCAAATACTTGTAACGTTCGTTGATGCTCATCTCGTCTGGTGTGGACATTTGTTCCCTCGGTAACATTCTCATTTGAGGGAACTATACCATGTCCGGTAACATTTTACCTGAATGAATACGCATCCTTGACTGGCGCGGCGAAATGACCTATAATTGGCGCGGCGATCAAGTTTGCCGGGTCACGGGTGCCGAACGCCGTGCGATAACTGATAGCTTCTATCCGAGTGGCGGGTAAAAACTTTTCCAACAATTCGAGTGGGGCGAGCATGTTCTCGCAGGAAATGCTCGCCTCGTTTCGCGTCTGACAGCCGGGTAGCGGAGAACGACCTGTGAACAACAGAAACCATAGCACTGCACGACCGATCCCGGAAGAGGTGACCCTCAGCCGCGATCTGGGGCTATTCACCATCACCATGATCGGCGTGGGCGGCATGATCGGCGCCGGCATCTTTGTGCTGACCGGCATCGCCGCCGGCGTGGCCGGCCCGGCCCTGGTGCTGGTCTTTCTCCTGAATGGCCTGGTGACCCTGCTCACGGCGATGGCCTATGCCGAGCTGGGGTCCGCCTTCCCGGAGGCCGGGGGCGGCTACCTGTGGGTCAAGGAGGGTCTGGGGGGCGCGCAGGGTTTCCTGGCCGGCTGGATGAGCTGGCTCGCCCACGCGGTGGCCGGCAGCCTCTACGCCCTGGCCTTTGGCCGCTTTGCCGCCGAGCTGTGGGGCATGGCCGGCCTGCCCACCGGGGGGTTGGCAGTGCACGACCTGACCCTGGGTTTCATGACCCTGATCATCGTGGCCTTTACCGCCATCAACTACCGGGGGGCGTCGGAAACCGGCGCGGTGGGCAATATCGTCACCGTGACCAAGGTCGCGATCCTGGCCTTCTTTGTCCTGTTTGGCGTCGCGGCCATGCTGCGCACCGAGGCCTGGCACGAACGCTTTACCACCGGGTTCCTGCCCAACGGGTTCGCCGGTGTGTTCATCGCCATGGGGCTGACTTTTATTGCCTTCGAGGGGTACGAGATCATTGCCCAATCCGGCGAGGAGGTGGTCAATCCCAAGCGCAATATCCCGCGGGCGATCTTTGGGGCCATTGCCATTGCCGTGACCATCTATCTCCTGGTGGGCGTGACAGCGATTGGGGCCACCATCCCCCCGTTGGGGATGAAGGCGTACGAGTACCTGGGCCAGATGAAAGAGGTCGCCATCGTCGAGGTGGCCCAACAGGTGTTTCCCCTGGGGATCGGGGCGGTGGTGCTGCTCTTCAGCGGCCTGGTGTCCACCATGTCGGCCCTCAACGCCACCACCTACTCGTCATCGCGGGTCTCCTTTGCCATGGGCCGCGACCGCAACCTGCCGGCCGTCTTTGCCCGCATCCACCCCCGGCGGCACACGCCCCATTGGGCGGTCCTGATCTCGGGTGGCCTGATGCTTCTCATGGCCTGGGCGCTGCCCATCGAGCACGTGGCTGCCGCGGCCGACATCATGTTCCTGCTGCTCTTTTTCCAGGTCAACGTGGCCGTGATGACCCTGCGCCACAAGCTGCCTCACCTGGACCGGGGATTCCGGGTCCCCTGGTTCCCCATCGTTCCCCTCATCGCCATCCTCTGCAACGGGTTTCTGGCCTTGTATCTGTTCAGTTTCAGCCCCACGGCCTGGTATTTTGCCATCGGCTGGATCGTGGTGGGCCTGCTGGCGTATTACACCTACTTTTCCAGGATCGAGGCCCTGGAAAAGCCCAAAGAGATCTTGCTGGAAGAGGTGCTGGTCAGCCGCGACTATTCGGTGCTGGTGCCCGTGGCAGACCAGGAGCAGGCGCGCATCCTGGGGCTGATCGGGGCGATCCTGGCCCAGGAGAATCAGGGCGAGGTGCTGGCCCTGCACGTGGCGCGGGTGCCGCCCCAGTTGACCCTGGGCGAGGGGCGGTTCTTCTTGCAGGAGGGCCGCGCGTACCTGGATACGGTGATCCAGCAGGCCAAAGCGCGTGGCGCGCCGGTCCATACCATTATCCGCCTGGGGCGGAACGTGGCCGAGGCGGTGCGCAAGACGGCGCTGGAGAACGCCTCGGACCTCATCCTGCTGGGCTGGCCGGGGTATACCCGGACCAGCGGCAGCGTGTACGGCTCGGTCATCGACGCCCTGGTGGACAACCCGCCCACCGACGTGGCCGTGGTGCGATACCGGGAGCGCCGCCCCCTGCACGCCATCCTGGTCCCGGTGGCCGGCGGCCCCAACAGTCGCCTGGCAGTCAAGACGGCGGTGCAGATGGCCCGGCTGGGCGAGAACGGCCCGGTGACCGTGACCCTGCTGCACGTGGTGCCCGGCGGCGCGCGCAGCGCGGACCGGGTGCGCGCCGAGCAGGTGTTCCGCACCGTCCTGGAAGGCATTGCCTACGAGCACGTGGACCGGCGCATCGTGGAAGGGACCCAGGTGGTCGAGACGGTGTTGGCCCAGGCTGAAGGCCACGACCTCATCGTCGTCGGCGCGACGAAGGAGCCATTGTTCAGGAACCTGCTGCTGGGTAACGTCGCCGAACAGATCGCCCAGCGGGCAGCGGTGACGGTCATGGTGGTCAAACGACGCAGCAGCCCGCTGCATTCCTTTCTGCGCCAGACCGTGCTGGAGCCCAGTACGGAGACTGGTGCAGACCAGGCTGCCGGAGGAAGGACCTGATGTCACCCTATCCGGTACGTCGTGCGCTGGCGCTGCTGCTGCTGGGCCTGGGCATCTTTCAGTTGCTGGCCAGTATCGCCGCCCTGTTTTTCTGGCTGATCGCTGGCGAGTGGCAGCCCTATGTCCCGCTCATCGCCGTGTTCGCTTTCCTGGTCACCTGGCCTCTTGCCCTCGGGATACGCAATCGCCTGTGGCGGCACTGACGGGGTAGCACGACAGAAGCAGGGTATCGCATCATAGTCTTGCCGCCAGCGACTTGGAAAGCCCTGGTCAGCACATCTTCTCAACAGTTGAGCCTCGCGCTCATCGCCGGCGGTCCCAAAAGCGCGCCCAACTGGGTCAATTGCTCTGCGTGCACCACGGCCAGCACCTCATCGCTGGCCTGCAGGACCGTATCGCCCCGGGGGATGATCAGTTGCCCCTCACGGATCACGGCGGTGAGCACGCACTCGGCCGGCAGGCCCAGGTCGCGCACGGCCTGGCCCACGGCCGGGGCCGCCGGGTCCACCTTTTCTTCCACCAGCGGTATAGTTTGAAAGTCGGTTGATTGGCGTGTCCGGCAGAAACTGGCGCGACCAGCCATTCTGTGTTACACTCTCCTCCCAAATAGCTGTGGAGGAGGCTTCATGAAGTGGCATCTCATCTG
>JAHJIN010000315.1 GCA_018823415.1 Chloroflexota bacterium | reverse complement strand
GTCGGTCGGGCACACTGAGATGATTTTGACCAGAACCTTGTCTAGCCCACCGCCCAGGATGACCGGCGTCACCGTCCAGGAGACCCCAGCATCAGGGCTGCGATAGAGCCAGGATAGGGCAGTATCGCCAGAGCTATAGGCGACCGCCAGATACACCACATCGGCACTCACCGGGTCGGGACAGATACACCGCACGGTCAGAGCCGCATCGCCCCATTCGTAGCCTTCATCTGGGTCCGGTAGCTCCACATGGGTCCAGGTGGCCAGGCCAGAAACGTTGTCATTGCGGTACAGTGGGCCTTCCGGCCAACCGGCATAAGCGCCAGTCAGATAGGCCCGGTTGCCGTGGGGCTGGCTGGCCTCCAGCAGTTCCACCTGCTTATCTTCGCTGCCCAGGCCGTCGTTCAACTCGGACCAGGTGAGCTGAGCCGTGCCAGGCTCGACCACCGTGGCCACATAGACCCCGTTGGGCGTGGTCCCGGCCAGCAGATACAACCCGGCGCCACTGGCCCCCAGCCCCACCCCCAACGGCGTTAAGGGACGCCCGCCGGCCATCCCGCCCAGCCCATAGCCCACCATCACACCGCCTCCGCGACCACGTCTACCTTTTCGTTCTGCCCGGCCGCCTGGGTCACGGTTACGCCCCGAATCTGCACCGTGCCGTCAAAGCCCCGATACACGGCTCGGGCCGTGTCGCCCAGGAAATAGTCCCGGCCATACAACACCGTGGGGGTCTGTAACACCTGAAACGAAAAGTCCTCGCGGGCCTGGGCCTCGTCCAGCTTCTGGTCGCCCCGCGTGTTCAGGGCGTCCGTGGCGCCCTGCGGGATGTCGTTGGCATCGACGAATAACTCGATATCGTGAGTCGCGCTATAGTTATTCCCCGCTCTCGTCACGGTGTCGCGAGCGCTCTCCTGGCCCTGCCCGGCCACCACCGCCACCGAGGCTTCGCTGGAGCGGGACAGCCGATAGACCGGGCTGCCCATGTTGCCCAACTCTAGCGAAAAGGTCAACGTGGCCGAGCGATTGGTACCTAGTTGGCCAGTGTACCAGCGAAACTCCCAGGCATAGTCACCGGTCCTGACCAGGTCAAAGTCCCCGCCCCCCACGGCGGCCAGCTTTTGCAGCGTCTCAAGCAGGTTGGCCCAGGAGCAGTACCAGTCCACGGTGTTACCCCCGGCCGCATCAGCCTGGACGGTGATGGCGTCGGCTGGCGCGCCGGCCCCGCTGCGCCGCCGCCCGGCGGCGGTCGTGGCCGCGCTGGTGATGTTGTAAGTCACCAGCGTCTTGGCGATAGTCTCGGCCGGGTCGCCGGTGAACTTGGTGCGATTGCTGGTGCCGGCGTGCCACATGATGTGGCGCCAGCTCAGCATCGAGAGTTGGCCAGGGCAGTAGGCCGTGAAGAGCTCGCGGTCGGTGTAGCGATACTCAAAGTCCCGGAACAGCCCATAAAAGTCGCAGGTCCAGTCAAACGGGTCCCCGGCGGGTGGGTTGGCATTGCGCCGCCAGATTTCGACCTGCGCCTTGTCCGCCAGGTCGGCAATGGCGGTGTGGTTGGCCGGCAGCACAAACATGGCCAGGCCCGGCTCGTTGACCGCCTTACTGTACTCCAGGTGCAGCACCGGGGCATAGACCCCGCTGCCGTCATCCTGGCCCTGGCAGGCAATTTCGGCCAGTAGTGAGCCGGTGCGAGATTTCAGGCGTAGCTTGTAGTCGGTGGCCATGTCTGCCTGCTACATATCGGCGGTGTAAGAAACAACCCAGCCCACAAAGTCAACCCGGTCGGTAGTGTCAAGTATATTCGTGCCGTCACGCGAAAACACCAGCAAGACAATATCCCCGATCGCCGCGCTGGTTAGTGATGTCTCAAGAATGCAATCGTTGGTCCCGGCCGTCAAATCCACCGCCGAATATGTCAGCAGGGGAAAAGATGGATCGGTGTGGTGGAACGCGTAGCTTTCCGAGCATGCGCCGTAATAGGTGGCGTTGGCCGCATATATGTTGCCGCCAGTTGCGGC
>JAHJIN010000314.1 GCA_018823415.1 Chloroflexota bacterium | reverse complement strand
GGGATGGTGGCCGTGGCCCGCACCAGCGTGGCGGCCGGCGTGCCCTGGTCCGGCATCATGGGCACGTTGGTCGTCGGCGTGGGGGCACCCGCTGCGCCGGCGACGGTCGCGGGCGTGCTCCCCTGGCCCAGGAAAGTCAAGGGGACAGCCGTGGGCGTGGCGAACAGGCGTTCCTGCACCGTGGTCCAGGCCCCGTGCAGGTCTTCCGGGCGTTGCAGCACGTACACCAGGGCCAGCAGGGCCAGGCCGACCAGACCTACCTCGACCAGCAGGCTGAACAGGCGGCCCCAGGGCACTGATGAACGACGGCGACCAAACTTCATCGGCTATTCTCCTGACTATCTGCCCGTGGTAATTACGCTCTGGACCTCGATGACCGGCACCGGGATCACCTTGTGGCGTGTAAAGTACCAGGTATCATTGCCCAGTTTGGTCAGATCCAGGGTGTGCCAGCCCGTATCGTGCCAGATCCACACGTCCACCCGCTCCCAGTAGGCGTTCGGCAGCGGCGTGCCCTGGGGGTTCTGCCCGCAGGAAGCGCACGAGTCGCTATAGACCTTGACCAGGTCCGCGTTACAATTGGGCACGCAATGCAGCTCGCGGTTGATGCTGTGGGTGTACCAGGTGGCGCGGATCTCGCACTTCCAGTTGGTGTCCAGTTGCACCTGGTAGGCCGGCAAGCAGCTATCGCAATCCACGCCCGGCCCGTTCACCGGCAGGCCAAACGAGCTGGTCTCGTAGGCGTGCTCGGCGCGCTCGCCGTAATAGATGCCCGCCGGGAAGCCGGCCTGGATGTTCCAACTGCGTTCCTGAAAGCTCCACTTGGCCGGCGGGTTATAGATGCGCACCCACTTGAGATAGACGGTATAGGTGTATCGCTCGCCCCAGCGTACCGATTCGCTCTGGGCGTAGCCCCCTTCCTGAGGGCCGGTAATCTCGATGACGTTCGGCACCGTGACCAGGCCCCGTGGGTACGGCTCACGCGTCGTGACAGCCTGAGGGCACGTGCTGGCGACGGACAACTGGACGTTGGGGCAGTGCATATCCACGCCATTGCCGCCCCACTCGGGTGGGCACGGCGTGGGGATCTCGACAGTGGGCGGCGGCTGGGCCGTGGGCGTGGGGGTGCCCACGGTCGGGGTCGCCGTGGCCTGGCAGGCGTGACACGGTCCCAGGTCCATGCCCAATAGCACGTTGGTGGTGCAGTCGAAGCGATAGAGCACGTCGTGGGCCTGGTTGGGGTCGCCACAGTTGTAGATCTGGCACGCCACTCCGATGTCATAAGTGTCGTTGCACGGCGGCCGCGGCGTGGGCGATTGATACCACGGCATGGTGCCATAGGGCGTGGCCGTGGGCGGCGGGTTGGTGGGGCGCGGTGGTTGGGTCGGCTGTGGCGGTTGCGTCACGGGGATAGGGGTCGTCCCCGGGACCGTGCCCGGCGGCGGCTGCGTCGGCGGCCGGTTCGGGGTGTTGTGCGGCGGATTGGTCGGTTGTGGCGGCTGCGTGGGCGGCTGGTCCCAGGCGTCGCAGCGGCAGACTACTCGCAAGGTGCCATTGCCATTGAGGGTACACCCTACCCACGCCGTACAGCCGGCCGGGGGTTGCGAACAGGGGCAGCCTTCCTGCTGCGCCGGGGCAGATTGCCCCGCGGGGGCCGGCGTGCCCGGCGGGACCGGCGCCGCGTGCGCGATCTCGGTCGGGGCCAGCGCCGCGCTGGTCAACAACACGCCGGCCAGCACAACCAGGCCCAGCAGCAGGGCGCTGGCCATCAATCTGTTTCGAGAATTGTCCATCATGTCCTCCTGGTAAACAAAAAGACAGCGCATCGGCTTTCCCTGGTGGGGAAAGGGCCAATGCGCTGTCTGATCGTCCCGATCGGCGGTCCGCCGCCAGCCCCGGCGCCGGACCTTATTTGGTTTTACGGCAAGTGCAGATCGTCAGTCGTTCATCTTCCAGTCGATTTTCGCGATCTTCCAACGATGGTCGCTTTGATCATACTGCATGGTCACAACTAGGGTAAGGTCTAGCAGGGCTTCCTCGCGGAGCTTTTCGCGGGTGTCCAGCCGGTAGTAGGTGGCCGTCCCCCCAGTCTGGCGGTTCACCAGATAGGCGGTCAGGCCGTCAGCGGTGAAATAGTCCACGCGGGGCGTGTCGCGCTCGATGGCGCTGACAGCCGTTTCCCCGCTTTCGCGTTTCTTCTCCACCACATATTTGAGACCTACTAACTCTTCGCCGGTCAGATAGCGAGGGCCTTCGGCCAACTTGCGGTCCAGGTCGAACGCCGTTTCCTTGCCCCACTCCCACCACCCCAAATACGCCGCAATCGCCTCTTCCGCCACCCGGGGATCATCGGGCAGCCACTTTTCGGCGCCGCTGGCGTCGGCGATGCGGTGCATGGTCCAGGGGTAGATGGGCTGGGCCGGCGTCGGGTCGGCATTGAAAGGAACCGGCGTGCCACCCGTCGCGGCGATGGGGTTGTTGAGCGCCTGCCAGTAGCCCAGGGCCGCGAGGCCGGCGGCGCTGACGCCCAGACACAGGACGAGCAGGGCGAATACGCCCACCCAGGCCAGAGGGGTCAGGCGCTGCCAGAAGGGGCGCGCGGCCGGCTCATCACCGAATTTGTTCTGGTAATTGTCTGTGGTTACGCGACGCTGGGGCATTTTTCCTCCTGTATTCGATCAGTCTCGATTGCCGGCTCTCGGCCACATCAGTCGAGTCACGGACCAGCCACCCTTGGGACATCGTTGCATTAGCCGTTTTCCTCGCCAGCCGCCCGCAGGCGGGCGTCCTCACGGTGCATCCAGTCCAGGACCTCGTCGCGCAGAAACCGGTAGGACCGGGGGCCGATGAGTCGCGCCGGCAGCGGGTTCTCGGCCTGGGTGCGGAGCCGATGCAGGGTCTTGACGCTGATGCTGAGAAACTCGGCGGCCTGGGCCGGCGTCATCACCGTGCGGTCGGTCGAGGTCTCGTCTAGCCTGTTCATGATATTTACTCCTAATTCCGTATTTAGCAGTAACTATCATACCACACCTTGACCGACCTGTCAATCCCTACTCGCCCTCTTGCCGAATGCCGTAGGCCGGCCGGGCCGTGCCCCGCAGCGCCACGGTCACATAATCTATCCCGGCCAGCTTCATAAAGATGGTGTCCAGTCGGGTTCGGACGTCGACGTACACCGTGTCCTGGCTGGCTCCGATATACAATATCTGAAAATCGCTGCCATGGCCGTTGAGTTCAACGTAATGGTAGACCTGCGTGCGGGCGTTGGCCGGGTTCAGAATGACCTCGTTGGTCTGGATAAAGTGCTGCCGGTCCACGGCCTGCGCGGCGGCCTGGGCCGCGCCGTTGGCCGTGGCGTAGGCCCGGCGGTATTGCAGGAACATATAGCCCCCGTCCACCACAAAGCCTACAAAGGCGAAAAACACCGGCAGCAGGAGGAGCAAAAAGACCAGGGTCTGCCCGGCCTCGCGGGCAGGCGCCGCGTCAGACCGGGCGCGCTGCGCGCGATACCGCTGCACGGCGCCCGGCGTGGTCAGCCAGCCGCACCGCTTGTCGCGGCGTCCCGGCAGGGTGCCGTCTCGCAAAAGCTGCAAGACGTAGGGGATGGTCAGGTCTAGCATTTGCGCGGCTTTGGGCACGCTGATCTCGTCGTCTGGGACCATGTGACACCTCGTTTCTGGTTGGCTGTGGCTGGTCAGGGCGCCCAGCGGCTTTTGTAGCGCTCCACCCGGGCATAGCTGATCGAGTGCAGGTTCAGGGATTGCCCCTCGAAAAAGTTGCCCACAAAGGGAATATCCCCCACATACAATGGGTAACGCACCTCGCACGCCACTGCCTGGCCGCGCTGCCACGTCTCCACCGGGGCAATCAAGACTTCAGCCCCAGCCGGGTCCATGTGCCAGGAAACCAGCGTCTGCTCGGCGGCGAACCGGCCCTGGCCGGTCCCCTGGCGCCGGCTCAGCGATTCGATGCCCATGCGGGCGCCGTCAAAGCTGGCTGCGTCCAGGGCATTCAGACAGTAAAAGGCCCGGCCAAAGAACAGGATGCCGGCCACCAGCAGAAAACAGACCGGGAACACGAACAAGATCGTCTCGATGAGGGCCTGGCCCTCTTCCGCGTGGTGCAATCGGCGCCAGCAGCGCCCCCGGTGAACCTTCATGGTCATTCCTCCACTATGCGGGCGCTGAGCGCCAGCGAATCTCGGCCCCGGCAAGAGTGACGCGCACCTGGTCGGGGGTAGATACTGCTCACTATAACCTACTGGTATCTTGACAATCCGCGCGTTTTGCGTATAATTAGCACTATGAAGATACGCATTAGCCAAGCAGCCCAAGAACTCGGTGTTTCGGTAGATACCCTGCGGCGCTGGGAGGCCGCCGGCAAGATCCAGGCTGAACGCACGCCCGGCGGTCACCGGCGCTATGACCTGGCCCAGTTGCGCGGCATCGTGCCCCGCCAAGCTCCCTCCCAGCGGCTCACGCTGGCCTACGCCCGGGTGTCCAGTCAGGACCAGAAAAGCGACCTGGTCACCCAGGTGGCCCTGCTGGAGTCGTTCTGCAGCGCCAACGGCTGGACCTATGAAGTGCTGCAGGACCTGGGCTCGGGCCTGAACTACCAGAAACGCGGTTTGCGCCAGCTGATCAAGCGCATCTGCGCCGGTGAAGTGGGTCGACTGGTCCTGACCCACAAAGACCGCCTGCTGCGCTTCGGTTCTGAACTCATCTTCACCCTGTGTGCCGAGTTCGGGGTGGAGGTAGTCATCATCAACCGCAGTGAGCCACCCGCGAGTTTCGAGGAAGAACTGGTCCAGGACGTAGTGGAGATTATCACCGTGTTCTCGGCCCGCTTGTATGGTAGTCGCAGCCATAAGAATCGCCAACTGATCGAGACGCTACGGGAGGCGGCCCAGGAGCTATGAAAGTACTGCGCGGCTACAAGACCGAACTCGATGTGAACGACCGCCAGCGCACGGCCTGTCTGCGTCATGCCGGGGCGGCGCGTTATTCCTACAACTGGGGCCTGCAGCGCAAGATCGACGCCTACCAGGCCGGCCAGCCGACGCCCACGGCCATCGACTTGCACCGCGAGTTGAACGCCCTCAAGCAGACCGAACTGGGCTGGATGTACGAGGTGTCCAAGTGCGCGCCCCAGGAGGCCTTGCGGGACTTGGACCGAGCGTTCGCCCATTTCTTCCGGCGCACCAAGCTGAAGAAACAGGGTCAACTGACAGGCCCCGCTGGCTTTCCCCGCTTCAAGAGCCGTAAGCGCGGGATCGGCAGTTTTCGACTGACCGGCAGTATTCGGGTATTTGAGGATGCCATTCAACTGCCCCGGCTGGGCCGGCTGCGGCTGAAAGAGCGGGGGTATTTGCCCCTCACGTCCCCGGGACCTGACCCGGCCGCCGTGGTCAAGATTCTGTCGGCCACGGTGTCCGAACGCGCCGGGCGTTGGTTCGTGAGCCTCCAGGTCGAGATGGAACTGCCCGACCCCGAACCGGCCCAGGGCGCCCCAGTGGGAGTAGACCTGGGCGTGCAGACCCTGGCCACCTGCTCGGATGGCACCACCCATGCCAACCCCAAGGCCCTGGGACGCGCCCAGGAGAAGTTGCGGCGACTGCAGCGCCAACTGGCCCGGCAGCAGCCCGGCAGCCGCAACCGCGAAAAGACCCGGCGCCAGATTGCGCGCTTGCATTACCGCATCAGCAACATCCGACATGATGCCCTCCACCAGGCCACCAGCCGCATTGTGGCGAAAACCAAGTCGGCGGCGGAGCGGCCGCGCGTCGTGGTCATCGAGGATCTGAACGTCAGCGGAATGCTGCAAAACCACCACCTGGCCCAGGCGATTGCCGATGTGGGGCTGTACGAGTTTGGCCGCCAAGTCACATACAAGGCCGCCTGGGCGGGGTCGGAAATGCTGGTCGCGGACCGGTGGTACCCTTCCAGCAAGCGCTGTAGCCAGTGTGGGACAGTCAAGGACACGCTGGATTTGTCTGAACGCGTGTACGTGTGTGCGTGCTGTGGCCTGGTGCTCGACCGCGACCTGAATGCGGCGTGCAACCTGGCCCAACTAGTATCTACCGTGAGTTCCACGGAAAGTCAAGCCTGTCGAGAGGAGAGGTTGCAGCCCTCGGGCAGTGCTCCTCGGGGAAGCAGGAACCGAACCGCAGTCTAGGTCTGCCCTGAGCCTGGTCGAAGGGTGCCCAGATTTGCATAAGTTTCGGAGAACGGATGGTCAAGCCGATCGTCCTATGCCTCCTCCGCCGCCAGTGGGCCAAAGGCGCGCCGGATGGTCTGCTGGGCCAGGCGATGGGTGATGATCTGCGACGCCTGGCCCCTGGTGACACCGCTGGCCCGGCCCCCGGGGTCCAGGCTGTGCAACAGCCGGGCCTGGGCCGGGGTCGGCTCCTGACCGCGCCAGTCCCGATAGCGCTCGCGGATGGGCGCCGCGCCCTCGCGCTGGGCCAGGGCCTCGGCCTGGCCCAGCAGTTCCTCGAACGAGGCCGACCGGGCCAGCGGCTCCACCACGACCGGTTTGCCAGCGCAGCGCAGCAGCACGTAATCGGCCGGCCGGGCCGCACACTGGGCCAGAAACTCGACCTGCCGGGCGTAACGCCCCTCCTGGGCGTAGGTCTGCCCGCGAGCCAGGCGCTCCAGGATCAAGGCCCGGTCGCGCTCGCGCAGGGGCGGCAGGATGAATAGCGTGCCGCCCGCGTCGCCCAGGGCCAGGCTGGCCGCCCGGCCCAGCATGAACCAGCTCAGGCGGCTGTCGGCCAACAGGTCCAGCGTGGCCGTGTACAGGCCGATGCCCTCCACCTGGATGTCGTAGGGATCATAGTCCACCACCTCGTCGCCATAGCCGGGCAGGATGATGCCCTGTTCCCGGGCCGATTCCTCCGCGTCGCGTTGGGCCAGCGGTTTGCCCAGCAGGTCCTCCAGCGTGATCACCATCTGGTGCTGGGAATCCACAAAGTCGAGGACCTGGCAATCCCGTTTGCCCGGATACAGCCGGGTCCCGCGCCCGACCATCTGGATATAGAGGCCCTGGCTCAGGGTCGGGCGGGCCATGAGGATGCAGCTGACCATCGGCGCATCAAAGCCTTCGGTGAGCACCTGGTAATTGCACACTACCGATATGCCGCCGTCGCGCAGCGCGCCCAAGGTGGCCCGGCGCTCTTCCAAGGGCGTGGCCCCGCACACCATCGCCGCTGATACGCCGGCGGCCCGGAACGCGGTCGCCAGGTCCTGGGCGTGGTCCACGCTGGTGCCAAAGGCCAGGGCCGAGCGTCCGGCCGCGAACCGCTGGTAGGCGTGGACGATGAGCTCGTTGCGATTCAGCACGTTGACGGCGGCAGTGAGTTCGCCCTCGGCATAGTCCCCGCCCCGCACGTTGACCCCGTCCAGGTTGATCTGGGTGCGGATGGACAGGCCTACCAGGGGCGCCAGGTAGCCGGCGTCCACGCCCCAGCGGATATTGCGTTGATAGGCGATGGACTGGTACACGGCGTCCAATCCCACGCCGTCCAGGCGCATAGGGGTAGCCGTGACGCCCAGGTGGCGCAGGCGCGGGTTGGCCTGGCGCAGGTCGCCCAGCACGCGGCGATAGCTATCGGCCACGGCGTGGTGGGCCTCGTCGATGATCAGATAGTCGATGGGACCGTGGCGCAGCAGGGCCTGGCGCCGGCGCGCCCGACTCAGGGTCTGCACGCTGGCAACGACCACCGGGGCGGCAGCCTCGTTCTGGTCGGCCTTGACGATGCCGGCCTGGACGCCCGGCCAGCGGCGCAGCAGGCGCTCGTGGGGTTGCTGGATCAGTTCGTCGCGATGGGCCAGGATCAGGGCGCGCTGGCCGGGCTGGACCACCTGTTGCAGCAGCGCGATAAAGACCTCGGTCTTGCCCAGGCCGGTGGGCAGCGCCAGCAGCACGTCGCTATGGGCGCGCCAGTCGGCCTGGATGGCGGCGATGGCCTCCACCTGGTAGGGGCGCAGTTGGAATGTGGGTGGACTGTTGCTGGTCATCTGGTGGCTCTATCGGCTCCCATTTGGGCGATGAATCGCAAGTGGACCTGGCCTACGGTAATGAGGCAATTCGGCGCCAGCCGATTGTGCCCGGATCGTTGGCCGTCGACATAGACGCCGTTGGTGCTATCCAGGTCGCGCAGCACCCACCCGACGCCATTCCACCAGTACAACTCGGCGTGGTGCGCCGACACCGGGTCATGGCCGGCGTAGGTCGCGTCGAGGTGTACGGTGCAGTCAGCTGCCCGGCCGATGCATAGTGGCCCTGGCGGAGTCAGTGGAATCGTGCGCGAACCCTGGACGTCGGTGTAGAGTAGCCAGTGGCGGATCATGCAACCAGCTCGTTCCAGGTGTGAAACAGTTCCCACATATCGGTGCTCCTGAAGCGGCGGCCCAACCACGGTCAGGCCGCCGCCGTGACGTGACTTACTCGAACCCGCCCACCGGCGGGCCGCCATAGAACCGCTCGTAGCGCTTGAAGGCGCTGGCCCGGACCTCGAGATCGGGAAAGGGCAGCGGTCCCAGTTGGCCGCCGATGGTATAGTGAATCTGCCCCTGCACGGCGCGCCAGTCCGGCAAGCGCTGGATCTGGTAGCCGCCCTGGGGCGCAAACCCACCCAGGAACACGTTCAACGTGTCCTGGACTCGCAGCAGCCCGGCCCCGGTATTACCATTGTAGAACGCGGCCTCGGCCACGCCGTCCTGGATGGCCGCGGCGGCGGTGTATTGGTTCCACCACCACCAGGCCATGACCATCACGCCCACGATCAGCAGGGCCGTGACCGCCAGGGCCAGGACCATCTCGACCAGGGCCTGCCCTTCTTCGGCGCTGACGGCGCGCCGCCAGCGTGTCAGATGTGACATGGTTGATTCCCTCCCGATCGGGCGTCTAGCCGCCGATCCGGCCCAAACGGCCGCCAGCGCGCCGGAACGCGCCGGACACCTCGCCAAAAAAGTACTCGACGGCGCTGATGACGACGAACAGGATGATCAGGACCATGACCAGGTATTCGACCAGGCCCTGCCCGTTCTCGTCCACGTACAGACCGTTCAGCCAGACGTAGAACCGGATCCCGGCCTGGACATACGCCATATTGATCCCGTTATACGTCCGCGTCAACGTGGTAGGCATTTGGCATCCCTCCTTTCTGCAAGATTAAAACAACTGGGCGATGATCGACAAGGCTGGCAGCAGGATGACCCCCATCAGCATGGGGATCACCAGCACCAACGCGGGAAAGATCATCAGCGTTTCGTTCTGCCGCGCCTGGCGTTCCCGGTCGATGGCGATCTGCTGTTGCATCGCATCGGCCAGGGCCTCCAGGGCCGGGCCAGCCTGCGCGCCCTGTTCCACCACAAAGTTGCAGGTGGCGGCCAGGCGGTCCAGCTCGGACACCTGGTTGCGCGCGCACATCTGGGCGATAGCCGCGCCAAAGTTGGCCGTGCGCTGCCACTCGGCCCCCAGGGCGCGCAACTCCTGGATAAAGGCGCCGCCGGGCCGCTGGGCTACCAGCACGATGGCCATGGGCAGGGTCTCGCCGCTGGCCCGATACACCAGCAGGCGGTCCAGGACAAAGCCCATCTCGCGCACGATGGCCTGGCGCCGCGCCGTTACGGCCCGCCGCAGCTCCAGGTCCGGCAGCATAAAGCCCACCACCAGCATCAGCGGGATCACTGGCGCCCACATGGGCTTGCGCAGCAGCCACACGATCAGGGCTGTGATGATGGTCAGCCCCACCATATAGATCACCTTGAGCACGTACACGTCGGCGACGGTCTTGTACCGGGGAAACCGGGCCTGGACGATCAGCTGCTGGTAGCGGTCGCGGCTTTTCAGGATCCCGTCCAGGGCCGTGGCGAGTTGCCAGAGCAGCGGCGACAGCAGCCGGTCCAGGGCCGACTGCTCGGCAAAGACCGTCAGGCGCCGCCGCCGCTGGGCCTCTGGGCCGATCTCCAGGTCCTGCAGGTCCTGGATCAGCTTGCTGGCCGGCAATTTCACGGGGCGAAAGATCACGTGGTAGATGAGCCCGATCCCGATGGCCCCCAGCAGGGCCAACAAGAGTTCGGTGGCCGAGATATGTTCCATGTTAGCCTCTCTCTTCCTGGGTCATGGTGATCCCTTGATTGGCGATCTGGTTCATCAGCCAGTACGCCCCGGCGCTGCCCCCGGCCAGGCCCACCAGCAGCAGTTGGCCCAGCAGCGAATCGTAGAACGGCCGGTAGGTTTCGGGCATGCCCACCAGCACGATGGCCAGCGCGATCCAGGGCGCGGCGACGGCAAATATACTGGTGATGCGGTTCTGGACCTGGCGGGCGCGCATGGTCTTGCGGGTATCCGCCAGCCGGCGCACCAGGGCCGCCGTGCGTTCCAGGGCGGCGGTGGTCACGTTCCCGCCGCGCTCCTGGCGCAGTTGCAACACCTCGGTGATGGCGTCCAGGATGGGGCTGCCCCGGCGCTGCCGCAGGTCGGCCAGGGCCGCGTCCAGGAGCACGCCGTTGCTCAGGTCGTCATAGACCTGCTGAAAGTCGGGGCGCAGGATCGCCGGGCCGTATTGGGCGACGTTCCCGATGGCATAGTGGATCGTGCCCTGGACCCGAAAGCTCTCCACGATGAGCAGCGCGGCCTCGCCCAGGGCGTCCTGGTAGGCCTCGACCCGGGCGGTGTAGCGATTGTCCAGGATCACATAGTAGGCGCACGATCCCAGGCCGAACGCGGCCAGGGCCAGAAACGGCACGCCCAGCAGGATCTGGGCGCCCAGGCCGGCCACTACGCCGATGAGCAGCGAGGTGCGCACGAATTCGCTCAGGGATAAATTGACGTCCATCTGGCGCAGGCGGGTCTCCAGGCGGGTCAAGGCGTCGGAGCGGACCGGCTGGTCCACCTGGAGCGCGGTCAGGTCGCGCTGGAGGCGCGCCCGGACGGGATAGGCCACGGCGACGAGGATGAGGGCCACGCCCCCGGCCCCGGCCAGGGCCAGCACGAATTCGAGACTGAGCAAAGTGTCCATGCTGATTCCTTTCGCCTAGAACGGCAGCTCGTCGCTGAGCCATTGGCCGGCGGCGGTCACGAGTTGCAACCACTGCACCACCGGCGGGTCCAGGTCCAGGTCGGCGACGGTGCCGTGCATTGTCGGGTAGGCCGTCCAGGCATAGCGATTGCCGTAGAGCAGCCCCATATCGGGATTGCGCCGGTCGAGCACATAGAGCCACTGGTAGCCCGCCGGGTCCTGGAAATAGCCCAGGTAGGTGCTGTCATGGGCCGCCAGATCGCTGAGCCGCGCCGGCGCTGGCGTATGCGGGTCGGCGGGATGCAGAGTCAGATGCAGTTGGGTCATGGTTGTCTCCAGGGTGCTGTTTTTTGTCGCGTCACATTCGCGCGATCTCTTGAAACGAAAAGCCATACTGTTGCAGGCGCGGCCCACACTCGGCCGGGCTGCCGGTCCAGTGCAGCCCCCCGCCAGTGTTCTCAAAGAGGATGTTGCGCTCCGGCTTGGCCGCTTCCATGCGCCCGGTCCACTCCATGATCTGGGCCACCTCGCGGCGCGTGGACTGGGGCGACACGCGCCGGATGAGCACCACCAGTTGAAAGGCGCGCACCGTCTCCTGGACGATGGTCTCCTGGGGCACGTTCAGGCCGGCGCGGGTGTACAGGGCGCGGATGCGCGCCAGCACGTCCTCGGCGTTGTCAGCGTGGATGGTGCTGAGGGTCCCCTCGTGCCCGGTGTTGGCCGCGTCGATCATGTCCACCACCTCCGGGCCGCGGGCCTCGCCGATGATGATCCGGTCGGGCCGCATCCGCAGGGCCGCGCGCACCAGGTCCTGGGTCGTGATCGGCAACACGCCCTCGCTGCGCTCGCGCACCACCAGGCTGGTCACGTACTCTTGCGGCAGGGCCAGCTCGGGATTGTCCTCGATGGTCAGCACGTACTCTTGCGGGCCAAAGAACGACGCCAGCACGTTGACCAGGTTGGTCTTGCCCGCGCCGGTCCCCCCGGCCACCAGGATATTGAGCCGCGCCGTCACGGCCGCGCGCAGGAACTCGGCGGCCGGCCGGGTGATGGTGCCCAACTCCAGCAGGTCGTCGATGGTCGTCGCCACCAGCCGCCGGCGCCGAATGGTGATCACAAAGGGCACGTTGAAGGTGAGCGGGGTCATGAGGGCGTGCAGGCGCGAGCCGTCCCGGGTGCGCACGTTCACCTCCGGGTTTTGCGGCGTGATGTCGCGCCCCATGCGGCTGGCCGCCCGCCGCACCAGGCCCAGGGCTTCTTCCGCGGTGCGGAACCGGAGGGCGGATACCTCAAAGCCCCGGGCGCCCATGGTAATGATCGGATACAGGCCGCGCACGATGATTTCCTCGATGTCCGGGTCATCCAGCAGGGTTTGCAGGATGCCCATGCCAAAGAACTGATCCAGGATGGCCTGGACGGCCTCGGTGGTCGCGATCGCCAACGGGGGCACCCGCCCGGCCTCGGCCCGCCGCTGATAGTCCTTGACGCACTCCACGACCTTTTCCTCCACCAGGTCGCGCACATCCTGGCTGGCCTGGGTCAGGTCCACGCCGGCCAGCCGGTGCTCGGTGCGCAGCCGGGCGTTGACCTCCGCAAAGATGGTCTGGAGCGGGTCCTGTTTGCGGGCGGCCTGATCCATCTGGTCAGCCACCGCCTGGGCCACCAGGCTATTGGCCGGGGCCGCCGGGAATGGCCCAGCCAGGGGTTGTTGCGCGGCGCGGGCCGCGTCCTGCTGCCGCAAATAGTCGTCTCTGGTCAGCATGATGCTCTCCTCTAGCGGCGGAACAGGGCCGTGGCTACGCGCCGGCCCAGGCCGGGTTGTTCGTCGCGGAACCCGCCCCGCTGGCGCCACACCGGCGTCAGCGGCGGGTAGAATTGCGTCGCCAACTCGACCAGGGCGTTGGCGATCCGGTTGGGGCCGTCCAGGACCAGCGGGTAGCCGCGCACGTTCAGGGCTTGCTTGAGCACAAAGTCGTCGTCAAAGGGGATCAAGCCCTTGCTGGGCAGGCCGGTCCACTCGACGGCGTCCTTGCGCGCCACCCCAGCTTCATCCGTCCAGGCGTTGAACACGAGCTGGAACTTGTCCCGGCCAATGCCCACCACGTCGCACAAGGGCTGGATGGCGTACTTGACGTTGTCGATGCAGGAGCGGTCCGGGATGACCGGGATCAGGATGTGGTCGGCCTCTTTCAGCGAGGCCAGCACCGGGGCCTTGTTGTAGTCGATGCCCAGGTCCAGGATCACAAAGTCATAGATGCGCCGCGCGGTATCCACCAGGTCGGTCATGAAGCGCAGGCCCATCTGGTCGTTCATGCACGACTTGCCGCCCTGGGGCATCTCGTAGATGCCGGGGATGAGCATGAGCTTGTTATAGGTGCCGGGCATGGGCAGAGCAAATTCCTGGACCAGGCGCGGCGTCATGATCGGCTCGGGCAGGGCCGGCTGGTGCTCCGCCTGGCGCTGGGCGGCGCTCTCGTAGCGGGCGGCCAGGCCAAACAGGTTCTTGTCGGGCCGGATGTTCAGGTGATTGTGGGCGCTGCCCCGGGTCAGGTCCACGTCCACCAGCAGGACCTTGGCCCCGCCCAGGGCCAGGGCGACGGCGACGTTGGTGGCGATGGTGGTCTTGCCCACCCCGCCTTTGGGGCTCCACAGGGCGATGACGGACTTGGTCCAACTGGCCTGGGCCACGGTCGCGGTCATGGCCTGGGACTGCGCCACATAGTTTTCGGAACCCCGATGGACCAGAACCTGGCGCAGCAGGCCGGGCAGGGCGGCGCAGATCTGCGTCGCCAGCTGCGGGGCGGCTGGCAGGGGAAAGACGCTCACTGCCCCGGCGCTGAACAGGTCCAGCGAGTCCTCGCCGGCCACGTAGCCGCACGTGGTGATCGTCGGTTTGCCTGGCCGGTGCAGGAGCTGGGGGATCAGGTCAATCTGAAAGCCCTCGATGTGCCGGCAGAGGACGACCATGTCGGCGTCATAGTGAGTCACGTCCTGCCAGACCTGCTGGGCCGTCCGGGCCACGGCGACCACCTTGATGCCGGTATGGGCTGCGGCCCCGCCGGGTTCCAGCACGCGCTGAAAGACGGTATTGTCCTCCAGGCTGCGCAGGCCCAGCACCAGCGTAAAGGTGTCAGTGGGCGGTGCTTCGACCCCGGCCAGCGCCGCCGGGCGCGCCGCCGCCGGGTCCTGGTGCAGTGGAAAGGCATCCATGACGGCCTCCTATGGCGTTGCCGTGGGGCTGGGCGCGGCGGTTGGTTCGGGCGGTTCTGGTGTGACCGCGGGCACTGGGACCGTGGCGGTGGCCGGTTCAGTTGTCCACGGCGCTGGCCCCATCTGGCCCCACTGCCGCGTGAAATACCACCAGTTCAGGTCGGTCCACGACACGCCGGGCTGCTCTTCGTCGGGCGCAAAGCCCGGCGCCACGGCGACGTCGATGCGCCCGTTGTGCATCCCAAAGGCCAGCACGGCCTGCTGTTCGCGGTCCAGCAGCAGGGTCAGGCTCCGAATGTCACCCTGGATGTAGGCCGGCTGGGTGCTGGCCTCTTCTCCCTCGCCGCCAAACAATCCTCCGCCGGTGTACTCGGGGTTCTGGACCAGCTCGAACTCGGCGTCCAGCACCAGGATGTCGCGCAACAGCACCATCGACGCCGGCAAGGTCGCGCTGAGCACGACCGAATCGGGGTCCTGGGCCGGCAGCGCGGCGGCCGGGTTGGTCAGGGTCACTCGCAGATCGCCGTTCAGCAGCGCCGAACCGCCCGCGCCCAGGGAAAAGACCAGGTTGACGTGATCCCCGGGTCGGATGCGGCCGGGAGCAGACGTGGCATCCACCGGCAGGACCATGGCCACCAGGTCAGAGCCGTTGAGGGCCTGGGACAGGCCGCGCAGCGCGTCGCCCTGGGCGCCGGTCGCCAGGCGGGCGCGCGAGACCTGTTCCCCGGCATAGATGGGCGCCAGGGTCACGGCCCCCTCGACCTCTGCGAACTGCTCCTCCAGAACCAGGCCGGCCAGCAGGGACGGGTGGATCATCTGTTCGTCTACCGCCACCAGGTCGGCGGTCAGGGTGGTATAGGCCGGGATGTCCTGGGCCGCGACCAGGACCCGGTGCGTGGGCGGCTGTTGCGATTGCAGAAAGAACAGGATGCCGATAAAGGTGCCGATGACGACCAGTACCCCGATGAGCATGGCCGCGCTGCTGAATACCCGCTTGATGAGTCGCATGACTGAAATCCTCCTCTGGTTGGGTTTGCTGTTCTGATGTCCCAAAAAGACAGCACGACCGCGTGGGCCACGGTCGTGCTGTCTGATCGTCCCGATCGGCGGCGGTCGTACCAGCCCAGATACGAACGCCTGTATGTAGTTGGGTCGGCGCGCGGGCCTAGCCGCGCTGCAAGGCCGTGCGAATGAGGCCCCGCCGTTTCTCTGCCGGTGGGGGCGCCGGGGCCGGCCCGGCCGGGTCCGAGCTGGGCGCCGGATACAACTGCCCGCCCAGATCGGCCAGCAGCCGGCGCAGCCGCCCTACCAGGGCCGGCGTCCCCAGGTTCAGGGCCGGCACGACCCAGCGCGGCAGCGTCAGCTGGTCGCCAAAGACTTGAACCCCCGGCGCGGTGAAATTCTCGACGATGAGCACCCGCCCGGTCAGCCCGGCGGCGTCGAGCTGGTGCAACATGGTCAGGCTCCGCTGCACGGCCCGCAGGTCCGGGATCACGACGAGGACCAGATGATCCGGCGCGCCGTGCTGAGGCAGCTCGCGCCCCACGTCCACCACCACGTCGCGCAATGGGGTCAGTTGGCCCAGCAGCCGGGCCAGGTCAGTCCCAATAGGGGCGCGCCGGCGCGTCGCCAGGAGCAGGTCGGCGCCGTCCCGGGCGCGGCGCAGCAGCTCCTGGGCGCCCCGGGGTTGCCGGAACACCGAATCCAGGTCCGTGGCGGCCCGCGGCCGGGGCTGGCTCAAGGGATCCGTCTCGTTGACGTAGACGCTGAGCAGATTAGACCCGGTGAGGTCCACCAGGACCGGCCCCGGCGCCGGGGCCAGGCGATACAACGCGGTGGCGATGGTGGACGTGCCGACGCCGCCTTTGGCGCCGCAAACGAAAACCAGCTTACCCATGATACCCTCCCTGGCGCACCAGGACCTCGGCGGCGGCCAGCAGCGCGCCGGGATGCTCGGCCAGCCGGCCGTGGTTGATGGCCGCCGTCACGCCCTCGTCTTCGGGAAAGTGCTGGGTGTAGGTTTGCCGCCAGGTGGCGCGGGTCTCGCGATTGATCAACACCTGAGGGCGATAGCGCGCCTGATAGGTCGTGTCGACCAGGAACTCGCAGCGCGGCGTCGCCAGCAGAAACAGGTGGCCGCCGCGGTCCAGGGCCGCGACCAGCGCCGGCGGGTCATCCTGGATCGTGCCGGCATCCACGAGCACCAGCGCGCCACGGCCCCGGTGCATATCACACAATGGCCCCACCTGGTCGGGCGGGAGCAATTCCGGGGGATAGATGACAAT
>JAHJIN010000313.1 GCA_018823415.1 Chloroflexota bacterium | reverse complement strand
GCCAAGGTGCTGGGGGCAGTGCTGAACCGCGAGCGGCGCGGCGGCCGGGGCTATGGTTATTATTACTATTATTACTCGGACGAGGGCGGCCGGGAAGATCGGCGGCGGCGCGGCGAGGCCGCCAAGAAATAGGACACGGATAGGCACGGATGCGCACGGATAGAAGCGAATGGAGACGGGAGATAGAGATAGAGAGGGAATCCGTGTTTGTCTGTGTCCCCAAGCAATATGACAACCGATGGGCATATGATCTGGTATACGTTGTACACCAAACCACTCAAAGAGATGCAGGTGGAATCGCTCCTGCAGGCGCGGGGCGTGGCGACCTATTTGCCCCTGATTCGCGTCCGCCCCACCAATCCCCGGGCGCGAAAGGTGCGCGCATTTTTCCCCCGTTATCTGTTTGCCCAGGTGGACCCGGCGCGGACCGGCCCCGGCGACCTGAACTGGACGCCCGGGCTGGTGCGGGTGGTGGGCTTTGGCAGCGAGCCGGCCGCCATGCCGGACGCGGCCATCCGGCGTATCCAGGCGCGGCTGGCCGAGCTGGAAGCGGCCGGCTGGTTGGACCCGAACGGATTCCGACCCGGGGACCGGGTGCGCGTGGTGGAGGGGCCGTTCGCGGACCTGGACGCGGTGTTTGACCGGCGGCTGTCGCCCACCGGGCGGTGCCGGGTGCTGCTGTCGTTTCTGGGTCAGCAGGTGGGGTGCGAGGTGGAAGCCGGGCAGATTCAACCCGTCAAGCGTCACACGTGAAACGTCAAACGTAGTGCGTGGGTTGGTTGCTCGTGGCTGACCGCTGACTGCTTCTCGCTGACCAAAGGTCGTGTCGAGATGGCGGAGCATGCCCCGGGGACAACAGGGGGCAGATTGCGCATTGCAGATGGCACATTCGTTCATCAGTCCTCATCTTGGCAACTCCCGAGGCATTCTAGATGACCAAGACAGAAACGCATATCGTCGTGATCGGCATGGGCTATGTGGGCATTCCCTGCGCGGCCCTGTTTGCGGACGTGCCGGGCTTTGCCGTGACCGGCATCCAGCGGCGGTCGACCCGGTCCGGCTGGAAGATCGATTGCCTGAACGCCGGCCGGTGCCCGTTTGAGGGCCATGAGCCGGGCCTGGCCGAACTCATCGCCCGGGTGGTGGGCCAGGGCACGTTCCGCGTGACGGACGATTTCGCCGCGTGCCGGGACGCCGACGCGGTCCTCATCGACGTGCAGACCCCGGTGGAGACGGACCACACGCCGCGCTACGAGTCGCTGCGGGAGGTGTGCCGGCAGGTGGGCGATCACCTGCGGCCAGGGACGCTGGTGATCCTGGAATCCACCGTAGCCCCGGGCACCACGCAGGACGTGGTCCGGCCCATCCTGGAGGCCGCGTCAGGATTGCGAGCGGGACCGGGTTTCTCGCTGGCCTTTTCCTACGAGCGGGTGACGCCGGGCAAGCTGTTGACATACATCACCGACTTCCCCCGCGTGGTAGGCGGCATCGACGAGGAAAGCACGCGCCGAGCCGTGGCGCTCTACCGCCATATCGTCCGCGCCGAGATTGCGCCCACGGATTGCCTGACGGCCGAGGTGTCCAAGGTGGTGGAGAACGCCTACCGGGACGTGAACATTGCCTTTGCCAACGAGGTGGCGGTGGCCTGCGAGGCCGTGGGGGTGGATGCCTACCAGGTGCGCGCGCTGATCAACGCCCGGCCCGACCGGCACATGCATGTCCCCGGGGCCGGGGTGGGCGGGCATTGTCTGCCCAAGGATAGCTGGCTTCTGGTGCACGGAGTTGGTAGATTGGGGACTGGGGATTGGGAGGGACTGCGGCTGGTCCAGTTGGCCCGGGCCGTGAACGACGGGATGCCGGCACACGTGGCGGAGTTGGCGTGCCAGGCGCTGGCCGAAGACGGGCGAGAGTTGGCCGGGGCGCGGGTGGCGGTGCTGGGCATGTCCTACCTGGAGGAAGCCGACGACACACGCAACACGCCGGCGATGCCGCTGATGGAGGCGCTGCTGGCGGGCGGAGCGCAGGTGACCG
>JAHJIN010000312.1 GCA_018823415.1 Chloroflexota bacterium | reverse complement strand
TCATCGTCCATATGGCCAAACGCGGCCTGGGGATAGGTCCGACTGCTGTTCGAGACCGGCAGCCCCGTCAGGTCGGCGTCGTACTGGACGCGTTGCTGCCGCACGCGCAGGAGGTCCAGTTCGGATTGAATCAGCGGCTGGCTGACTTGCTCCAACACCTGGGCCAACGCCCGGGCTTCGTCCCAGCTCAGGGCCCGCAAGGTGCGACTCACGCCCGAATAGTCGGCCCAACTGGGTTGCCCCCAGGCTTCTGCCACGGCCTGGTCCATATCCAGCGGGTGCGCGGCCCGGCTGATGTCCTGCAAATGCTCCAGCCCACCCAAGATCGCCACCAGGAACTCCAGCACCTTCGTCTGGGGCGTGTGGGTGTACTTTTTCTGGTGCAGGGGCACCTGTTGCAGGGCCTGAATCAGACCAATATGCTCGGCGAACCAGCCCCAAACTACCAGAAACGCATGCTGGGTGTCTTGGATCCGTGTGTCGTCTTTGCTCATCGCCATCCCTTTCTAACCATGGAATGGTGATCAGCATACCGCATTTGGATTCATTTGGTAAGGTCCGAAAATCTTGCGACTTCAGGCCGATTTCCACGATTCGGCCGCTGATTGCACAACCGTTACGTTAGGCTCTATTCTGCCCGGCGCAGAGACTCGGAGCCGTAATCGATCCAGACAATGATCAGCGTGGTGGTCATGGTCACGATCAGGATGGTGGCCGGGGCCGGCAGCAGCGCCACCAGGACCCGCACCCCTACCAACCCCACCGGCGCGGCGCAGCCCAGGGCCAAGATGTGGCGTATCCGCAGCGGGCTTTTGTCGGCCACGTCCTGGGCGACCCCCAACGTTACGCCGGCCAACGCCCCCACCAGCAGATCGGTGGCCCAACTGCTCCAATCGGCCGCCAGATAAGCCGCCAGGGCCGACGTCAACATGGTCATGATGGCGATATTGGCGGCGACCACGCGCGCCGGCTCGCGGTGGCCGGCGACGATGCGCGCCTCGGTGGCCCAGATGAGCAGCGCGCCGCCGACGCTGCCGCCTGTGGCGCACAGGATGGCCCCGCCCCACTCGCCCCGCTGCCAGAGGGAAATAGCCAGGATGAACCCGGTCACCGGCAAAACGTTCTGGATAAACTCCCAGAACACCACCTGACAGCTTTTTGCCGTGATCATGGCAGCCCCTTGGCCCGGCAGCGCGGCCGCACGCAATGTGACATTCTGGCTTGTCCCATTCTACCGTGTTCCGATCCGCTTGTCAAGATGTGAAGACGGCCCGAGTCAGAAGACCCGGGCCGTTTGGTGTGAGGCGCTATTTTCTTGCTCTGCCTCGCCGGCTCACGAGATAGAGGGCCGGGGGTGCCATAAGGATCAGCCCAACCGCCGGGGCCGTCCCGCAGGGGATCCCGGTTGGGCTGGTCACTGGCCCGCCGAAGATGACCTGGCTGGCGCCGGTGGCTGTGGTGAGCACGGCCTCGCTCGGCTCGCGCGTCTCGGTCTGGCCGTTGGACGTCACGCGCAGCGCGCGCTGGCTGTCGGCGGAATCAAAGCTCATCTGGGCCCCGGCTGTTGTGGGCACGGCCGCATAGGTGAGGGTCAGGTCGCCGCCGCCGGGCTGGGCCAGCGTGACGACCAGGTCCATGGTGCCGGGGGCATATCCCGCGATGCTCAACGCGGCCCGGCTCATCTCGGGCAGCAGGATCAGCCGTTTCTCACCGACCCCCACGGCGTAGGAATCGGGAATTTCCTGGACGACGGTGCCATCCGGGAGAAAGCCCGTCCTTTGCCCGCTGGCGTTCTGCACCAGCGGATAGACCGGGGATGCGGTCAGAAAGCCATTGACCGGCGTGCCCTGCTGGTTGGCCAGGTGCAATATCTGTTTGTGATAGTCGATGAGCCATTGGCCGCATTTCGCCGTGTCGAACCCCAGCGTGATCAGGGTCTTGAACGTCACGGCCGCGGCACCCACCTGGGTGAGCTTGGCCCCCTGCTCAATCGCCAGGTTGAAACAGTCTTGTTGGAAGGATGCCATTTCATGCGTCTGGCAGGCCAGGTCATCATCGCGGCAGAGCTGGATCCGTTCCTGGGCGGTCAGGTACTTGGTGGTGAAAGCTACACCGGTCGCGCTGGGCCCCTTTACAAGAAGGGCCGCAGCCGTGAGCGCTGCGCCGGCGCAGTGGAGGTACGCATGAGGCGAGTTGCCGATGGATAGCTGTCTGGACAGGGATGTGACCGCGTCAGGGTCGCTTTTCAGGCTCACGGCGACAGAGAATACCCCCTGGTAGGTCATGGGGAATCGCAGGCCCGTGATCCGCATCTCGAACTTGCCGGCCTGGAGGGTCGAGGGGCTGAGATAGGCAGCGCTCTGCGGGTCCTGGCTGTCGAACGTGTACTGGATCTCGTGATAGGGGAAATCTTCGCCAAAGCTGATCTCGACGAGAAAAGACGCTTTTTGGATGTCGGTGCCCTCGCCCTCCAGCGTCAGGATCAGCGTCGCCGGCTCGAACGCCACCGGCGGGCTGACCCACGCCAGCGACTTGAGCATGAGCGAGTTCTGGTATTGTGGATGGGGGTCGGCCTGTTCACAGGCCTGGCAGGACGGGATTTCCTCCATGCGGTCCCACCCCACCAGCTCTAGCTCGATGGCCCCCAGCGACGAGTCTTGTTTGTCCGTGGGCGCGATCTGGGGGTTGTAAAAGCGATAGAGGCGTTCGTCGCCCCACTGGCCCAGCGCGCCAAAGGCGATGGGCTGGTTGGACCCACACGGGATGAGGACCGGCCGAGTGGTGCCGGTCATGCTCGACTGGATAGCGGCGGAGGTGCTCAGCCCGCAGAGCGTGGGCACGGCCGTGGGGGGCGGGTTCGTCGGCGCGGGCACATTGACGGCCGTGGGGGGCGGGTTCGTCGGCGCGGGCACATTGACGGCCGTGGGGGGCGGGTTCGTCGGCGCGGGCACATTGACGGCGGTAGGGGGCGGGACGGTCGGCGGGGGCGGTTTGACGGCGGTAGGGGCCGGGATGGTCGGCGGGGGCGGGTTACACGCCTCGCAGCCGGCTATCGGCTCGATAAGAGAGAAGCCGACCAGCATGGTGGTGTTGTCAGCAAAGGTGCGAAGCACCGGGTCGGTGATGCGGACATAGCCGGGGATCGCGCCTTGTGCCAGCAGCGTATCCACCTGGGCCTGGGCCGATGGTTCAAAGGTCCCGTAAAAGAATTCAAAGGGGAACGCCCGGTTGGTGTCGCAGACCGTCAGGGTCAATGCCAACACTCCCATGTTCCCCGGGCCACCGAACGGATTTTCGACCCAGCCGCAAATCGTGGTGGCGGCCGTGGCCGATGGCGGGGGCGCCATCACCAGGATCATGGTCATCCCCAGCGATAACACCACCAGCCAGCGTATCAAGCCTTGGAACAGATTGCGCGTGTTCATCTTGCCTCCTTGTCAATCGCTTCTCGTAGCAGACTGCGGCTCCCCTGAGCCGCCCCACTGCGATACATTTTCGTATCCACCGCGCGCGTTGGCGGCTCCTACGGGGCCAACTCACCGGCGCCGGGTTGCACGGCGTTCCCTTTGAACTGGCTCCAGTACAGGTGATGGTAGAACCCGCGCTGGGCCAGCAGCTCGTCGTGGGTGCCCCGCTCGATGATCTCGCCATCGTTGATGACCAGCACCTGGTCGGCGTTGCGGATGGTGGAGAGCCGGTGGGCGATGACGAAACTGGTGCGGCCGTCCATCAGCCGCAGCAGCGCCTCCTGGATGCGCGCCTCGGTGCGGGTGTCCACGCTGGAGGTGGCCTCGTCCAGGATGAGGATGCCCGGGTCCGCGAGAATCGCGCGGGCAATGGCAAGCAACTGGCGCTGGCCCTGGCTCAGGTTGCCGCCCCGCTCCGACAGTGGGGTCTGGTAGCCCCGGGGCAGGCGCTGGATGAACTGGTCCGCGTTCGCCAGCCGGGCCGCCGCCATCACTTCCTCGTCGGCAGCGTCAAGCCGGCCGTAGCGAATGTTCTCCATCACCGTCTCGGAAAAGAGGAACGTGTCTTGCAGCACGATGCCCAGTTGCCGGCGCAGGCTGTCCTTTTGGATGTGGCGGATGTCTCGCCCGTCGATGCGGATGGCGCCGCCCTGGATGTCGTAAAAGCGCGACAGCACGTTGACCATGGTGGTCTTGCCGGCGCCGGTGGGTCCCACCAGGGCCACGGTCTGGCCGGGCTGAGCTTCCAGGCTCACGTCCTTGAGCACCGGCACGCCGGGCACGTAGCCAAAATCCACGTGGTCAAAGACCACGTCGCCGGCCACGGCGCCGGCCGCGTCGTCGAGCAGGGTGGCATCCGGCGCGTCGGTCAGCTCGGGCTGCTGGTCGATGACCTCAAAGATGCGCTCGGCGCCGGCCAGGGCCGCCTGGATCGAGTTGTAGAGGTCGGCCAACTGGCGCAGGGGGTCGGCAAAGCGCCGGGCGTAGGAGATGAACGTGGCGATGACGCCCACGCTGACCAGCCCCTGAAGCGCCAGCCAGCCGCCCAGCCCGGCCACCACCGCAATGTCGGCGGTGCTCAGGATGCCCATGAGCGGCGGGATGAGCATGGGAAAGAACTGCGCCCGGATGCCGGCCTCGCGCACGGTCCGGTTAGCCTTGTCAAAGGCCGCCAGGACCGCGTCTTCTTGCCCAAAGGCCTGCACTACGCGCTCGCCGCTGAGCGTCTCTTCCATCAGGCCGTTCAACTGACCCAGCTGCATCTGCAAACTACGAAAGCCGGTGCGGGTACGTTTGCCCACGGCCAGCGTCACGCCGATCATCAGCGGAAAGACCAGCAGGCTGCCCAGGGCCAGCCACGGGTTGAGGACGAACATCATCACCATGATGCCGCCCAGGGTCAGCAGGCCCGAGATGAGTTGCGTCGCGTTCTGGGATAGCGCCTGGTTGATGGCGTCGATGTCGTTGGTAAGGCGGCTCATCAGTTCGCCCTGGGGCCGCTGGTCGAAAAAGCTCAGGGACAGCGTCTGCAGGTGCTCGAACAGGTCCCGGCGCAGGGTGCGCAGCACTTGCTGGGCCACCGTCGCCATGATCCAGTTCTGCACCGCCTGGGTCAGCCAGGCAAACAGGTAAACGAGGATCATCGCCAGGGTGATGAGCACGAGACCCACCAGGTCGCCGGCCCCCATGTAGCGGTCGATGGCGACGCCCATCAGGTACGGCCCGATCAGGCTCGCTACCGTGCTCAACACGACGAGGACCAGTATCACCACCAGCGACAGCTTGTAGGGGCGCAGGTACATGGTCAGCCGGACGAGCGCGCCGCGTGGGTTGCGGGCTTTTTCGATGCGCGTGCTGCCGTGGGCGGCCGGCCCGCGCGGCCCGCCGATCATCGCTTGTTGGGATGCCTGGTTTGCGGGTTGTTTAGACATGGGCGGCACCTCTCTCTGACGCGCCCAGTTGCGACTGGTAGATTTCCTGGTAGATGGGGCTGGAGGCCAACAGCTCGGCGTGCGTGCCCTCGGCGGCGACCTGGCCCCGGTCCAGCACCACGATCTTGTCGGCATTGAGCACCGTGCTGACGCGCTGGGCGATGACAAAACTCGTGCGGCCATCCATGAGCCGGTCCAGCGCGTCCTGGATGCGGGACTCGGTCTCTACGTCCACGGCGCTGGTGCTGTCGTCCAGGATGAGGATGCGCGGCTGCACCAGCAGCGCCCGGGCGATGGCGAGGCGCTGCTTTTGCCCGCCGGACAGGTTCACGCCCCGCTGTCCCACGAGAGTGTCATAGCCGTTGGGAAAGGCCGTGATGAAATCGTGGGCCTGGGCCGCCTGCGCTGCCGCGACCACCTCTTTGTCTGGCGCGTCTGGCCGCCCGTAGCGGATGTTGTCGCGGATGGTGCCGCTGAACAGCACCGCCTCCTGGAGCGCTACTCCCATCTGGGCGCGCAGGGACTCCAGCGGCAGGTCGCGCACGTCCACGCCGTCCAGGGTGACACGGCCCTCGGTCGCGTCGTAAAAGCGGGGGATTAGTTGGACGAGGGTGGACTTGCCGGCGCCGGTAGCCCCCAGGATCGCCACCGTCTGGCCGGGTTCGGCCACCAGGTTGACGCCCTTGAGCACCGGCTCGCCGCAGTCGTGATTATAGTTAAAGCAGACGTTCTCAAAGGCGATGCGGCCGGCGACGTAGGGCAGCGCGCGGGCCTGCGGGCGGTCTTGCACCTCCGGCTCGCTATCCAGCACCGCCACGATTCGCCCGGCCGACGCCTGCGCCGCCGAGAATGGGCCGGCCATCATGCCCAGCATGAGCAGCGGAAACATGGTGGAGAGCAAATAGTTGACAAAGGCCACCACCGCGCCCACCGTGAGCGTGCCGTTGCTGACCTGGACCCCGCCCAACCCGATGACGGCGGCGGTCCCCACGTTCATGAGAAATATCATGGTGGGGATCAGCATGGACATGAACTGCATCACCCGGATGGTCTGGTTCGTCAGGGCCACGTTGGCCTGGTCAAAGCGGGCGTTCTCGTGCTCGGCCCGTACGAATGCCTTGACCACGCGCACGCCGGCCAGGTTCTCCTGCAAGACGGTGTTTAGCTTGTCCAGCCGACGCTGGACCTGCAAAAAGAGCGGCTGCATTCGGGCGATAAAAACCCAGACCACGGCCCCGGTGATGGGCAGCAGGACCAGCATCAACAGCGCCAGCTCCCAACTGGTCAGGATGAGCAGGATCACGCTGCCGATCATCATCAGCGGCGCGCGGGTCATGATGCGCAGCGACAGCATGACGATCAACTGCACCTGGTTGACGTCGCTGGTCAGGCGGATCAAGAGCTGGCCGGTCTGGAGCCGGTCCAGATTGCCGAAAGAGAGCGACTGAATCTTGCGAAACAGGGCGCTGCGCACGTCGGCGGCAAAGTACTGGCCCACCCGCACCGCCAGCAGCGTGTTCGCGACCATGAGCAGGGCGCTGAGAATCGACGCCCCCAGCATGAGCAGGGCCGTGGTCCATACTGTCGTCAGGTCGTGGTGGGCGATGCCCTCGTCGATGATGCGCTGGATCAGACGCGGGATGGTCAGGTCCATGGCCACCACGCTGACCAGCAGGAGCAACGCCAGGGCGCTGGCCTTCCAGTAGGGTTTGACAAAGTGGGTCATTCGGCGGAGAGATTGCATCCGTGAGTCCTTTCTTCCAGTACCAAGCGAACCTTCCCGAAAGCTGACCCTTTGCTTCGCTCAGGGCATGGCTTTCGGGAAGGTTGGTATCATCCTTCCTCTGTCAGGTTGGCGATGATGCGGAGCAGGTAACCCCGGAGCGTCAGGCATTCATCCGGGCTGAACCCGGCAAAGGTCTGTGCTTCCATGTCACGCCACATCTGCTCCACCGCATCGCGGACCGCGCGGCCGGCGTCGGTGAGGTAAACCCGGGACACGCGCTGGTCGTCCGGGTCCGGCCGGCGCTCCACGAACCCGGCCTTGGCCATGCGCTTGAGTGCGTTTGACATGGTGGCCGGCTGCACGTGCAGCACCTCTGCCAACTCCGAGTGGGTCCGGCCCTCTTGCTCCCACAGGACCATGAGGATGAACTGCTGCCCCCGGTACAGCCCCATCGCTTCCAGTTGGGCGTGGGCCCGGAACCGGTGGCGCTTGCAGGTCTGGGCCAGCAAATAGCCGATGGTTTCCGGCATGGATTCTGGGTTCATGTGCCCGCTCCTTGTTTAGTTAGCTAATAGTTAGCTGGCTAAATTATAATCTACGACAAAGGGCCTGTCAAGCAGGTCCGGGCATTACCACGTCCAACCCAGGAGGCGGCACCGGCCTGGCGCTATGGGCTGGGGGATTTGTGACTGTTCAAAATCTGGGAACCCATTTCGGCGCATCCCACTAACACTACAAAACTGGTCCGGGTACGCGCTCTTTCCCACTGGGGAGTTCCGTAGCGCCAGAATCTCAGATCGGCATCCCGCTGCTGGCAGTTTTTCCATTTGTTGAACAGTCACGCGATTTCTGGAGCTTGACGAGACCATACCCAGCCGTTATAATCATGACACCACCCCTACTCACACAGGCGGGTTATCATGCCGGTCATCACCGTAACCGATCTAGGCAAGACGTTTGTAGCCAAGGAAAAGGCCTCCGGTCTGCGCGGCAGTCTGCGCGCCCTGGTGCGCCCGCGTACGTTAGAGGTGCATGCCGTGCGCGACATCTCGTTCACCGTGGACGAGGGCGAGCGCGTGGCGTTCATCGGCCCCAATGGCGCCGGCAAAAGCACGACGATCAAGATGCTCGTCGGTATCCTGTTCCCCACCACCGGCCAGGCCCAGGTGCTGGATTATGTCCCCTGGCGCCAGCGAGAAAAGCTCGCTTACCACATTGGCGCGGTGTTTGGGCAAAAGTCGCAGCTCTGGTATCACCTGCCGCCGCAGGACACGTTTGACCTGCTGGCGAGCATCTATGAGCTGGACGACGCAGTCTATCGCCGGCGACTGGCCCGGCTGGTGGACCTGTTCGAACTGACACCCTACCTGCACACGCCGGTCCGCAAGCTGTCGCTGGGCGAACGCATGCGCTGCGAGATTGCCGCCAGCCTGATCCACGGCCCGCGCATCCTCTTTCTGGACGAGCCCACCATCGGGCTGGACGTGGTGGTCAAGGCGCGCATCCGGGACCTGATCCTCCAGCTCAACCAGGAGGAGCGCATCACCGTGTTCCTCACCTCCCACGATGTGGGCGATATGGAGACGCTGTGTCGGCGCGCCATGGTCATCAACCACGGCGAGGTCATCTACGACGGCAAAGTGAGCGCCCTCAAGCGTTCCTACATCCGCTCCAAGACCGTATCGCTCAAACTTGGACAGCCCTTTGAGGGCTTCGAGATGGCCGGCGTGCAGGTGGCAAAGCACAAGGGCTATGGCGTGCGGTTGGAGGTGGACACCGACACGGTACCCATCGATGCGGTGATGACCCGGTTGCTGGAGCGCTATAGCGTGGTGGACCTGAACGTGGACAATCCCCCGATGGAAGCGATCATCGCTCGCATCTACCAGGAGGGGCCGCCAACCGAGAATGCAGAGGGTGAGACATGAACGTGGTCGCTCAGAAACCCGTTTTCTCCCCTGCCCTGGTGACTAAATACGTCACCATTGCCCGCACCAACGCCCGGCAGCAGCTCACCTATCGCGGCGAGTTTGTCACCCGGGCACTGTCGATGGTGCTGTTCATGGGGGTGTTTATCGCCCTGTGGACCACGGCCTTTGGCGTAAGCGAGCAGGGCACGCTGGCCGGTTATACCCTGCCGGCCATGTGCTGGTATCTGGCTGTGACCGAGACGATCACGCTCAGCGGGTCGCGGGTGTTTGTCGAGATCGGGGAGGCGGTGCGCAGCGGAGACGTGGCCTATACCCTGGTGCGGCCCCTGAGCTACCCGGCCTTTATGGTCGCCCACTCGCTGGGCGAGTCGGCGCCGCGCTTTGTGATGAACCTGCTCGTGGCGGCGGCGGTGGTGCTGGTTTTCGTACGTACCGTGGCGACGACGCCGGCCGGTTTCGTCGGGTTCCTGGTACTGGCGGCCGGCGCGCTGGTGTTGGACGCGCTGATGATGGTGCTCATTGGCCTGCTGGCGTTCTTGATCGAAGAGGTGACGCCGGTGTTCTGGATCTATCAAAAGCTGCTGTTTACCGTGGGCGGGCTGTTCCTGCCGCTCGAGTTCTTTCCCGACTGGCTTCAGGGGGTGGTGCGGGTGCTGCCTTTTCAGTTTATCTCGTACGCGCCGGCCCGGGCCTTTGTGGCCTTTGACCCGGCCGAGTTCGCCGGGGCGCTGGCCGGGCAGATCATATATATCGTCGTGATTGGGCTGCTCGTGCTCGCCGTGTGGCGCTATGGGCAACGCCGGCTGGCCGTGCATGGTGGATAGTCAGCGGACGCGGAGCGAGCGGTTACGGATCGACGTCGAGGAGGCAAGGTGAAGATCGTGCGCCTGGCTGCGGCCTATTTTCGACACAACCTCATGTCGGCCATGGAGTACCGGTCGGCGTTTGTGCTCCAGGCCGCCGGCATGTTGCTCAACGACGTGATGCTGCTGTTCTTCTGGTGGGTGGTGTTCACGCGCCTGCCGTCGTTACAGGGCTGGAATCTGAGCGGGGTGCTTACCCTCTATGCCGTCGTCGCCTTTGGCGTGGGTCTGGCTACCGTGGTTTGCGGCAACGCCAACCGCCTGGCGAACATTATCGTCACCGGCAACCTGGACTATTACCTGGCCCTGCCGGCCGATCCGCTCTTGCACTTGTTGATCAGTCGCATGAGCCTGCCGGCCTGGGGCGACCTGGTCTTTGGGTTGGCTATCTATTTGCTCATCACGCCCGACTCGCTGCTCAAACTGCCCCTGTTTCTGTTCCTCGGCACGCTGGGGGCGATCATTTTCGTCAGCTTTGCGGTGCTTGTGGGGTCGTTGGCCTTTTTTCTGGGGAATGCGGAAGAGTTGCAGCGGCAGGGCTGGATGGCCATGATCACGTTTGGCCTGTATCCGGTGGATATTTTCCCGATGACGGTGCGCGTGGTGCTCTATACCCTCATCCCGGCGGCGTTCATCAGCGCGGTGCCGGCCCAGATCCTGACCGATTTCCAGTGGCCGCCGTTCATCGTGCTGGTGCTGTTTACGATTGGCTTTGCGGCGCTGGCCGGGCTGGTTTTTCGCCTAGGCCTGCGCCGCTACGAGAGCGGCAACCTGGTGACGGTGCGCGGATAGACTAGCTGGCGTCCCACGCCAGGTCCAAAAAGCGCTGGATCTCGACGAGATAGCCGTTGGGATCGCGCAGGAAACAGTGATAGATGCCATAGTCCGGGTTGACAGCCGGCTCTTTTTCCAGGACGACGCCGTGCGCCCGGAGATGCTCGCACCATTCGTCCACCGCCGGCGTCACCAGGGTCAAGATGACGCCCGCCGGCTGCTCCGGTGCGTCGGTGCGCTGGCAAATGCCCACATAGCCGCCCGCGCTCACGCGATAGATGCGGCAACCGCCCTGGTCCAGGGCCAGGGGTAGTCCCAGCACCTCTTCATAGAACCGGGCCGACCGGGCCAGGTCGCGCGTATAAAGGAACGTGATCTGCTGGTCGATGGGGGGATGGGACATTGGTAATCTCCTTGCACATGATCTCTTGGGGGCAGGTCGGATTGGCAATCCGACCACCGTTACAGGATGGTCATCAGGTTCAACCACAGCGTCAACGTCAGGACGCTGGCGAGGGTAGTGACAAACACGGCCAGAGTCACAAAGCCCGGGTCGGCGTCAAACTCGGTCGCCAGGATGGTGCCCATCACCGCGCTGGGCATGGCGCTTTCCAGCAGCACCACGTTGCGCGTGAGGACCGGCAGGCCCAGGGCCACGGCCAGCAGCAACGCCAGCGCGGGAGCCAGGAGCAGGCGCCCCACGGCCACGATGGTCAGGGCCGGCAGGTGCAACGTTTGGCGGCGCGCCCCAAAGGTGTGGGCCAACTGAAGCCCCAGCACCACCAGAAACGCCGGTACAGCGCCTTGCCCCAACAGGCCGACGGCCTTGTCTATTGGCTCGGGCAGCGCCAGATGGGCCAGGTTAAAGGCCAGACCCAGTGCGGCGGCATAGACCATGGGCACGGCGACCAACCGGCGCAGCGCCAGCCCCGTCGAGGCCCGGCCCCGGGCCGCCAGATACACCCCCAGGCTGGCACTGATCGTGGCGCTGATGGTGAAATAGATGGTGGCCCGGGCCAGGCCCTCGTCCCCAAAGGCAAACTGGGTGGCCGGCAGCCCGTAATTCCCGGCATTGATGAGCAGCAGCGTCAGCAAAAAGGCGCTGCGCGTGGGACCCTCTAGCCGCAGCCAGCGCGCCAGCACCGCGCCCAGCACCCAGAGCGTCGCTGTCACCAGCACCGCCACAGTGCTGATCTGCAAAAACTCGCTGCCATTCACGGTCGAGCGCGACAGCGAGTCAAAGACCAGGGCCGGGGTAAACAGATAAAAGACCACGCGCGACAGGGGGCGCACATCGATCCGGAGCCAGCGCTGCGCCAGGGCGGCCACGCCGGCCACCAGCAAAATCGGCAAGATCACGTTGAACAAGAATGTCATGGGGCATCGTCTCGCTAGTGGCATCTGGATTGGAATAGCGCCAGGCTGGCGGCGCTGGTGCATTATACCATCTTGGCCCCAGATGAGCAACGCGCCGAGCCAGCTCTGGACAATACGGTGATGAATTTCGCAAGCGCTTGCGGTCATCTTGGCTCAAGTTTGAGAACCGGGTCATTGCCAGGGCACGAGCGCAGACCGATAGAAATTCACCCCCAGTGCCGTCAGGCGTGGCCCGTGAGCACCGAGGCACACCTGGTATTCGTCCCAGCTTTTTCCAGCCGCCGGAGACCAGCCAATCTCGGCGAGACCGATCAGACGCGGAAAAGCCATGAATTCGATATCGTCCAAGGTTTGCAGCGTCTCGGACCAGAGCGGAGCTTCCACCCCCAGCACATCGCCTTCTGACACGCCAACCACCTGTGTCGCTGGATCCCAGTTATAAGCAGTTTGCACGTCTATGTATCCCGGCCAGCTCAATCCGAGCGGTGTGGCGGCGTTATACTTGATGTCCAGGTAAGCTGTGGATGCCGGGGACATGATAATTCTTGCGCCTTGTTGCACGGCCTGGCGGGCCAGATCGCTGTGCCAATGTTGTGCGACCGTGGTGGCGAGCAGCTTGCCCTGCGCGATCTCTTCCCACCCGACCATCTGTTTGCCGTGAGCGTTTACGATGGCCTGTATTCGTCCGATGAAATGCACATAGTCGGCCGCGCTCGTGGCAGAGGCCTCATCACCGCCGATGTGCAAGTAGGGACCCGGCGTCAGGGCAGCCATCTCGCCGATCACATCATCCACGAAAGCCCAGGTTTTCTCTCGGCCTGTGTCAAGAGAGCTAAAGCCCACGTCGGTACCCGTGTACAGGGCCGGGGCCACTCCATTGCAGTTCAGTTCCGCATAGGAAGCCAGGGCCGCGTGGGTGTGCCCCGGCATGTCGATTTCGGGGACCACCATGATGTATCGACGTTGAGCATAGGTCACAATGTTCGAATATTCTGCCTGGGTGTAATATCCCCCCCGACCGCCTCCGACCTGGGTGCTTCCGCCGTGAGTAGCCAGATTCGGCCAGGTATGGATCGCGATGCGCCATCCCTGGTCATCAGAGAGGTGCATGTGAAAGCGATTTATCTTGTAGTACGCCAGCAGGTCAATGTAGCGTTTGACATCCTCCACGCTGAAAAAGTGCCGGGCCACATCGAGCATGGTGCCGCGCCAGACAAAACGTGGATAGTCTCTGATCATCCCGGCAGCTATCTTCCACGGGCCGGGTTGGACTGTCGAGCTTGCTATCTGCGGGGGTAACAACTGCCTGATCGTCTGTATGCCTCTGAACAGCCCGGCCGGCTGACAGGCCCCCAGGGTGACCATGTCTGGTGTGATCGCTAGCTCGTATCCCTCCTCGCCTAATGCCGGGTCCCCGTCAACCGTTGTGAGATAGATATTCCCACTCGCGGGAGCACCGCTGGTCGCCAATACCGACATCTCGTATCCTGTTGAGGGCTTGAGGCGGTCCGCAAGGTATTGACCAATACCCATCACCTCGGCTGTTCCTGGCTCTATACAGATGTTGGCGGTAGCGGTCAATGTGAACGCACCCTCTCCCGGTTGCACAGACACCGGTCTGGGTATGATGTTATGTTTTGTAGACGTCAATGTGATTGCCTCCGTGGCCCCGGCGACGGGCAGAATACCAAGACTAACCAGTGCCAGAATTATACACCAGGTGCTCCATCTTGGCATGTGGTCCAGTTTTTGGGGGTCAATACCAGTTCACCATCTGCCCCCAAACCTTATGCCCCGGCAAGCGTTGCCTCCCAAAACGGATAGTCTCCCTCTTGAGTGTTGTTGAAGGAAAACGACCACCTTTCAACCGCAGAGCACGCGGAGACCGCTGAGAAATAGAAGGAAAACTCGGCGAACGGGCGTGCCCGCCTTGGCGTTCTCGGCAGTAAAATACTCAGCAACACTCTACGGGGAGACCACCAGATGAAGCGGGCCGCCTAAAATGCGAGTCTACCATATCGTGTGCGGCGGTCGCGTGTCGCATTGCACCACAGAGAAAGGAACTGCCCAATGGATTCAATGACCCTAAACAACGACCCTATGGCCGCCGTTCCTACGGCCGCCGTTCCTACGGCCGCCGTTCCTACGGCCGCTGTAAGAACAGCCATCGTCATCTTTGGCGCTTCGGGCGATCTGACGCAGCGCAAGCTGGTGCCGGCGCTACACAGCCTGTCCTGCGGCGGCTACCTGCCCCAGGCCAGTCGAGTGGTGGGCGTGGCCCGTTCGCCTCTCTCTGACCAGAGCTTTCGCGACCGGCTCTTTGAAGGCGTGCAAGCTTATGCGCGGCTCAAGTCTGACAGCCATACCCTCTGCGAGTTGTGGTCCGATTTTGCGGACCGCTACACTTATCTGGCCGGCGACTATGATGATCCGGCCACCTACCGCCAACTGGCCGACCGGCTGGCGCAGCTTGACGCCGCCCACGGCACCCAGGGCAACCGCCTCTTTTACCTGGCCACGCCGCCGGTGTTGTACCCGACGATCATCGAACAGTTGGGGCAGGCCGGCCTGAACCACAGCGCCTTGGGCCAGACCCGCATCGTCATCGAAAAGCCTTTCGGTCACGACCTGGAGAGCGCGCGCCGGCTCAACGAGCAGGTCCACGCCATCTTTGACGAGTCGCAGGTCTACCGCATGGATCACTACCTGGGCAAAGAGACCGTCCAGAACATTCTGAGCTTTCGCTTTGCCAATGCCATCTTTGAGCCGCTGTGGAACCGCAACTATGTGGACCACGTGCAAATCACCATGGCCGAGGCGGTCGGCGTCGAGCATCGGGCCGGCTATTATGATCGATCTGGCGTGTTGCGTGACATGTTCCAGAACCATATCTTGCAGTTGCTGGCGCTCACGGCGATGGAACCGCCGTCGATCTTTGACGCCAAAACGTTGCGTGACGAAAAGGTCAAGGTACTCCAGGCCGTGCGGGTTCCTCCCATGCCAGACTGCGTCCACGGCCAATACCGGGGCTATCGCGACGCACCCGGCGTGGCGCCAGATTCGCAGACGCCCACCTATGCGGCGCTCCTGGCCTTTGTGGACAACTGGCGTTGGCGTGACATCCCGTTCTACCTCCGGTCCGGCAAGCAGTTGGCAACCAAGGCCACCGAGATCTCGATCCAGTTCAAGGGGGTGCCTCACCTGATGTTTCCCCTGGCGCCAGGCCGGGAGATGACCCCCAACATCCTCTCCCTTTGCCTCCAGCCCGATGAGGGAATTCACTTGCGCTTCGAGGCCAAGGAGCCCGGCGCCGGCATGCGCACGCGGTCGGTGAACATGCAGTTCCACTATGCCCAGGATTTGGGCTCGGTGGCCCTGCCGGACGCCTACGAGCGGTTGCTGCTGGACGCAACGCAGGGGGATGCGTCGCTGTTCGCCCGGGCTGACGGGATCGAGTGCGCCTGGCAACTTGTCGACCCGATCATCGCTTTCTGGGCGCGGCCCGACGCGCCGCCGCTGGCGGTCTATGAGCCCGGTAGCTGGGGTCCGGCCGAGGCCGACGCCCTCCTGGCCCGGCGCGGCCTGGTCCCACGCAAGGGCCTGACGTTGTGGCACCATAACTGTGGGGGGCATGAGGAGTCCTGATGGCCGACATCGTCGTCCAGCCGGATCCAGCCGCCTTGGCGCGAGCAGTGGTCGAGCATGTCGTGGCCCGGGCTCAGGAGGCCATTGCCGATTGCGGACAGTGTACCGTGGCCCTGGCCGGTGGGTCCACGCCCCGCGCGGCCTATGCGCTCCTGGCGACGGAGGAATTCGCCGGGCGCGTGGATTGGCCGCGCCTCCACGTCTTCTGGGGCGATGAGCGCTGCGTCCCACCAGACCACCCGGACAGCAACTATCGCATGGCCCGCGAGACGTTGTTGGACCACGTGCCCATCCCAGCGGGCAACGTGCATCGCATCCCGGGCGAACAGGAGCCCATAGAGGCCGCAGTCGCCTACGAGAGTGAGTTACGTGCCTTCTTTGCGGTCCCATCCGAGGGAGGCAGCCCCCGCTTTGACCTGATCTTGTTGGGCCTGGGGGACGATGGACACACCGCCTCACTGTTCCCCGGCACGGCGGCGATCCACGAGCCGGTGCGTTGGGTCGTGGCGCATCGCGTGGACAAGCTGGGTGCGTGGCGCGTCACGCTCACGCCGATCGTCATCAACGCTGGCGCCCAGGTCACCTTTGTCGTCTCTGGCGCGGGCAAGGCCGAGCGGCTGCACAAGGTGCTGGCCGGGCCCTACCAGCCGGATGTGCTGCCGGCGCAGATCGTGCAGCCCACCACTGGCTGCCTGCTGTGGCTGATCGATGCAGCGGCGGGCGGCCAACCGCGTCGCGGCGGTGGTCCTGGCCTGGGAGTATGACCTGGCCGGCCGATGGGCGCATCGGCCAACTGACCGATACAAAGATCATCCACTTGGCTGATCAGAAATCCCCCGGATGCTGGATGCGCCGGGGGATTTTTTGTTGTATACTGACTGATGTGGAGTTGTTACGCGGTGTGGGTGAGTCTCCAGCGCTTCGCGCCAGACCGGCAATCCGGCGCAATGTTTTCGACCCGGGACGAGCGGGTCGCTACACTGGGGCGACGTGCCAGCCGTAGCGGGGTGCAGCGGTCCGGGACGCACCCCCTACGATACAGAGGCGTGTGGCTCACAGGGCGACCTGCATTGTGTGAGCGAATACCAAACAGCGAGAGGAGGGTGAGCTACCCAGGGCTAAAGCGCCTGGGCTTCCTGGGCTGATTCCCCACCGGGAATCATATCTCCACAGGCGTCCACAGGACACTGCGTGTAACTTTCCGGGGCTCCCCCGGTAGTGATTTGCAACAGATTGACCGCCGCGTTCACGTCCCGGTCGTGGACCGTGCCACACTCCAGACAGACCCATTGACGGTCGGAAAGTGAAAGCGCCTGGTTCTTTTCGCCGCATGCCGAGCACAATTTGGACGAGGGGAAGAAGCGATCGGCGTTCAAGACCGTGCCGCCCGACCACGTCGCCTTGTACG
>JAHJIN010000311.1 GCA_018823415.1 Chloroflexota bacterium | reverse complement strand
CTGGCCCTCATAGTACCGCTACCAGCCCCCATGAGCGAAAAAATCGTGATGGGCAGGCTTGGTTCAAGACGTCCCGATTACCGTTATTTAGGTGTTTTTTACGCCTCCAATCCCGACTTGACTTTTACCGCACTCTTTCTGCCGGGGTAGCCTCCCGCAGGCGGCGAACCTATGGTTCGCTTGAGCCTGCGGGAGGCTGGCGTGCTCAGGTGCCCAGGGTAGGGCAGGTGTTGTTACAGTAGCTCCCCAGGGCCACCTCGCTGGTATCGGTTTTGCAACCACCGAGTACCGCTTCCGTGGGCACCAGCTTGACCTGCTCGATCTGGGGTTTGGTATACGCTTTCCTGGTCACGAGAACCTCCTTGTTGGTTTGAATGTGGGTGGGGCACGGCTATCGCGCCCCCGATGTGAACTCGCCGCCACGCCGGGCTTGGCGGCGCGCAAGTCCCCCTCCCGGCGCAGCCCCTCGCTTTGCTTCGGGAGGCTACGCACGGGGCCACCGCGCCTACGCGGAGCGTGGGCACGCGCTAGCATGGCGTTAGGGGTTGTCCAAAAACAACTTCGGACATTGGCAACTCGATCATGGCGATGCCACCCGGGGCTTGATCACATAGTTCCAGGTTGGGCAGATGCGACGGCGGTGGAGGTTCAGGGCTTGCATCTCCTGATCCGCAACCTTGATCCCTTTCTCATAGACTTGATCCACCAGAAAAGCGCGGACCTGGAGTCCCGTGGTGGTCATGGTGCCCTGGATGTAGCCCAACATCGTCTCGAAAGACCGCAGGGGTTGACCCGCCCAATTCAGACTGATATGGCTGAACAAGCGATGCTCGATGGGGTTCCACTTGGAAGCCCCGGTTGGATAGTGGCAGACCATGACTTCAATGCCCAAGCGATCCGCAAGCTGCGCTTGGAGTTGCCGCTTCCACAAGCGAAAGCGACAGCCATCGCTGCCTCCAGCATCTGCCAGAATCAGCAGCTTGCTTTCGTCTGGGAAAGTGGGGCGGTCGGGATCCCGCCACCAGCGGCAGATCGCCTCCACCGCGAACTCGGAGGTATCGGCGGAGGTGCCGACATAGACATAGCCCTGGTCGTGTTGCAGATCATAGATCCCATAAGGCACGGCGCGTCCCACCGCATCGTCCGGAAAATCATGGACGTTGACCACGGCCCCGTGCTGACACCAGACCCGCCCGGCGTTCTTGAAGTTGCCAATCAGTTCCTTTTTCTTGGCGTCGACGCTAATCACCGGGTGGCCCTGGGCACAGAACAGCTTTTTCACCCGCTCGATGTAGCGAAACTGGCGGTTCCGATCGGGATGCGGGGCACCATCATCCTGTTTGCGATTGGCCTGCAGCGAATAGCCAGCCTGACGCAGCAAGCGCCGCACGGTCATGCGACCCACCTGGTAGCCCTTTTTGGCCAAGGCCCTACTCAAGTGGCGCAAACTACTACGCACCCACTTCCGGTCACTCATGGGGTCGCCCGCCGTTTCGCCTTCCACCAGGGATTCTAGAGCTTGTTCGATCCCAGGCGTTTTTTTTCCACTGGCGGCCGGCCGCCACCCGGCAGGCGCACCCGATCCACGGGCCGGTCAGCCAACTCGCGATCCAGTTCCGCGCGCCCGCGGTGAATGGTATCGACATGCATCCCAGTGATTTGGGCCAGTCGGGTGGCACCGCCATGGCCGAGCATCTTGGCTTCCAAGGCCACATACCAACGCCGCTGCTGTTCATCCAATCGACTGAGGAGCAGATTCATCTGGTGATGAAGCTCTTTGTGGGGCTGGTCGCCGGGTTGTTGGCAATCTGGACATTGGCATTGGTACACATCTGGTGCTGACATATCTTTGACCTTCCTGCCCCAACGGGCAGGAGCATTATACACGAAAATCTGAAGCGCGAAAACCCGAAGTTGTTTTTGGACGACTCCTTACCGGCGGCGGGATACGCGCCAGGCCGCGCCGGCCACACGCAGTGCGCGAAGCGTGTGGACCACGACGCCCAGCGCCAGCGCCGCGCCCAGGGCCAGAGGGGCCGCTGCGGCGGCTGCGTTGCCGTGCCCCGCCGCGTCAAAGGATGCCAACGTCACGGCCGTGGCGGATGGCGCCAACTGCAGCACGGTGATGTCATTGCCCCCGGTGTAGGCGTGGAGGGGGGCCGCGCCGCCGTCGCCGGTCCAGGCGGCGTCGCTGGACCCGGCCACATAGACGCCGCCGCTGCCGGCCACGGCGATGGCGTTGCCGTTATCAGCGCCGCTATCCCCGTAGAAGGTATGCCACTGGTAGGCCCCGGCGCTGCTCAGCTTGAGCACGGCGCTGTCAACGCTCGCGGTGTAGGCATGGAGGGGGCCCTCGCCGCTGGGGCCGGTCCAGGTGGCGTCGCTGTTCCCAGCTACATAGACGTCGCCGCCGGCCACGGCGATGGCGCTGCCGCGATCAGCGCCGCTATCCCCGTAGAAGGTGTGCCACTGGTAGACCCCGGCGCTGCTCAGCTTGAGCACGGCAATGTCAACGCTCGCGGTATAGGCGTGGAGGGGGGCTGCGCTGCCGTCGCCGGTCCAGGTGGTGGCGCTGTTCCCGGCCACATAGACGTCGCCGCTGCCGTCCACGGTGATGGCGCTGCCGCGATCAGTGCCGCTGTCCCCGTAGAAGGTGTGCCACTGGTAGGCCCCGGCGCTGCTCAGCTTGAGCACGTGGATGTCATCGCCCCCGATGTAGGCGTGGAGGGGGGCCGCGCCGCCGTCGCCGGTCCAGGCGGCGGTGCTGTACCCGGCCACATAGACGTCGCCGCCGGCGGCCACGGCGATGTCAGTGCCGCGCTCATCGCCGCCGCCTCCGTAGAAGGTGTGCCACTGGTAGGCCCCGGCGCTGCTCAGCTTGAGCACGGCGATGTCATAGCCCCCGGTGCGGGTGTGGAGGGGGGGCGCGCCGCCGTCGCCGGTCCAGCCGCCGCCGCTGCGCCCGGTCACATAGACGTTGCCGCTGCTGTCCACGGCGATGCCATAGCCGTAATCATTGCTGCCGCCCCCGTAGAAGGTGTGCCACTGGTAGACCCCGGCGCTGCTCAGCTTGAGCACGGCGATGTCACTGCCCCCGGTGTAGGCGTGGAGGGGGCTCTCGCCGCCAGGGCCGGTCCAGGCGGTGTTGTAGCTGGTCCCGGCCACATAGACGTCGCCGCTGCCGTCCACGGCGATGGCGGCGCCGCGATCAATGGCGCTGGTCCCGTAGAAGGTGTGCCATTGATAAACCCCGGCGCTGCTCAGCTTGAGCACGGTGATGTCATCGCCCCCGGTGTAGGCGTGGAGGGGGCTCTCGCCGCCAGGGCCGGTCCAGGCGGCGCCGCTCTGCCCGGCTACATAGACGTCGCCGCCGCCGTCCACGGCGATGGCATTGCCGTTATCATCGCCGCTGCTCCCGTAAAAGGTGTGCCAGTGATAGTTGGGGTCAATGGTCAGGGGATAGGCCGGGTCATAGTCGCTCAGGCAAAAGCCCACCGTCTGCCCGCGAACCTGGAAAGATACGGCCACCGGCACGCGCCGGCCGGCCACGTCCTGCCAGGCCACCGGGGCGGACTCGGTCATCTG
>JAHJIN010000310.1 GCA_018823415.1 Chloroflexota bacterium | reverse complement strand
CCTGGTGAGCAGATCACATACTCCGGTTTGAGCCGTCGCAAGAGCACAATTTGCGTCGGCTAGTATGCGTTCAGCATTCGTAACACTTGTACCGAAATCTTGTCTCATTTGTCAAAGATCGGCAATATGAAGACATCTAGGAGTAAGGTGGTGGCTGGGTATCGTGTTGGGAGTGCTGCTGGCAATGATCTACGGCATACCAATTGGGCTTTTCATTCGCTAGCTGGGGCGCCTAGCATGCGCATCCACTAGCACGCCTCAAGTAATGGTGGTAACCGCGCCTTATCCAGTGAGGAGCATAAGGAGACCATGAAAATCTCTACCCGGCTGATTCTTTCCTTCCTGCTGGTGTCTCTGTTGCCACTGGCGGCCGTGGGCTACGTTGGACTGCAGGCCATGGAGCATGTTGGGAACCTGGCCATAGAAGAAAGCACTGCCGCGCTCAAACATCTGGGCGAAGAAACCATCCGTCAGAAAGCACAAGACGTGAGCCGGCAGGTGACGATCTATTTACAGGCTCATCCCCAGGCAACCCTGAAAGACCTGCAAACCAGCGAAACTTTTCAGAGCATCGCCATTCAAAAAGTCGGCGAGACCGGCTATACCGTTCTGTACGAAGCCGGCACCGGTCTGGTACGCCTGCATCCCAACGTCGCCTTGATCGACCACCCCATGAGCGAGTTGGCCGAGAAGCTCCCCACCTTCTGGGCTGTCTTTGAACCCAGCCTCGCCGGTATGGAAACGGATGGCTACTACGACTGGCAGGACCCGGACGATTCCATCCGGCAAAAGTACATGGTCATGACGCCGGTGGTGGAGCCGTTCCACGATGTCACCTTGATGGTTGCGGCGACCACCTATATCGACGAGTTTTCCCGGCCCATTCAGGCCACTGATGCCCAGATCATGTCTCTCGCCCAGCAAACCCAAACCCAGCTGATCATTGCTCTGGTTGTGGTAGCTGGGCTATCCATCGGCGTGGCCGTCTGGCTGGCGCGCGGCATCGGGCGCCCGCTGCGCCAGTTGACCTCTGCGGCAGAAATGCTGGAACGCGGCGAGTACCACGCGGACCTCTTGCTCCAGGAAACCCAGCGGCGCGACGATCTGGGCAATCTGGCGCGCATCTTTCACCGCATGGCCCAAGAAGTCACAGCGCGCGAGACACGCCTGAAAAAACAGGTGGAGCAACTACACATCGAGATCGACGAGGTCAAAAAGGCGCATCAGGTGGCTGCGATTACCGAGACGGAATACTTTTATCAATTGCAGCGAAAAGCGCGGCAACTGCGCACACGAAACAAACAGTGAGCGAAATGCCAACACATTGACGTCGCTGCGTTAATTCGAGCCCCCGACTCAGTCTTGGCTCAGGCAAGGAGCCGTATCATGCAAGAGCGCGAGATCGCTCAGCTGGAATCCGCCATCGCCGCGTTGGAGGCCCGGCGCACCACGTTGGGCGATGCCGTGGCAGACCTGGCCCTGGAGTCGCTGCGCCGGCAGGTGGAAGCATTGCGCCGGCCGATGGTCGTGCCCGAGCTGGCCGGGGAGCGCAAGCCGGTCACCGTCCTGTTCGCCGACATCTCGGGATTCACCGCCCTGGCCGAGACCATGGACCCAGAGGTCGTGCGCGATCTGCTGAACGCCTGCTTCGGGTGGCTGGTACCGGTGGTGGAACGCTATGAAGGCACCGTGGACAAGTTCATCGGCGACGAGATCATGGCCCTGTTCGGCGCGCCGGTGGTCCACGAGAACGACCCAGAGCGCGCCCTGCGCGCCGCGCTCGAGATGCGCGAGGCCCTGGCCCGGTTCAACGCCGAGCGGGGCGTGGACCTGGGCGTGCACTTTGGGGTCAACTCGGGCCTGGTCATCGCCGGGAGCATCGGTGCCCGGGGCCAGCAGACCTACTCGGTGATGGGCGACCCGGTCAACCTGGCTTCGCGGCTGGAAGAAGTCTCGGAACGGGGCGAGATCCTGGTGGGGCCAGATACCCACCGCCTGACCGCGCCGCTGTTCGAGTTTGAGGCGCTGGACCCGGTGACCGTCAAGGGCAAGGCCGAGCCGGTCTCGGTGTACCGGCTGCTGGGCCTGCGGGCCGCGCCCGGCCCGGTGCGCGGCATCGCCGGGCTGACCTCGCCCCTGGTGGGGCGGCAAGCCGAGCTCCAGGCTCTGCAAGCCGCCGTCGAGCGGCTGCCGGATGGTGGCATCGTGACCATCGTCGGCGAGGCTGGCCTGGGCAAATCACGCCTGGTGGCTGAGGCGAGGACCCAGGTGGCTGGGGGGGGCGCGGTGTCCGCGCCCCTACGCTGGGTGGAAGGCCGCTGCCAGTCCCACGGCACCGCCACCGCCTACCTGCTCTGGCTGGACGTGCTGCGCCGGCTGCTGGGGCTGCGCCATCAAGATCCCCCGGCCGCCACGCGCGACACGCTGCGGGACCGCGTGGCGGCCCTGTGCCCGGACCACGCGGCGAGCGTCTATCCGTACCTGGGACGGCTTCTGGCCCTGCCCCTCTCGGCCGAGGAGGAAGCGCCGCTGCGCGCCCTGGACGGCGGGTCGCTCAAGGGCGGCACGTTTCGCGCCGTGGCGTGCCTTGTCGAAGCGGCAGCCCGGCAGCAGCCCCTGGTCATCGTGTGCGAGGACCTGCAATGGGCCGATCCCTCCTCCGTCGAGTTGCTAGAGCACCTGCTGCCCCTGACCAGCAGCGCCCCGTTGCTCCTGGTGTGCGTCTTTCGGCCCGAGGGAGAGCCGGCTTGCCAGCGCATCGTGGCGGCCGCCGAGCGTCATCATCACATTGCGCTCACGCTCGAACCCCTCTCCGCCGGCGAGAGCGAGGCGCTGGTGCGCAACCTGCTGCACGTGGAGGGGCTCCCGCCATCGCTCCGGGAAAGTGTCCTCAGCCGCGCCGAAGGCAATCCCTTCTATGTGGAAGAGATCCTCCGCGTTCTCATCGACCGGGGGGCCATCGTGCTGGACCGGGACACCGGCCGATGGCAGGCCACCCGGGACGCCACCGACATCTCCATCCCGGATACCCTACTGGGCGTGCTCATGGCCCGCATCGACCAGTTGTCGCAGGACACCAAGCGGGTATTGCAGATGGCGGCCGTCATCGGGCGAACGTTCCTCTACCGCGTCCTGACCGTCGTGCGCGACCGGTCGCCGGCCCCGGCGCCGGAGCGGGAGACTCTGGACCAACGCCTGTCGACCTTGCAGCAGGAGCAGATGATCCGCGAGCAGGCACGGGTGCCCGAGCTGGAGTACATCTTTGAGCACCACCTGACCCAGCAGGCGGCCTACAGCGGCCTGTTGCTGCGCGAACGGCGAACCTTTCACCGGCGCGTGGCCGAGGCGCTGGAGGCCCTGTTCCCGGATCGCCTCGAAGAGGAGGTGGAACTCTTGGCCTATCACTGGGACCATGCGGCAGAACCAGAGAAAGCGGTCCACTATTTGCTCCAGGCCGGCGACCGGGCGCGCCGGCTGGGGGCCAGCCAGGAAGCCATCAGCTTTTACCGTTCGGCGTTGGACAAGGCGGCGGGAGACGTGGCCCGCCTGCGCCACATCCACGAGGGCCTGGGCGACGTGTACCTGGAAAACCTGTCTCGTCTCGACGAGGCGCTGGAGCACTATACGGCCTTTTTGTCCCTGGCCGAAGCGGCAGAGGACCAGGCCCGGGGGTCGCGGAAGGTGGGGGCAGTTTACCTGCTACAAGGGAATCTGACAGAGGCGCAGCAGTACTTTGAGACCGCGTTGGCCCGGTTGAGTCCTTTACCCCCTCTCACCGAGACCAGCCGTGTTCACTTTGGGCTGGCCTATCTTTTTATCTCCAGAAACCAGCTAGACCAGGCCAAGGAATACGCCCGCGCCAGCCTCGCGATCTCGCAGCAGACCGCAGATACTCGAGGATTGGCCGACGCCTACAGGACGGTGGGCATTATCGCCAAGAGCCAGGGGGATCTGGCTGCTGCATGCGAGTACCACGAACAGAGCTTGGCTCACTATCGGGAATTGGGCGATCTCGTGCGAATGGCCCAGGCGTGCAACAATGTGGGAGACAGTTACCGTCTGTGGGGACAGATGGACCAGGCGCTAGAGCGTCTTAACGAGGGCCTCGAGGTAGCGCGACGCATCGGGGATACGCGCGACGAGGCGCTGCTTCTCCAGACCTCTGCCGAGTTGCACCTGGACCGTGGGCAATGGGAACCAGCCGTCACCCAGCTCGAGCAGGCACTGCTTCTGGCCCAGGAATCTGGCGTGGCCGCCCGGCGTATTGAAGTGCACCGGCTCCTCGGAACGGTCAGTGAGGCTTTAGGGCAGTTGGTGGACGCGCGTCGCCATCTGCAGACAGCCGAGGCCGTGAGCCGGGACACACAGCACTTGCGTTTTGTCCCAGAGATTAACCTGGGCCTAGCTCACCTCAGCGCCACACAGGGCGAATTCGACGCGGCTCAGCAGTACCTTGAACTGGCGCGGGCGGCCGCCGGGGCAGAGCCGTCTGATGTGTTTCTGGGCCTTATGCACCGTTGCTCCGGGCATTTGCACGGGCAGCGGAACGATTGGGACGAAGCCATAGCCTGCCTGACAAAAAGCCAGCAGTTGCTAGAAAAAGCTCACCTGCTGGCCGAAACGGGCAAGACCCACCTGCTTCTGGGCATAGCTTACGCGAGCCGTGGACAGCCAGACGACAGGGGGCGCACCTGTGAGCATTTGTTCGCAGGGCTGTCGATTTTTGGTCGGATCCAGGCTCGAGGATACCTGACTCAGACGCAGGAGTGGCTGAGGAAAACAGAACGCCAATCGTGAAATTCACTTGCACCATGCGTCGCATCAACAAGATACTCGAGATAGGAGGGGCATATGAAGCGCATAGAAGACCGTGAAGACACTGTTGCATTCCTGCTGATCAAGACCGAACTGGGTGCAGCCTCCGAGGTCGCAGCAGAAGCTTCCAGACACAACTGGACAGAGGAGAGTCAAGATGGCACCCTACAGGTCAAGGGCGTTCGCTGGGCCAACGTGGTCACAGGTCCCTACGATGTCCTGGCCGCCGTGCGCGTCAAAGACAATGCGGCCCTGGGCAAACTGGTGGTGAACAGGATTCAGGTTATCCCCGGGATCGCAAATCCACTGACACTGATCGTAACCGAGCACTACAAGAATGGGGAGCCAACCCGGTCAGGAGACAATGGATACCCGTAGGGGTGTCGTTACTTCTTGTGTAACCCAGCCATCCGCCAGCCCCCGGCGGACGGCCGGGCTGCACAACGCGAGACCACGAGGGCCAACACCATGACCACACACCGCTTCCACACACGTCGCCGGCGACCTGGCCTGGATAATGCGCTACGGCAACCACGAGGTGATCCGGCACTAAAGGAGAGCTTGTGACTGACCTCGTCTTTTCCACCGCTCACCAGCTCGCCAATGCCATCCGCCAACGAGAGGTCTCGGCCGTTGAGGTGCTGGAAGCGCACCTAGCCCAGATCGCCCGGCACAACCCGGCTCTCAACGCCATCGTCACCCTGGACGAGGGCGGCGCTCGCCAGCGCGCCACAGAAGCCGACGCGGCCCTGGCCCGAGGCGAGACCGGGGGACCGCTCCACGGCGTACCAGTGACCATCAAGGACGTGTACGAGACGGCCGGGCTACGCACCACCGCCAGCTTCAAGCCGCTGGCCGAGTACGTGCCGCAGCAGGACGCCACCGTCGTGGCCCGGCTCAAGGCCGCCGGGGCCATCGTCCTGGGCAAGACCAATATGCCCGAGATGGCGATGGACGTCCAGAGCAACAGCCCCATCTTTGGCCGGGCCAACAACCCCTGGGACCTGGCGCGCACGCCCGGGGGCAGCACCGGCGGCGGCGCGGCAGCGGTGGCGGCCGGGCTATCGCCATTGGAGCTGGGCAGCGACATCGGCGGGTCCATCCGCATCCCCTCCCACTTTTGCGGCGTGTATGGCTTCAAACCCACGGAGCATCGGGTCCCGGGGACCGGCCACATCCCGCCTCCGCCCGGCGTGGCAAAAACCGTGCGGCACATGGGCGTTTTCGGCCCCCTGGCGCGCTCCATAGACGACCTGCGACTGTGTCTGGGGCTCATCGCCGGGCCGGACAGCCAGGACTGGGAGGTGCCGCCGGTCCCCCTGGGCGATGCGCCGCCGCGTCCCCTGCCCGGGCTGCGCCTGGCCTGGACCGATGATTTCGGCGGCGCGCCGGTGACGGCCGAGACACGGGCGGCCTTGCAGGCACTGGCCGGCACGTTGGCTGAACAGGGTTGCCACGTGGAGCGCCAGAACCCGACCGGGTTCGATTTCGAGTTGGCGTGGGAGACCTATGGTGAGATCCTGGGTGCCGGGGCAGGTAT